>NZ_JAUFQG010000004.1:1008750-1345000 GCF_030409605.1 Simiduia curdlanivorans
TGTAGTGTGCGATGAAATCGTGCCCTATCCACCGGGTATCCCCTTGGTAGTGCCGGGACAAGAACTGAGCGCTGAAATCCTAGCCGCCATTGCGAACTATGTGTTCGAGCGTAAAGATTTAGAAATGCACGGCATTCAAACCTTAAACGGCCAGCCCCACATTCGCGTGATGAAAAAAGAGGCGGAGGAAAAGGGTAAGGCAGAGTTGGCTCAGCTACGGGCGTAAATAACGCTTGAGGTCATTTGTTAAATCGCGGTTATATACGCCTACATAGTTGTAGGCGTTTTTGTTTGTAAAACAGACAAAAATTTAGGTGCCACACCAAAATTCCGTTTCAGAGAAATCAATGGGATTTTGTACAGTAAACTAGTAGTTTTCAGAAAAATTGGCTCGAAAACAAACCGTGCCGGCACGGTTTCCACCCACCGCGAAAAATAACCCTAGGTAAAACAATGAGTTACGTATCTAGAAAAAAGGATACTGAGACCACGTGTTCTAGCTACCAAGCGCGCACGTTTTGCTTCGCCCATGCTATGATTCGAAAAATTTAAATAGGTAAATCAACAGCTTGTAGATGTTGATTTAGGCGCCAGCGAGCAAACCGAGCCGGCACAGAATTAAAATGTTAAGCATCCATTGGAGATCAAATTGAAAGCTATATATTTGCTCACGGTTGTACTTCTTGCCGGATGTGCTCAAGCTCCTGCTATATACAATCCCTCTTTCGTCGAAGAGTCGAAACTTGCAACGATCAATCAGTATAAACCAGAGAAAAACAATTATGAGCACTTGGCCTACGTTCATGAGGTTTATACGACTGAAAATATCAAAGTAATCAAGCCTATCCCAATAAATGCGTCCCATAAATCGATTCAACTACAAGCGGGAAATTATCGTTTTGTATTTAGGTGTGGAAACGGAGTTACATATTCCTTTCCTGAGCTAACAGCAACTATTGAAGCCGGGGTGGCTTATACAATGTATTGTGAGGAGGTTGTTAAGAAGGATGCATTTCTTAGTCTGGACTTAATTTCCATGCTTAAAATAAATTTAGTTAGAAGCAATGAATTTTCCACTGAATCAATCAAAACAATATACTACTAACTATCAAATGCTTAACAATTCAATCAATGTCGCCTTCGGCTGGACAACCTTCCGCTTCGCTCCAGGTTGCCCATTATTAAGGCGTTACATGCCCTAGAGGCCAATATGGTATTTAACGAAGAACAACGAAAAACAATTGCTTGTTCTATGAGGCAACTAGACGTGCTTCAGCCTGAATATGACGCATGCTATGATCAATATGAAGCTTCGAAAACCAAGTTTTATTGGTCTCTGTATATTTGTGGTGGCCTAATTGTGATGCTTATTTTCAAATCCTATGATGTTCAGTCTGCTATTGGAACCTTAGGAGTCGCAGCCTTACCTACGATCATCATTTGGTTGGGTGTTCTATTTTACAAAGCCCGAAATGCTTATCATCAAAAAATATCTGAGCAATGGGAGACAAGTAAGCCGCTTAGAGAAATTGGTCTTTCATATACAGCAAAGAGTAAGCACTTTAATGAGCCCTTTCTTACAGTGCTCGAAACACGTGAAGAGCTTGATATAAATGGATTCAAGTAATGCATGTAACAAGTTTGTCCAGTTGACGTTTTGGTCTACGCTCCGTTTTGGGGTGGCTTCGCCACTTTACCCCAAAACTCCACTACAACCAAAACGCAACTGACAAAGGCGTTAGGCATACGCAATGAAACAGGCTGTAAGAGACTTGCTGAATCAAGTCGAGAGTGTTCCAGATTTTTTTGGCGTCAACTTAAGCGATATAAATGACACGAACAGCTTCGGTGATAACGCTTTGCATTGTGTCTGCGTATGGGGGGATTTTGAAGCAGTCATGCTGCTTGTGGAAAATGGAATTAACATCCGACAGAAAGGTGAAGGCGGCTTCACTCCATTGAAAGTAGCGGACGACTTTGGGCATCAAGAAATAGTGAATTATCTAATTTCCAAAGGTGCAAATGTTAAGGAGCTGGATGCGCAATTTGAGTTCAATTCAAAAGCTGATGCCGAACACATGGAGAAGCTTCAGCAAGGCGTTGAAGAGCTGGAAAGTAAGTACGATCAGAGTGCGGAAAAAATGCCTAACAATCGCAGCCATTTGGATAAAGTTTCCGCTGCGCTTCAACTTTGCCCATGCTGCGGGCGTTAGCTGTTCATTGGAGAATTGCTACTCATGAATTACCTAAATATTGTGTTAAAAAGTTTTCTGTTATTTTTACTATTTTTTGCATCAGGTTGCACTACAATCGGCGAATATCAAAGTCGTTCTCCAAATCAGGCGAAGGACTCCATCTTGGTCAAAGAGATAGTTTTTGAAAGCGAAGGCGTTAAATTAGCTGGGAGCATATATGACCCTAAAGATGCTCAAGCCGCAGTTGTGTTAGTGCATGGTTCTGATCCAGTACCACGTATGACACAGTTGGCAGAGTTATTAGCCAAGAATGGTTTGCTAGTTTTGACCTATGACAAGCGCGGAGTTGGAGAGTCTGGTGGAGTTTATGTTGGACCGCAGGTGGGAACCAATAATATCAATGTTGATAATCTAACTCTGCTAGCAAAAGACGCAAGTGCAGCGATAAATGTTATTCACCAGCATAGCAAAAATTTGCCAATTGGTCTTGTTGGAGCAAGTCAAGCAGGCTGGATTATTCCAATCACCGCAGCTAGAAATCCGTTAGTAGAATTTATGGTCCTCTTTAGTAGTCCAACAATCACCACGCTAGAGCAGCTCAGATTTCAGTTCTATACCAATGGTCGAGAAGATTTTTGGGAAAATCATACTGATGAAGATGCGCGTTACCACACTGAAAATGACCCTGATAAATACCAGTTTAAAGCTACAGATCCAAAAATTTATTTGAGCACTCTGTCAATACCGAGTCTTTGGCTTTTTGGGGAACAAGATATACAGATCCCAGTCAAAATGTGTGTAGAGCACCTAAATGTACTAAAAGCCAAGGGCAGACCTTTTGAGTATGTTCTGTTTCCATCATTAGGACACGATACTAGTAAAACAGAACCACTGGAAATTGCGATACATTGGATAAAACAAAAAGCTCTGAGCCAATAACCTGCGATGATTGTTTTGAAGATGTCAGCAAAGCCGAGTGAGTACACAGCTAACGCTTCAAAGTGTGATAAATATCTCCTACATCCTTATTCCATTCGTAATCAATATCACCATTAGAGTAGGTGCAATGCACTAATTGCATTATCTTGTCAGTCATAGTTCATCCTTGCTTGTTGAGTTGAAATTGCAAAACAGTATTAATCAGCGACATGGTGTCGCCTTTCTTTCTGCGCTCACCCAACTGCGAAAGCCCTTCACCCAACCACTTCATGACACTTTCCTTGGACGTCCTGTCCACCAAGTGTACCTACGTCCTATAGGCAAGTCACATGGATGTGGCGCGAGCGACTCAGTGCATGGAAAGCACTGTTGGAGCGGTGAAGTGGTTGGGTGATGGGCGCCCTGCCGGCATTTCAGCAAGCAGCAGGATGGTCGGGCCCACGCGTTATGTTTTTTGTCGAATGTGAGTTTGAAAAAGCCGGCCTAATGCTTAACAGATGTTCACAGGAACTGCATTGGCTAAAAGCGCTGCCGTACTATTCGTTTCGTGAGGCAGAAAGGAGTTTAAATTTGACTGCGTTTTGGTGAGAGGAGGGGGATTAACTCATGGGCGTCCTGCCCATGCCCGCTTCGCGGCGCTATTGCGGTTCAAAATGTTCCAGATATTTTGTAACTCATGGGCGTCCTGCCCATGCCCGCTTCGCGGCTCTATTGCGGTTCAAAATGTTCCAGATATTTTGTAACTCATGGGCGTCCTGCCCATGCCCGCTTCGCGGCGCTATTGCGGTTCAAAATGTTCCAGATATTTTGTAACTCAGGTGCATCCTGCACCTGCCCGCTACGCGGCGCTGGCGCGGTTTAAATTGTTCCTGACAATTAGTAGCTCCCTTTGGTCGCTGGTCTCCGCTTCGCTCCGGCTCGAGCCGGGGGTTCTCATCAAATCCTTTGGGTGAACGAGGCGTCTATGCAGGGCTCCTGCATGCCGAGTGAACGCCATCGGTCAATTGACCAATGGCCGGCAATTTCGGTTAACGAAATTTGCCAAATAAAAAACCCCACGCTTGGTTAGGTGAGAGGCGTGGGTTGGGCACGAGTTTCCGTAGGGATGAGCTCCCTTTGGTCGCTGGTCTCCGCTTCGCTCCGGCTCGAACCGGGGGTTCTCATCAAATCCTCCGGATTTGCCAAATAAAAAACCCCACGCTTTTTGGCGTGGGGTTTTTTATTTGGCGCACCCGAAGGGATTCGAACCCCAGACCTCTGCCTCCGGAGGGCAGCGCTCTATCCAGCTGAGCTACGGGTGCTTAAACTTTTTCGTACGAGTCTGGATGCTCTCGTACGTTTTGAATCTTGTGCTGCTCAGCTAAGCGGATAGACCGCTACGCGCTCCCCTTCGGGGCCGGCCCGCCAGCATAGCTGTCGGTCGTTGCGCCGGGCGAAGCAGTGCTTCGCTGATTCCGGCTCCACCCAGCTGATCACAGCCCGGCTGAGCTATGGGTGCTTAAACTTCATTCATCCCACTGAGGCGAGCCGCGGTGTGGAAAGCGCGCATGATACGCATCCGGCGCGGCTTCGTCTATGGTTGGTGCGTTTACGGCGTTGTTTCCGCAGGGCACTCTTTGTGGCTATAATGCAGCCTTTCGGCCAATTGTGGCCATTGGGGAATAATAGGGGATTTTCAGTGAGCCAGTTGAAAAAGGTATTTAGTTTGCTTGCCGCCGCCGGTCTGGGTTTGAGTTTGTCGATGGTAACGTTGGCCGATCGCAACCAAGAGATTGCCGACCGTATCGCGCCCGCTGGTAAATCATGTTTGGAAGGCGAATCTTGTGCTGCGGCGCCAGTTGCTGCTGTGGCTTCAGGTCCGCGCACTGGCGAGCAAGTGTATTCGACTAAGTGCTTTACTTGTCATGCGACAGGTGCCGCCGGTGCGCCTAAGCTTGGCGATGTGGCGGCCTGGGCGCCGCGTATTGCACAAGGTACTGACGCGCTATACACCAACGCGATTAAGGGCCTGAACGGCATGCCAGCAAAGGGCTTGTGCATGGATTGTTCCGACGATGAGATCAAGGCCGCGGTCGATCACATGGTGACGGCGTCTAAGTAACTGCGATGAGTGTTAGAAAAAAGCCGAGCTAAGCTCGGCTTTTTTGTGTCCCGGGGTTTTATAGCGCGGGGTATTCGAGGGTGTGTTGAATCAGCCTTAGGTTGTCTATCAGCCACTGTTGGTTGATGGGCCCCCACTGGCGAATGCGATAGTGACCATCTTTGTTGGCGCCAACAAACTCACATTCGATACCGAGCTCGTGCAGTGCCGAAAGCGTGTCCTGAGCGGTGCGTCTGGGCATGCCGGTGGCCGCGGTTATGGCTGGTACCGTATTGATGCCTCGATCAATAAGATAGGCGATGTAGAGCCGCCGGTAGAAGCTGGTTTTGGTTTTACTGTGTTTCAGTTCTGCCATCTAAGCGGCTTAGGCTGATTGCGCTTGAAAGCTGTGATTGGGTTGTTCCAATTCAAAAATCGCGTTGGCCAGTTGGCTTAAGGTGGTCACCGTGCGATCGGGTTGAACTTCTGCCCTTGGCCAGGCTTGGTTGTTGCGGTTTAGCCAGATGGTTTTAATACCAAGGCTAGCGGCGGCGGCAACGTCATCTTTTGGGCAGTCGCCGACGTGAATCATTTGATCGGGGCTGATTGCCGCCATGGCCATGGCCAGTTCAAAGGGCTCTGGGCTGGGTTTGGCGGCGCCGACTTCCTCGGCACTCAAGTGAAAACTGAACTGATGCAAGCCCAAGCGCTTGGGGTTGGCGTTGCCATTGCTGATGGCCGCTAGTGTATAGCTGGGTGATAGTTGATTCAGGGTGGCGAGAGCGTCGTCGTAGAAGTGAATTTTATGGCGGGCGTCGAGGAAAATTTCCATGGCCATGTCGGCAAGTTCGATGGCGTCTAGCAGGCAGTAACCGGCTTCGATCATCTTAATGCGCAAGCTGTCGCGCCTAACGCGGGTGATGAGATGCCTAAATTCTGGGTGGTTGTGCCAGTACTCCATGCGCGCCTGGCGCAACTGCTCGGCGCTAAAGCGCTTGAACAATTTGGGGCAGAATTCTTCGAGCCAAGCTTGTGTGGTTGCTTCCGCGGCATGGAGAACAGGTTCCACGTCCCAAAGCGTGTTGTCTAAATCAAAGCTAATGAGTTTGATACCGCTGGTCAAATTACACCTACCCCAATGCAGACGTGTTTGTTGTTATGACTGTGCCAGCGCAAGCGCGTGGTCTTTTGACGTCTGTGCTATGAGACTAGCACGGTAGGCTCAGGGCTGGCTAGGGTCAAAGCCCGCGATTTCTGTGCGGTCTTTAGTGAATGTGCTGTCCTTCGTGGTTTTCGCTTGGGCGCGGGGGTGCGCTTGGTCGTAAACTTTGGCTAAGTGTTGGAAGTCGAGGTGGGTATAAATTTGTGTGGTGGCAATATTGGCGTGGCCCAGCAATTCTTGCACCGCGCGTAAATCGCCTGAAGATTCGAGCATGTGACTGGCGAAAGAGTGGCGCAGCATGTGCGGGTGTACGGATTTATCGAGGCTTTGTTGCAAGCTATAGGCGTGGAACAACTGCTGAATGCGGCGGTGGCTAATGCGCGTGCCGCGGCTGCTGACGAACAGGGCTGGTTGATCGCCGCTGGTAAATTGCCCGCGCTCCTTTAGCCACTGCTGCAAGGCGGCTTTAGCCAAGCGCCCCACCGGCAGTATGCGGGTTTTACGGCCCTTACCGGTGACGGTGACGGTGGCGTCGGCAAGATCTAAGTCGGTGAGATTTAAATTGGCTAACTCGGCCAAGCGCAGACCCGAGGAGTAGGTGAGCTCTAGCAGTGCCCGGTCGCGCGCACTGTGTTCATTGTCGCTGTTAAAGCTGAGTAGCTTACCCACTTCGTCCACATCGAGGGTGTTGGGTAATTTTTTGTCTACTTTGGGCGCGCTGATGCCGGCGCTGGGGTCGTGTTTTAACCAAGCTTGTTTAATCCCGTAGGCGAAGAAACTGCGCAGCGCCGATAGCCAGCGCCTGAGGCTTTTCCCGGTTAGCCCCTGCCGGTGCAGTTGCGCTAAGGCCCTGCGAAGATGGTGCACGGTGAGCCCAGTTAGGGCGAGATCTTGATCCTTAGCCCAGTGTTGCAGTTTGCTGAGGTCGCGCTGATAGGCGGCTACCGTGTGCAGGGATAGGTTGCGCTCGCGTTCAAGGTAGCGCAAAAAGCGCGATATTTCGTCGCTATATGGTAGTGGCGTGTCGGTCATGACGCGCCCATGGATCAATGATCCAGCTGGTAGGGCAGTGTGCGGTTGAGAATTTCCGCGATGTAATTCAGAAACAGGGTGCCCATGCTGGAGCGATAGTAGGTGGCGTCGCGATTGCCGATGGCCAGCAAGCCGAAGCAGGTGCCGTGAATAAGCGGTACCACGGCGGCCGAGCCTACCAGCGGTGCTTGCTCGCCAAATAAATAGGCCTTCTCTTCGTTGCCCAGTTGGCCGCAAATGGCCTTTTGGGTTTTTAGAATTTTCGCTAACGGAATTTTCGCATCGTGCAGGGTGACACAGCGGGCCTGGCCGATTTTGCCCGGTTGCGGCCGGAAGATAATCAAGCGTGTAAAGTGAATTTGGAATTCTTTGTCGAAACTGTAATACAGGGAATTAATAGTGTCCTCGGCTTTGCGACCTTCGAGCAGCGCTAAAACCAGGCGTTTGGTTTTGTCGAATAGCTTGTCGTTGTCGCGGGCATTGTCGAGCAACTTACTGAGCCGGTGGCGCATGTCCATATTGCGCTCGCGCAATACAGCGACTTGTCTTTCCACCAAAGAAATGGCGTTGCCGCTGTCGTGTGGCAGTAGCAGATCGGCTAAAAGCTCGCCGTGGCGCTCAAAAAAATCTGGCGTTTCAGAGAGGTATTTGGCTACTTCTGCGTCGCTAATGGCATGGTCAGACACAGTAAACAATCCTTGCTGTTATATTTTTACTTGGCCTTGAAAGACTTGCGCCGTTGGCCCGGTCATCAACACCGAACTTGCATCGCCCGCCCATTCAATGGTTAAGCTGCCGCCAGGAAGGTTGACAGTTACGCTTGAGTCTAACAGGTCGCGCAAGCGGCCGGCTACTACCGCAGCGCAGGCGCCAGTTCCGCAGGCGAGGGTTTCACCGGCACCGCGCTCGAATACCCGCAAATTGATCTCATTGCGCGACACCACTTCCATAAAACCGATGTTGGCTTTTTTAGGAAAATCTGGATGCGTTTCTAACAGCGGCCCTAGGCGCTCCACCTCGGCATTAGCTGCGCTCTCCACCACCAGCACGCAGTGAGGGTTGCCCATGGAGACGGCGCCAATGGTGAAGTGTTCGCTGCCTAAGGTAAGCGAGTAGCTAGGTGCTTGTGCCGGTGCGATAAAGGGGATTTCAGCGGGCGCTAAAATGGGCGCGCCCATGTCTACGCGCACTTCGTCGCCATTGGTTACATGCAGCTCCATGATGCCGGCCGAGGTTTCGACTTTAATGCTGTTCTTGCCGGTAAGCTTGCGCTCGCGCACGAAGGTTGCGAAGCAGCGCGCGCCGTTGCCGCAGTTTTCCACTTCAGAGCCATCGGCGTTGTAAATGCGATAGCGAAAATCCACATCGGGGTTGCTCGGTTCTTCCACAATCAGCACTTGATCGCAGCCTACGCCAAAGCGCCGGTCGGCTAACTTGCGCACTTTTTCAGGGCTCAACCGCACCTTTTGGCTAATGGCGTCAATCATGACGAAGTCATTGCCCAGACCGTGCATTTTACTAAAGCGCAAGCGCATGTTGTTTCCTAACCTTAAGTGTAAGGTGTGCGATGTTTAGGGCAGTAAAGACTCGCCACGGGTTAAATCTGCCAGCGTTTCGCGCTCGCGTACTAGATAAGCACGGTTGCCATCCACAATCACTTCGGCGGCGCGAGTCCGGCTGTTGTAATTCGAGCTCATGGTAAAACCATAGGCGCCTGTGGACATTACTGCGATCAAGTCACCGGCGGCAAGGGCTAGGGTGCGATCTTTGGCCAAAAAGTCGCCGGTTTCGCACACAGGGCCAACCAGATCCCAGGTTTTGGCCTCGGTCGTTTTCAGCTCTACCGGCTGAACATCCTGCCAGGCTTGATAGAGCGCGGGCCGAATGTTGTCGTTCATGGCGGCATCGATAATGGCAAAATTCTTGTGTTCGGTCGGCTTAAGAAACAACACTTCCGCTAACAAGACGCCGGCGTTGGCGCAAATGGACCGCCCGGGCTCCATCACTAGAGCGAGATTGCGGCCTTGCAACTTTTCTTTCACTTGCGCGATTAAGCTGCCGATGGGTGGTGGCGTTTCATCCCGGTAGGTGACGCCCAAGCCGCCGCCGATATCAATGTGTTTTAGCACGATGCCATCGGCCTTTAAGGTATCGATTAATGCTAATAGACGATCTAAGGCGTCGATAAAGGGCGTGAGCTGGGTTAACTGCGAGCCGATATGACAGTCGACACCGACGATGTTCAAGCTGCCCAGTGCCGCCGCTCTTTTATACACCTGCGGGGCGCGCTGAATATCGATACCGAATTTGTTTTCTTTCAGCCCAGTGGAAATATAGGGGTGGGTTTGGGCGTCCACGTCGGGGTTTACCCGCAGAGAAATCGGCGCTTTGGTGTCCAGCTGCTTAGCGATATCGGCCAATAACTCGAGTTCGGCCTCTGATTCGACGTTAAAGCAGTGCACGCCCACTTCTAACGCCTTGCGAATGGCGGTGGCGGTTTTGCCAACCCCGGAGAAGACGATGCGCTCGGGTTTGCCGCCAGCGAGCAGTACCCGCTCTAGCTCGCCTTCAGAAACGATATCGAAGCCCGCGCCTAAATCCGCTAATAGCCCGAGTACGCCGAGATTTGAATTGGCTTTAACGGCAAAGCACACTAGGCCGTCGTGATCGCCTAGGGCGGTCGCATATTGGTTGTAGGCGTCGGTTAACGCCGCGCGGCTATAAACATACGTTGGGGTGCCAAACTGCCGGGCAATGTCGGCTAGGGGCAGCGCTTCTGCATACAGGTGCGCCTGCTGCCGAGGAAAGTAAGACATGGTATTGAGCCTAGGGTGTCGGTTGGGTCTGGGTATTGTCGGATTGCTCGGGCTGCGGCACCACTAAAGGACCCTTTTGACCGCAAGCAGACAGGGTGAGGAGCGCTAACGCGAACAGTAGAAAGATTGCCTTGGACATGGGCAAACCCCTTAAAAAATAGGGCTGCAAGTATAGCGTTAGGCTAGGCATCCTCTCAACCTGCGAATTCAACGACTTTCGCGCAAAACTACTACAGGCTTTTTAGGGCGTGATTAAGCGCCCGCTCTAGTTGGAATTTCAGCTTGAGGTAATGACTGGTTTGCAGCTGATCGAAATGGGGCAGCTGGTGCTCACATAGGGATAAGTCTAAATCTGTGATGTAGCAGGGGTAGCGCTGACCGGATTGACGGTGGGATAAGATAGTGCGAGCCACAGTGTGGAACAAGCCCGCGCCGGTATCGGGTGCTATGGCCTCGCCGTTAAGCCAGGCCGACAATTGCCATTGGCTCGGCGCCAGCGCTAAATCCAAAGATTCGATGCAAAACTGTAAATCAAATAAACGCATATTGCCGATGGCACTGGTTGCATGTCGACGCTCCAGTTTTAGCGTCTCGGCGCGCTCCAGTACTTCATAAAACTCGATTGGAAAGATGCCAAACATTGGTTGCGCACCGCGAATCGGGTTTCTGTGCAGTACCGCGCGCAGAAAATGGTGTAGGGGTTTTAGTAGCGCATCTTGATCGTGAAAGGCTTGTTCGAAATAAAACAGGCTGCCGCGCTCATCTTTGCAGTAAACATGAGCGCTGGCACCATCGATGCGAAACAGTATTTGAATGCTATTCGAGCTGAGCTCGGTCAGCGGCGTTAAACCTGATGCTCGAATAAGTTTGTGATGGTGGCACGCAGGGTCGACAGTGAGCGAGCGGTAATTCGGCGCCGGTTGAGATAGTGCTTGCCATAGATCGCTGCTCGAGCCGAAGCTACTCACCTGCCAGCCATGATCGAAGTGAACTAAAAGAAATTTTTCATCGGCTAGGGTGACAAACAAATGATGAGCGTCTTTCTCCGGTGTATGTCTTCCTGTGTGCTGCAATAGGGTATCGCACAAGAGCTTTAACCGCTGCTCTATTAAGGCGGCGCTTTGTAGGCTGAGATTGCGAACTTGTACAGTGGCATTGGTGGTTGCTTGACCGACAAGCCAGTGCAGTAAGTCTTCGAGCTTTTCGCCAATCTTCTGTACCCGCACCTCAGCCCATGAATTAATTGATAAAACGCTAAAGTTTTTCACCAGTGATCCGTCACTGGTGTTAAGCGGGTCTAATTCGAAAGATTTTTCATTTAATCTGTTGTCGCGCTGCAAAAAGGTTGGGTCGTTGGTGAGTACGGCAACAAAACTCAATTGCGCCGGCTGAGTAAAGGCTGTATGTGTTGGGCTTAAATATCTATCTAACTCTAGGTTTGAAAATAGATTTACTAAGTAAGATACCTCTGGTGCCGTTAGATTGAGGTTGCCCTGAATTTTAATGCGAGTATTAATATCGATAATATTGTTGAGTAGGCCCCAGCAAAATAGTTCTGCAATGTTGCTGCTGACATTCATAGGCGACCTGGATTTTTCCCAGCGGCCATTGGTCAAATAGAGTTGCCAGTTACCTGCGGCTGTATCCCAGAGTAAGACCACGAACTTAGCCAGTATATCGTTGCTAATGTTTGGGTTAATAAGCTCAATTTTACCGGTGGTTCTGCTGAAGGCAGCGTGTAGCTTTCGCCCAAGGACGGTGATCTCTTGACTATTAACATTGATGCTTGGCTGTGAATGCCTAGCCATGTCTAAAAGACTTTTATAGCTGGCCGTCAGTTCATTTATCACGCTTCGTCTTTCGTTCATAACTTGTTGCGCGTTCCAGCTAGAGCTGGCATCTAGGTGTGCAAAACTTATGGGCTGCCATTGCCATTGTTCTATCGCGCGCAAAAGTTCGACGGCGCGCTTATCTTTTTCCAGTGATTGAAAGGACCTTTGCAACTTAAAATAGAAACACTGGCGCATGAGCTCTAGCCGCTCAAACTCCTTTCTCTCGATGAAGTAGGAGGATAGTTCGTTCAGAAGCATCAGGTAAGGGTCTAGCGAAGTGGTGTTGAACTGACCGGCATAAACAAACATTTTCATTCGATCGGAAAGTGTAAATACACGCGGGTATTTACTGAGGTAAACCTCAAGAATGAGTAGTTTTAGCAGGGATTTAAACGGTGAGGTAATTGATTTGTAGAGTTGCCAAATGGCAGCTGATACAAATTCAGAGGGCGGTACGTCGCCTACCGGGCCAAAATCCAGCCACTCGTGCGGGCGTAAAAACCCTTTTTCGATCATCGAGTCTTTGGCTTTGCGGTAGGCGTTTTTTTCTGTGGTTGTGATAAACCACCATAGCGGTATTTGGCCCGCCAGTAAGATGGCCGAGCGATAAAATTCGTCTAGCAACAAGAAATGTTGCGAACTGCCGGACCCTTCTTTCGATAGTTCACCGTGTTCGCCTTGACTGAAGGCCTCTGGTTGCATTAGAAAAAAATGCCAGTCTAGTTCAAAGTCCTTGGCCCACTGGGTTAGCGCGGCGCATTTTTTTTCCAGTTCAGCGAGTGCTGATTGTGGGATTTCTGCACTATGGCAAAGCCAAAAATCCATGTCGCTCTTATGGCTTTGTGCGATGGTGCCTGTGCTTCCCATCACATAAAGGGCGAGTAGTGGAGGCTTCCTAGCTTGGCTGGTATTCGCTTTAAAGCCTTTAGCCAATGATTTTGCCGCTTGGAGTTGTTGATTAGTTGGGCTGTAATTAGAAAAACCGCACGGCGTCGCTTTGCTTTGATAGCCGGGCAGCCTCGGGTGATTGAAATGTAATAGTAGAGGCAGTAGCTCGAGGCACTGTTGCTGCCTGGAGCTTAAATGCTGCTTAGCTTGTTGAAAACGCTGATCGTTGAGTGCGAGAAAGCGAACTTTCACTTGTGCAACCGTATCGCGGTCTAAACTAGTGGAGATTGGGTCGTGCGTTATCTCAACGGATCGCATGTTGTCAGTGATCGATATTCTATTAAAGCGTTTTTTGTTGTGATATTTGCTTTTGAATAAAAGTCGCGAGCGTATGGTATAGCAGTTCGGGCTTTACCGGTTTGGTAATATAGCCATCCATGCCCGCTTGCAGGCAGCGTTCTTTATCGCCTCGCATGGCGTGTGCGGTCATGGCGATGATGGGAATAGCTGCGCAGTGTTGCCCTGCTCTAATTTTTCGAGTTGCATCGTAGCCATCGATTTCGGGCATTTCCATATCCATTAATATTGCGTCAAATGTGTTGCAGGGGTTGTTGTTGAGATGCTCAATGGCCTCTTGGCCATTATTGGCGACAGTCACTTTCACTTTCATCTTCTTGAGAATGCCCACGGCAACTTTCTGATTGACAATGTTGTCTTCAGCCAAAAGAATGTGGCAGTTTTCCAGGGTTTCAGCGACTTTCTCGGCGGGAATTCTATCTTTGTCAGTTTCGAAAACACTGTCGCCAAAAACTTCAGCGATGGCATCAAATAAATGCGACTGGCTAATGGGTTTAGAGATAAAGTTCTCGACGCAGTCGCTGTTCTCGTTTTGAAATACTTCGTCCCGATGGTGGGCTGAAACCAAAATAATCGCAGGTATATGGCTGAGCTGGCACTCGTTTTTTATTACATGGCTTGCGGTTAGGCCGTCTATATGGGGCATTCTGTAATCCATGAGCACGAGATCAAACGGATTGATGCCGGAGCTGTCGGCTTGTTTTAAGAGATCGTAGGCTTCTTGGGCGCTGCCTGCGGCGGTAACGTTTAGGTCTAAATGGGTGGCAAGGTTGGTGAGAATTTGCCGAGCAGCTTTATTGTCGTCCACCACCAAGGTATTTAGATGGCGCAACCTTTGCGATTTGTCGCGCATGGGTATGGAGCCGATTTGGCTGTGGCCGAAGCGCGCGGTAAAAGAAAAAACACTGCCTTTGTTAACCTCGCTGGTGACAGCAATCTTACCGTGCATTAATTCAATCAGGTGTTTACTCACCGTTAGGCCGAGACCAGAGCCGCCAAATCGACGTCGGCTAGAGCCATCAACTTGCATGAAGGGCGTAAAAAGTTCGCTAATTTGTTGCGGATTCATACCGATGCCCGTGTCGCGCACTTCAAACTTTAAGGCGACATAATCTTTGTTGTTTTCCGCGCTGCTAATGTTGACTTGAATATCGCCTTGCTCGGTAAATTTTATGGCATTGTCGATCAGGTTTAATAGCGCCTGGCGCAGCCTTAGGGAATCGCCCTTGAGAAAGTGAGGCACCTCCGGCTCCATGTGAAATAACACCTCGAGACCTTTTTTCTCGGCTATTGGCGCGGTTTTTTTGGCAAGCTTGTTAAGCGTGTCGGCTAGATCAAAATGGGTGTGCTCTAACACAATGGTGCCGGCTTCAATTTTGGAGAAGTCCAAAATTTCATTGATTAGCGAGAGCAGGGCGTTTGCGGCTTGATCAATGTTGGTTAAATAGTCCTTTTGATCTCTATTGAGCCGAGTGTCGGA
This sequence comes from Simiduia curdlanivorans, assembly GCF_030409605.1. NCBI lineage: Bacteria > Pseudomonadati > Pseudomonadota > Gammaproteobacteria > Cellvibrionales > Cellvibrionaceae > Simiduia > Simiduia curdlanivorans. Next base: position 1,023,532 of record NZ_JAUFQG010000004.1, read on the forward strand.
GAGTAGGTGGCCCATGCCGATAATGGCATTCATGGGGGTGCGAATTTCGTGGCTCATGCGGGCGAGAAATTCACTCTTGGCTTGGTTGGCCGAATCCGCTAGGGTTTTGGCAATGGACAGCTCTTCTTGAACGGCTTTAAATTTCGAGATGTCAGAATTTACGCCGACAATTCTGAGTGGCAAATTTTGGCTATCTGTATGAGTGAGCTTGGCGCGCACGAAGCACCAGATTGTTGTGCCATCCTTATGTTGAAAGCGGATTTCGCGCGTGGTGCCTGTGTGTTTAAATTTTCGCGTGCCATTGCCAAGGGCGATAAACTTCTTTAGCCACGGTCGTTCGTCCGGGTGAATGACCCGGGTTAAGTTTTCAAGCGATGCTGGGAATTCTTGTGGCTCATAACCCAGCATGCGATAAAAGCCATCACTCAGGTATATTTCATGGGTTAAAAGGTTCCATTCCCAAATGCCATCACGCGTTGCTGCCATGGCATTTTGAAACCGCTCTTGGCTGGTGCTCAAATCTAGCTTTGCTTGCTGCCGGCTCAGCGCTAGGGTTAAGACTGTGCCAAAGGTCTCCGCCACATGTATGTCGTTAGAGTGCCAATGCCGGGGTTTATCCCGTTGTAATACGGCTAAAAAGCTATGAAGTTTGCCGTGATGCAGCACGGGTACGGTGATGTAGGCGCCAATACCTAAATGGCTGATAAGCTTTTCAGCTCTGGCATTGGCGTAGCCACCGGCCAGTACATCGTTATCAATTCTGGCTTTACCTTGCAGCATGTTTTGGTGTGCTTCTGGCATGTGCGTGAGGTTAAGCTGGGCCAAGTCGCTGAGGCGTTGAGTGTCGGGTTGCTTTTGCCAGAATAATTGTACGGATAGGTCGGTTTCGTGCACGCGCGCGAGAATACACTCGTCCACCTCAAGGAAAGCGCCGAGAGCGCCGAGGGCATCATTGAGTGAGCCGGAGTCGTCTTTATCGAAGAGTTTTATGATGATACGACGCAACCAGCTCTCGGCATCCGCAAGCGCGATTGGGCCGTCTGGTTGTACAGAGGTCGGCTGACGCGCCGCTTTAAGCTCGGCTTCGAGCTCAGCGATACGGGCTTGCGCTTCGATAAGCGTTTGATTTTTAAGTGCTTTCTTATCCATGATGGGCACGGTTTCTCTTTATCTTGAGTGTTATCTTGTGTGCGTCACTACATCCTTTATGGCCAAGCAACACCCAAGGCCACAACATCCCAGACTATCTAGCTTAGTTTAAAAATTAAACTCATGTTTCATTGATTTAACCTGCCTTAGCGGCGAATTTGACTGGCTAAGGTATCGTACAAAACGGCCGGTTTAATCGGTTTATGGACGAAAGCGTTCATACCCGCATCTAGGCACTTTTGTTGATCGCTCTTCATCGCATGGGCCGTCATGGCAATAATAGGAAGGGCATGGAATTCTGGCTTCTGGCGGATAAACTGTGTTGCTTGATAGCCGTCGACCAATGGCATTTCCACGTCCATCAGCACGGCTTTGAAGTAGGCGGGATCGTGCGCCAACAGGATATCAATGGCCTCTTGCCCGTTGTTGGCGATGGTGATGTTCACTTGCTGCTTTTGCAGCAGGCCTTGAGCGACTTTTTGATTGACCGGGTTATCTTCAACGAGCAGCAGGTGTATATCTTTAAGTTGCGGCCAGCTGCGTTGGCTTTTCGCCGCTGATGTCTCCGGGCTAGGTTGAGTGCCCAGTACCCGCGTAATGGCGTTGTACAGTCGCGACTGGGTTATCGGCTTACTGACAAAGCCATCGATAATACCGCGGTTCGCGGCCGTCATAATCTGTTCCCTATCGCAAGCGGACACCATTATGATCATGGGTGGTGATTTTTGCGGTAGTTGTTTAATCGCTTTGCTGGCGCTGACGCCGTCCATATCGGGCATGGCGTAGTCCATGAGAATCAAGTCGTATTGGCCGCTATTATTTGCCATAGCAGACAACGCGCTCTTGCCATTGTTCATGATATGGGTGTCTAGTTTAAGTGACTTGGCGGTGGCGTTAATGACCTCGAGTGCCGTTGGGTTGTCGTCGACGATGAGGGTTCTGAGCGCGGACAATTTAGGAATATCTTGGCTGGGCATTGCCTCTTGCGTGCAAGGCATGAGATTGATATCGAACTCGAAACAGCTACCGCTACCTTCTTTGCTGTCGACGCGAATCTCGCCGCCCATTAAATTGACCAAGCGTTTGCAAATAGACAAGCCCAGGCCGGTGCCGCCAAAACGCCGAGTGGTTGAACCATCGGCTTGGGTAAAAGGGTTAAATAGTTGGGTTAGCTGCGCATCGGAAATGCCGATGCCGGAATCTTGTACGGAAAATTTTACGCGTATCTTGTCGGTTTCAATATTGATCAGTCTGGCCTTTACCAGTACCTGCCCTGTCTCGGTAAATTTAATGGCGTTAGTGACTAAATTTGTGAGTATCTGCCCGATTCTTAATGAGTCGCCCTCTAAATACTCGGGAATTTCTGGGTCTGGTTGAAACAACAATTCAAGACCCTTTTCGCTGGCTTTTAAACTGAGTAATTTGTCCAGTTGGTCGAATAGGGTTTCAAACCTAAAGGGCAGATACTCGAGTGAAAGTTTTCCCGCTTCAATTTTGGAGAAATCTAATACTTCATTAATGATGTGTAGCAGTGAGTGTGCAGCTTGATCAATGTGTTCGATGTAGGTGCTTTGCTGCTCATTGAGGTCTGTGTCTTTTGCTAGGTGCGCCATGCCGAGAATAGCGTTCATGGGCGTCCTTATCTCATGGCTCATGCGCGCCAGAAATTCTGTTTTTGCGGTGTTCGCCGCATCGGCAATTTTACGAGCCGCTTCTAGTGCCTCTTGTTGTTTGATAATTTTTGTGTGATCACTTACTACGGCGGCAAGCCGTTTTATGTTGCCCGCGTTATCCCGCTCTACACAGCGGGCTCGGCCGTACACCCACACTGTACGTCCGCTTTTATGTATCCAGCGGATGAGGCCTTCTTGGAAAGGTATTTCGTTGCGCTTTAATTTATCCATTTCGGCTTTTACCCGCGGTAATTCCTCGGGGTGGGAAAAACTGGCGAGGGTTTTACCTTTGTGCGGGAGTTCGTCGGCCTCGTAGCCGGCGATGCGCAGTAGGCCAGGGCTTAGGTAGACGGCATTAGTTTCTAAATCCCACTCCCAGATGCCATCCTGAGTTGTTTCCATGGCCTCGCGAAAGCGCTGCTCACTGCGAATGAGCTTTTTGGTTAGACGGGTGCGCACATAGTGAATGCCGAGTGCATCGGCGATGGTGGAGGCGAATCGTTTATCGATGTTACTCCATTCCCGACAATAGCTCACCCGCTCTAGCACAAGAAATGTGGCCATATTTCGAATGGCGTTTATCGGAATTATTAATGCCGATTGACAGTCGTCGCCAATGGGAATGAGCTTCCGGTTTTGCTCGGTAACCTGGTCGATGCCAATGGGCGAGCCATCGGAGAAGTAGGCCGAATTTTTATTGGGCAGACTCTTGAATAGGTCGCTTAGGCTTTTAATGCCCTCGGCGGTCCATTCGTAACGTAGACTTAATGCTTCATCGGCATTGGATCGCACGCAGATAAAGCATCGCTCGGCGGGCACTAAATTTACCAGCGAGCGCAGGGTAAATTGGTTGATGTCTGAATTAACGGCGTGGTCGGCATGAATCAGCGTCACGAGTTTAAATAGCTCGGATTCGAGCCGCCTTAGCCGCTTGCGCTCCTGCTTAGCTTGGTGTTCTTCGTCAATATTGATAAAGCTGCTAATGACCCTGCTAACTTTTCCATCGCTGTCTTTTCTGATGGTGCTGGCGTGCTGTTGATACCAGTGGATATTCTTATCTTTGTCGAGCACTCGATAAATAACTGAGTGGTTTAGCCCGGTTTTTATTGTGTGGGTTACTTTTTCGATAACGAGGGGCTGGTCATCGGGATGAATGTGCGAAAAGACGTCAATGTTCTCATGCTCGTGATAACCGAGTAACTTGGCACAGTTGGGTGAGTAGGTGGTGTCAACACTTTTTCTATCCCAAATTGCAAAACCAACCTTGGCCGATTCAAGCACGCTGCTGAGAACATCTGCGCTGATTGTTTGGTGGTCGAGTAAGCGTTGCTGCGCGATATGGCTAAAGGCGATTTTGGTAAAATCTTCCAGCAGTTTTATCTGAGGTGCTTGCCATTGGAAGCGGGCTTTATTGAGCCCGTAGGTGCCGATGCCAATGAGCCCATTGGCGCCAAAATGCGGGATGGCAACCAAAGATTCAATGTCGTGCGCTTTGAGCGTGTCGAAATCGATTTGCGCTTCTGGCGGTAGATCATCCCGGTGCTGAATAACCACCACCATATTTTTCAGCATGCGCTTGAATAGCCAAGGGTAATTTAACTTGGGCTTGGTTGCATCTGTCGCGGCTGGGTCTCTTGGTGGGTAGCCATGACAGTATTGAAAGGCGCTTTGCTCCGGTCGGAAATCAAATAGGGTTAGAAAATCAAGCGCTAGATGCAAATTGAGTGCGGCTAGGGCGAGGTGAATATCTTGATTAATTTCGGGCCTGGCTAATCGACTCGCCCATTGATCGAAAAAACGCTCGTGGCTGTCGCGCGATTGCAGCCCCTGTGCGTAGTTTTCAAGAGTCGCTTGCAACTGGCGATTTTCGGCCTTGAGCAATTCGATGGAGGTGAGAAGTTGTTGTACTTTTTCGTCGGCTGCCATGGTGTCACGCTAGTGGGGTCGCGTGCTCTAGTATAGGCAAGGGGGCGGCTGAGCGCCCCCTTAAATTGGCCTTAGCGCCACTGCTGTCCCACAGTTATGTCGCGGGAGAGTTTGGTGCCCGCACTAGTGACCGTCACCCGCAGGGATGCGGGTGTTGAGACTACATGGATCTATTCACGTCGTGTCGCTAGTGCGGGCACCAAACTCATGTCCAAATATACGCCCAGATGTCACATATGTTGTGAGGTTTAAAGCCTAACGATGGTCATGTCTTTTTTTGTGAGACAGCAGTGCCCTAGCGCCGGCTTAGCTTTTGCGCCGCTCGCTCGCTGGCTGCAGTCACTTGTGCGGGGGCTGTGCCGCCGATGTGATTGCGCGCGGCAACTGAGCCTTCGAGGGTTAAGACATTGAAGACATCTTGCTCGATGGTGTTACTAAACTGGCGCAGCTCCTCCAAGCTCATCTCAGATAAGTCTTTGCCGCTGTCGATGCCGTAAGCCACGCTCTTGCCGACAATTTCGTGCGCATCGCGGAAGGCGACACCTTTGCGCACAAGGTAGTCGGCGAGGTCTGTTGCGGTGGAGAATCCGCGCTTGGCGGCCTCGTACATCACGTCTTTGCTCGGTTGAATCGCGGGAATCATATCGGCGAAGGCGCGCAAGCAGTCTTTCACTGTATCGATGGCGTCGAACAGTGGCTCTTTGTCTTCTTGGTTGTCTTTGTTGTAGGCCAGCGGCTGGGACTTCATCAACGTGAGCAGTGCGATCAGGTGGCCATTGACTCGGCCAGTTTTACCGCGCACTAGCTCGGGTACATCGGGGTTTTTCTTCTGCGGCATTATCGAGCTGCCAGTGCAGAACCTGTCCGGTAAGTTAATGAAATTAAATTGTGCCGAGGTCCACAGCACCAGTTCTTCACTGGCGCGCGATAGGTGGGTCATGAGTAGGCTGGCAAAGGCGCAGAACTCAATGGCAAAATCGCGATCGGAGACAGAATCTAGTGAGTTCTCTGTGGGTGCCTCAAAGCCCAGTAATTGCGCTGTGTAGGCGCGATCGATGGGGTAAGTGGTGCCGGCTAGCGCGGCGGCGCCGAGGGGCGATTGATTGGCGCGCTTGCGGCAATCCATTAGGCGCTGGTAATCGCGCTCTAGCATTTCATTCCAGGCCAGTAAATGGTGGCCAAAGGTGACCGGTTGCGCTGTCTGCAGGTGGGTAAAGCCCGGCATGATGGTGCTGGCGTTGGTGCGAGCGAGCTCGACCAAGCCCTGTTGTAGACGGGTCAGCTCCTTGGCCACAGCGTCGATTTCGTCACGTAAATACAGACGAATGTCGGTTGCCACTTGATCATTGCGCGATCGGCCCGTATGAAGCTTCTTGCCGGTGATGCCGATGCGCGCCGTGAGTGCCGACTCTATGTTCATGTGCACGTCTTCGAGCTGCACCGACCACTGGAATTTTCCGGCGACTATCTCAGCGCGAATGGCTTCTAGGCCTTCGATAATTTGTTCGCGCTCGGCCTCGGTGAGTACGCCAACCTTCGCCAACATGGTGGCGTGGGCAATGGAACCGTTGATGTCGTGATGATATAGGCGCTGATCGAAGTTGACGGAGGCGGTAAAGCGCTCCACAAAAGCGTCGGTGGCTTCACTGAAGCGGCCGCCCCAAGGTTTGATGCTATTGTCGTTACTCATCGCGTTTGCCTATCGGTTCTGAAGTTGCTGAAATGGTATGCGTTACTGTTTCTGTACAGAAACAGCCAGGCCACTCTTCCGGCTAGCTAGTGTGTGAAAAAGGCGCGCATTATACCGGCTGTGGCGACCATAGGCGATGCAAGCGCGCAATATTTAGCCGCCAAGGGTGGAGCTACGCGCTAGTTTGGTCTGTTTGGGTGGCTCGCCGCTTTAGGTTGCGCAATATCTACAGTGCTTGTCGAATAATAATTTTAATGCAAGGAGAGGACGTTTGACTGCCAAGCAGCCAATTGAAGGCGCGACTTATCTACCCAACTTATGCACCGGCCCCTCGCTGTTGCGCCTGGTCGTCATCGCTGAGCTTTTGGCTATTTTGCTCGAGCTCAATAATGACGGCCTAGAGGGGCTGAATTGGATTGATTTAGCGCTGACCTCGCTGATGGTGCAGTGGGTCACCTTGGCCAGTGCTGGCTGTATCTGCCGATTGCGCGTGCTATTTGTGCGCTGGCCTCTGTGGTTAGCACTGCTGGCAAGTTATGGCTTGATCTTGGCGCTCACTTTTTGCTTCGCGCTGCTCGGGCAATGGTTTTTTCTGGGTTATTGGTGGAGCGAGCTGCCGATAGATTGGTCCTCCCTAGGCGCCGATCTGGTAGTGGCAGCGATATTTGCCGGTATTGGGTTGCACTATTTTTACCTGCAGCAGCAGCTGCAGCGGCGCGAAAGAGCCGAATTGGAGGCGCGTATTCAAGCGCTACAATCGCGTATCCGGCCGCATTTCTTATTTAACTCTATGAACAGTATTGCCAGCCTCATCGCCATGGATGCCAAGCGCGCCGAGCGCATGGTGGAGGATTTGTGCGCGCTGTTTCGGGCTAGCCTGTCGGAGGCGGCGTTGGTGCCAGTGGCTCAGGAGTTGGCGTTGGCGCATCGCTATTTAGATATGGAGTCGGCCCGTTTGGGCGAGCGCCTGCAAATCCATTGGCAAGTGGGCGACTTACCCGAGTCGGCATTAATTCCGAGCTTGCTGTTGCAGCCGCTGCTGGAGAATGCGCTCTACCACGGCATAGGTGCGCGGCGCGAGGGCGGGCTATTAGAAATAGACATACAAGGCGACGGCGGTCAAATGCGTCTAATGGTTCGCAATCCGCTCGGCCAAGCTGAGCCAACACCCGGAAATGGTATAGCATTGGCGAATATTCGCGAGCGCCTGGCTGTGCACTTTGGTCCAAGGGCGCGCTGTTTTGCCGGTGTTGAAAATGAGCACTTTGTGGTGCGTATAAATTACCCCCTGGAGGGATAGATGGATCTACTCATTGTTGATGACGAGCCCTTGGCGCGCGCACGTTTGCGCCGTTTGGTGGAGGAGCTGGCGGATTTCGACGTGGTGGCAGAAGCCGCCGATGGCGAGGCGGCCATGGCGGCCATCGAAGAGCACGATCCGGCCGTGGTGTTGCTCGACGTCCGTATGCCCGGCGAAGACGGAATTGCGGTGGCCAAGCGCATTGCCCAGCTCGATCACGCGCCGGCCATTATTTTTTGCACCGCCTATGATGAATATGCCTTGGATGCTTTCGGTACCGACGCCGTTGGCTATCTGTTAAAGCCGGTGCAGCAAGCCGACCTACAGAAGGTCTTGGATAAAGCGGTTAAGCTCAACCGCTTGCAGCTAGAAGCCATGAAAGAGGCGCCGGTAAAGCATTCGGGCCGCCAGCATATCAGTGCTAAAACTCGTCGCGGTGTGGAACTTATTAGCCTTGTGGACGTGCGCTTTTTCATTGCCGATCAAAAATATGTCACGGTGCATCACTTGGCTGGTGAGACCTTGATCGACGATACCTTAAAAGATTTGGAGGAAGAGTTTAGCGGTCGGTTTATACGGGTGCATCGCAATTCGCTGGTGGCGATTGAGTACATTGAGGCGATGGAGCGCAGTACTGATGGCCATTTTAAATTGCGCCTAACCGGCCTTGATACTAAGCCTGTGGTGAGTCGCCGACACGTGCCACAACTGAAGGAGCTGTTGTCCAAGCTCTAAGGCTAATCCCTACGGCTTTGGTGGTTCGCTCTGGTATGATAGCGCGCACAAACTTTTAAGCATGCCTGATCACCAGTAAGGAATAGCTCCATGACTCAACGCCTGCGCATCGCAACGCGCACTTCTGCTTTGGCACTTTGGCAAGCGAACGACGTAAAAGATCGTCTCGAAGCCCTGCATCCGTCGCTGCTTGTTGAACTGGTGCCCATGGTCAGTAAGGGCGACAAAATCCTCGATGTGCCCTTGGCGAAAGTGGGCGGAAAAGGCTTGTTCGTTAAAGAGTTAGAAACCGCCTTGTTGGACAATGAAGCCGATATTGCAGTGCACTCCATGAAGGATGTGCCGATGGAGTTTCCCGACGGGCTTGGTTTATCGGTTATCTGTCAGCGCGAAGATCCGCGCGATGCCTTTGTTTCAAACAGCTATGAAAAGCTAGCCGATTTGCCCCAGGGCAGTGTGGTGGGCACCTCGAGTTTGCGTCGCCAGGCGCAAATTTTGGCGCGTCGCCCAGATCTACAGATTCGATTTCTGCGCGGTAACGTCGGCACCCGCTTGGGCAAACTCGATGCCGGCGACTACGATGCCATTATCTTGGCCGCTGCGGGGCTGATTCGCCTAGGTGAAAGGGCGCGAATCAAAGAGTTTTTGCTCACCGATGATTCATTACCAGCGGGTGGCCAGGGCGCTGTGGGTATCGAATGCCGTACAGACGACAGTGCCATTCAGGCGTTAATCGCGCCGCTACATCATGAATTGTCTGCGCAGCAAGTGTTAGCCGAGCGGGCTATGAATAAGCGCTTAGAGGGCGGCTGCCAAGTGCCGATCGCCTGCTTTGCGATCCATCAAGAAGGGCAGTTGTGGCTAAGAGGTTTGGTTGCCAGTGTCGATGGAAAAAACCTGTTGCGCGATGACATTCGCGGCGATGTATCGCAGGCTGAGCAAATGGGTGTAGCCTTGGCCGAGCGTCTAATTGGTGCCGGTGCAGATAAAATTTTGGCCGAGGTGTACGCTAACGCATGAAGCCGAGGATTTGGCTAACGCGGCCGACAGCGCAGGCGGCAAAGACCCAATTGGCCTTCGAAAACTTGGGTTTTAAGGTGTTATCGGTGCCCGTGCTCGAGATAACGCCGGTCGATACGAGTGCGGCGGTACAGGCGATACGCCAGCGGATTTTAGACTTCGACCGCTATGATATGGCAATCTTTGTAAGCCAAAATGCGGTGCATTACGGTTGCGCATGGCTCGACCAATTTTGGCCGCAATTGCCGACGGCCTGCCAATTCTTTGCCATTGGCAGCGCAACGCGGGAAGCCCTACTCGACGCCGGTTTGCCGGTGGTTGGTGCCATGGCGGTGAGCGAAGCAATGAACAGCGAGTCGCTGCTGGCAACGGAGCAGATGGCGCAGGTTCGAGACCAACGTATCCTAATATTTAGGGGTGAAGGCGGGCGCACCCATCTTGGCGATAGTTTGCAAGCGCGAGGCGCCCAGGTAGATTATTGCGAGCTCTATCGTCGAGCCCTGCCCAGTGCTGCTGAGCAGGCTGTTGCGCAGGCCTTAAGCGAAGGTGATGCTTGGCTCAGTGTGCACAGCGGTGAATCACTGCAGAATGTGGTGTCGCTGTTACAGGCATCGAAGCCGACATCGCCACCCGACGCTTGGCTCTCTTGGCCCTTGCTCGTGCCCGGGCAGCGGGTCGGAGAGCTAGCGGCCCAGATGGGCTTTAGTCAAATATTGGTTGCCGAAAATGCAACCGATAGCGCCATGTGCGAGGCGCTAGAAAAGCAACTGGTGCAAAACAATTAAAACTTATAATTATTCGTAGAGGCCCTACTGTGGTTCAAACTACCGACGATTCAAATACCAAGCAACTAACCAACGAGCCCAAGGCGCCAGAGTTTGATTCGCTCGAACGCTCTAGGTCGGCGCCAAAACAGGCCGCCGGCGGAACTAAGTTACTTTGGTTGGCGCTGATCGTCGTCTTAGCTGGATCGGCTGCGAGTAGTTATTGGTTATTTCAACAGCTAACGCTGCAGCAGGAAAATCTGCTTTCCCTTGCGAGCACCGCGCAAACCTTGGAGCGTGAAAACCAAAGCTTGCAACAAGAGTTTGCTCAAGGTTTAAATCAGTTTTCCCAGATTCAGGCGCAAAACCAACAACAGTTTGGCGATTTTGTCACCAATGTGGAGGCCAAGTTAGCGTCGCAATCCCAGCGCTTAGCGCAAATGACCTCTAACCATCGCGTGCAATATTTGCTGAGCGAAGCGCAGTTCTTATTGCGTCAAGCCAATCAGCGCTTGCACTTGGAAAAGTCACCCAGCAATGCCATTGCCCTGTTCAAGCTTGGCGATGAAATATTGGCACGCGCCGCTACCGAGCTGGGCAATCCCTCTGGCTTGTTGATTGCTAGGAAGCAATTGGCGCAGGATTTAAACACGCTGTATCAACTCGATAACGTGGATTACACCGGGCTCTACTTCGCATTAGAAGGTGTGGTTGAACAAATTAACACCTTGGCCTTGGCGCTACCGCCACGCGAGTTTGCTAACGAAGAAGTAGAGCCTGCTGTTATCAAAAAAAATCCCGACAGTTTATGGTCGCGCATTACTGTGGGCTGGCGCAATTTTACCCGGCAACTGGGTAGCTATGTCAGGGTGCGTCGATTAGAGGAACCGGTGGAACCCCTGTTGGCGCCGGACCAAGAATTGCGCGTGCGAGAGAACTTAAAACTAAAACTGCAGGTAGCGCAGCTTGCGGTTATGCGCGCGGACACAGACTTATACCGCCGCAATTTACAGCTCGTAAACGAGTGGATGTTGGAGTATTTCCCCGTATCGGATGCCCGCAACGACCTCATGGCTCAGCTACAAATGCTCTCGGAAAAAACCGTTGAGGTGCAGTTGCCGGAAGTATCAGCCAGCGCCAGAGCCCTTGATACCTACATCAGCGAATACCGTCAGGAGTTGGGGGTGGCTCAATGAAGCGACTGTTATTTCTGGTAGGTATTGCGTTGCTGGTGGGTGGATTATTAATCACAGAATTAGCCAGAGACAGTGGCTACATGTTGATTTCCCTGTATGGCTACAGTTTGGAAACCAGCGTTTGGTTTGCGGTACTTATTTTGCTTCTTGCGAGCCTGCTGTTGTGGTTTGTATTGCGGGCTCTGTTCGCGATTATTAGTGCTTTTTTGGGCGTGACGCGCTTCGTGATCAAGGGTAGCGACGACAATAACCGAAAGTTGCTGGCGGCTGGCCTCGTGGATTTCATGGAGGGCAATTGGAAGCTGGCGCGCAAGAAGTTACTCAAGACCGCGGATTTCTCCATGGTGCCGGTTATCAATTATTTGGCGGCCGCGCGTTCCGCTTACGAGCTAGGCGATAGGGAGCAAGCGCAACTGCTGCTAGCTAAGGCCGAACAGTTTGGACCGCAATACACCTTGGCTACTGCGTTAGCACAAGCGCGCATGGAGCTGATGGATAAGCGCTACGAGCAATGTCTTTCGGCGCTGGAGCGCATTCGCGATGAAGTGCCAGATCATCCCGTGGTGTTGGATATTTTACGTCAAAGTTATGTGGCGCTAGAGGATTGGGCATCGCTGGAAAAATTATTGCCGCTGTTGAAAAAACATAAAACGGTAAGCGATAGCGAGCTGGCAAATTTAGAACGCCGCTGCTATGTGTTTCGACTAGAGCAATGTGCTGAGCGGGCATTCGGCGAAAATGCCATCGATGCGCTGGTAAAAACTTGGTCCAGTTTCGATGCGAAAACCCAACAGAATGCCGCGCTCATTTTGGCTTATGCTGAGTTGTTGGTGCGCTATAAGGGCGAAGACAAAGCGGAATTATTACTGCGTAAAAGTTTGCAGAAAAACTGGGACGATCGATTGCTGGATTGGTACGGCCGAGTGCATGGAGAGGATGTGGCGCGGCAATTATTAACTGCAGAGACCTGGCTTAAAGAACGGCCTCGCAATGCTATGCTGTTGCTCGCGCTTGGGCGACTCTCCTTGCGTAATCAATTGTGGGGTAAGGCGCGGGAATATTTTGAAGCCAGTTTAAAAGTTATTCAGCAACCGGAAACCTACGCTGAATTAGCCCGACTGATGGCGGCCTTAGGCGAGCATCAGCTCAGCACCAATTACTATCAAAAGGGTTTGGGTATGATAGCCCATAACCTACCTGAGCTGCCGGTGCCGACTACGGCGGTCAAGTTCGGTCAATAATAAATAGTTATAAATACCAATAATTTTCGAGCGAGAGAAAACGCGCTAACTAAAAAGCACTACACCCAAAGTGCCACAACGGGAACTATCTATGCGTTTTCAAATAGTATTTTTTTTACCTTTGCTGTTACTCCAATTTTCATGTGAACCCAAAGATCCGGCGCCCGCTGTTGATGCGGCGCTAGCCAGCGCTGAGTTGGAAGTGGGTAATTTAACGCTTCGTGTTGACCCACAAGCGGGCGGCCGCATCAGCTCATTGTTGTATCAAGACAGAGAGCTTTTGGCGCAGCCAAGTGCGTTAGATGCCGATAATTGGGGTTCAACACTGTGGGTTAGCCCGCAAGAAAGTTGGGGTTGGCCGCCACCAAAAAGTTTCGATAAGCGGCCCTATGCTGTGCAGCAAAACAGTGCGTCCCTGACGCTTACTGGCCCCGTTGACGAAGAGAAAACCGGTTTACAAATTGTTAAAAATATTCAACTTTTGGGCGCTGATCGGCTCGGTCTTGATTACAGTTTAGTAAACCCTTCCGAGCAGGCAAAGCAGTTTGCCGCTTGGGAGGTTACCCGGGTGCCGATTAAAGGTCTGGTGTTATTTGCCCATGAGTCGACGCCTTTATGGTGGAGTTTTGGCGAGTTCGCCTACCAAACCTATGGCGATATCACTTGGATAGACGCGCGCGAAAGCCAATTGAGCGAAGGTAAGCTAAATGCTAATGGCAGAGGCTGGTTGGCCTGGGTCGATGGGCGCACATTGCTGGTCAAAAAGTTTACCGACCTAGCGGAAGCCGAGCAGGCGCCCAAGGAAGCGGAAGTGCAAGTTTATATCAGCCCGCGTGGCTATATGGAGCTGGAGGCACAAAGTGCGTTTGCAACTATTGCTGCGCAGCAAAGCCTAACGTTTTCCACCGAGTGGCAAGTGCTTACGCTACCTGATCATATTGAGGTGGGCGTCGATTCACCCTCCCTATTAACCTATTTACAAACCTTGGGTTTAAAGCTTTAGCACTCATCCGCTTCGTCTTTATTGCGTTAGCGCTGTGGTTTTAACAGCGTTAGCGCAAACAAAGTGCTTGCACTTAGCACCACGCTTGGGCCTGCCGGTGTATCCCAAAAAAAAGATGTGATTAAGCCTGAGCTTACCGCAACTAAACCGAGTAGGCTTGCCACGCCGGCCATGTGTTCAGGTGTATGAGTAATGCGCCGAGCCGCGGCGGCGGGAATAATTAACAGGGCCGTAATTAATAAAACCCCCACAACTTTCATTGCAATAGCGATCACCAAGGCCATGGCTAGCATGAGCAGCATGCGCACTGCCTCAACCTTCACTCCTTCAACGCGGGCCAGTTCTTCGTGCACGGTGATTGAAATTAGCGAGCGCCAAAAGCCAATCACTAGCGCTAAAACGACGGCGGCTACTAGAGCGATGGTGATGACGTCCATGGGCGTAGCGGTGAGTAAGTCGCCAAATAAATAGGCTAGTAAATCAACCCGCGTATTGCCAAACAAACCAATGCAAACCAAACCAAGTGCAAGGGTTGAGTGAGATAAAATGCCGAGCAAGGTATCGGTCGCTAAGAGCCGGGTTTGTTGTAGCAGCACCAGTGCCACGGCCAGTATTAAGCAGCCGAGCGTTACCGCAATATTAATATTGATATCGAGCACTAAACCGAACACAACGCCAAGTAATGCCGAGTGTGCGAGAGTGTCGCCGAAATAGGCCATGCGTCGCCACACGGCAAAACTGCCTAAGGGGCCAGCGACGATTGCGACGGCGGCGCCCGCGAGCCATGCGTTAACCATAAAATCAGGCATGGGGCTTTTCCTTTTGCACTGGACGCAGTGACAGGCGGGGTTTGTGTGCTGCGTGATCGTGATCGCAAATCACATCGCCGTGTAGGTCGTGTTTGTGATCGTGGTTGTGGCTATAAACCGCCAGACTTTGCGCGGCTTTGGGCCCGAACAGATCGAGATAGGCGGGGTGTGCAGTGACACTTTCTGGGTGCCCGTGACAGCATACATGTTGGTTCAAACAAATGACGTCGTCGGTGTTAGCCATGACCAAATGTAAATCGTGCGACACCATGAGCACGCCGCAACCCTGCTCGTGGCGAATCTGATTGATCAAATCGTAAAGCGCCACCTGACCATTGACGTCGACACCTTGCACCGGCTCATCCAGCACCAATAAATGCGGTTTTCTTGCCAGCGCTCGGGTGAGTAATACGCGCTGCGTCTCGCCACCGGAAAGATTTTGCATGGCGCTGGTTTTCAATTTTTCGACCCCGGTTAATGCCAGTGCGCGATTGATATCGTTTGCACTGGCGCCACCAAGCTCTAAAAAGCGTTTTACCGTGAGCGGCAGGGATGAGTCGATGGTCAGTTTTTGCGGCATGTAACCGATACGCAACTTCGGCAGGCGCCACAAGTTACCGCTGCTGGGTTTTTGTAGGCCGAGCATGACCCGCACCAAGCTGGTTTTGCCGGCGCCGTTTGGGCCTATGAGGGTGGTGATATTTGCGCTGCTCAAACACAAGTCTATATTTTGCAGCACCTGTTTATCGCCGAAACGTAAATTCACAGCGGTTGCTTCCAGCAGTTTATCCATGTTCAGACTCTCCTTCGGCGCTGACTTGGCAGGTGGGGCAGAGGCCTGATAGTTCCAGCGATTGCTGCTCAATTAAAAAACCAACCGATGCCGCCAGTGCCTGTATAGGCGCCTTGATACTCGCTTCGTCGAGCTCGAGGGCAATACCGCAGCGCCGACAAATGACAAATTGACCGGCGTGACTCTCGCCTGGGCAGGGGCAGCCGATAAAGGCGTTAAGGCTGTTAATGCGGTGAATGAGCCTATGCTCCAGCAAGAATTCGAGGGCCCGATATACCGTTGGTGGTGCAACTTGTTTGCCGGTGGCGTCGGCCAGGGCGTCCATTAATTGATAGGCGCCAATCGGCTTATGGCTTTGCCAAATCAGACGCAATACTTGTTCTCGCTGCTTAGTAAAGCGCAGGTCCTTGTGCTCGGCGATGGCTTTCGCCTGCTTGAGTGCGTCGTTTATGCAGTGTTGATGGTTGTGCTGTCGCAGCGGCAGCGCGGATAGGGGCTTCATGGGCGACTTAGTGGCTGTGATAAAACGTTATGTTATCATATAGCATTTGCGTAACACCTCCCCCTCCTATGAACCTATTTCGTGCTTTAGTTTTTCTGCTTGCGCTGTCCGGCAGTCTGTCTGTGTTTGCCGCTAAGTTGGTAGTTTCCATTGAACCTTTGGCAATGTTGGTCGAGCCCTTACTTGGGCCAGACGACAGCTTGCGCGTATTGCTAAAACCGAACACGTCACCCCATCACTACAGTTTAAAGGCGTCGGATATGCGCGCTTTGCAGCAGGCTGATCTGATTTTATGGGTGGGGCCAGAGCTGGAGCAGTTCCTACAAAAGCCACTGGCGACCTTGCCGGCGGCGCTGCAGCTCGATCAGCTCGCGCAACTAAGCTGGCCCGATCAAGCGGAGCTATCTGAACCCCACCATTCACATGCACATACGGCACGCGATCCACATTTGTGGTTGAACCCGGATAATGCGCTTGCGGTGGCAAATGCGGTAGCTCAACGCTTGCAGGCGTTAGCCGGCGTTGACGGCGCTGTTGTGCAGGCGCGTCTCGCGGTGATGCAGACCCGTATTGCGGCGCTTAGTGTTGAGTTGGAGCGAGACTTAGGTGAATTGCGCGAACTGCAGTTTATGGTTTATCACCAAGCTTACGGGCACTGGAATCAGCGCTTTGGTTTAACTCAGCTCTCCGCCGTGAGTTTGACGCCGGAGCAAAAGCCCGGTGCCCGACATATCTACCAGCTAAAGGAGCGGGCTAAAGATGCGCAGTGTTTGCTGGCCGAGGCGTTTTATGACAACCAATCGACACAGCAATTAGCAAAAGAATTGGGTCTACCGCTGGTGTTGCTCGATCCCCTGGGGACGAATGTCGCACCGGGCGAGCATCGCTATGAGACTTTAATGCGCAATCTGGCTGCGGATATGAAGGCGTGTTTGAATCATCCAGCTAACAGTTAAACGGATGGCCGCCCCCAAAAACAGCTGCTCAATATTTATTCTACCCTGCGCCCTTCGGGGCCAACCACCAAGCCCAGCTTGATGGCGTTCAAGCGGTCTGACGATTCAAGTTCGCGCAAATAGCTATTTGCACTCGCTCCTCTCACCCAGGAGTGTCGGACCAATGCGCCCGCGGCATACGACCGCCATGGAAGGCGGAAGTGCCTAAACTGCAGGAGCATGTTTCGGCCCGCGCGTCCTTGTGCATATCCGCTCTTGCGCATCCATGCGCCCGCGGTATACAGCACGTCCTTGTGCATAAAAAAACGGCCAACCGGGTTTTGGAGAGCCGGTTGACCGTTGAGCGATGTAAAGCAATAAACTGACGAACAAATCCAGGTGAGCGCCTGGGGTACTACAAAAAATCTACTGCGTGTTACCGCAATTACTGAGCTTCGGCTTGATCGCGCAGACGCTGAGAAATCTTTTCGTTTAGGTCGGTGTTGATGGACTGACCAAGTGACAGTGTGGCGCGGTTCAGCGCCTTTAATTGTGTTGTATTGGCATTTTTGTCTACGTTTTCGGTAGTCCAGCTAGTGTCCACGCCAGCGGTAACCACAGATGTGGCGATGCTAGATTGTGGATTAGCGAATGTGACCGGTGCAGCTAATGCTAACAACAGAAAACCAAGCTTTTTCATAGTGAGGCCCTCCGTAAGGGTGTTAAGCGTGTTACCGGCCTTGGTGCCCATAACCCGCGAATTCGGTAAGTAAAACGTTGTTGTTTACTAATTGTTACGCATGGTAACAATTGACTAAAGATTAAGCTATCTATTTTTCAGAATTGTGACAGTTTTTCTTTAAGTTAAAGTTGTAACCTACCGTTTTTGTGAGATTTTCCCGTTTTAGGTAATTCGTCTGGTTAAAAATTAATCGGTAACATGCTAGGTAACACTCTTGTTCTAGAACGTGCGTGTTGGGCAAATCAGTCTTTCGGAATGGTGTATCCTTGCGACTTTGCACAATCGATGGATGAGTTATGGCTAACCCTGTGGTCTTGGTTGACGGATCTTCTTACCTATATCGGGCTTTTCACGCCTTGCCGCCGTTAAATAACAGTAAGGGTATGCCCACGGGGGCGGTAAAAGGCGTCATTAATATGCTGCGCCGGTTACAAAAGGATTACCCCGCAAGCCCCATCGTGGTGATCTTCGATGCCAAGGGAAAAACCTTTCGCGACGACATCTACGCCGACTACAAAGCTAATCGCCCAGCCATGCCCGATGATATGCGGCCTCAGGTTCAGCCTATACACGACATAGTGCGCGCCATGGGCTTACCGCTCTTGGTGGTCGAGGGGGTAGAGGCGGACGATGTGATCGGCACTTATTGTGCGCAAGCAGTGGCCGCGGGTATTGAAGTGGTGGTGTCCACCGGCGATAAGGATATGGCGCAGTTGGTCAACAGCCACGTGACCTTGGTTAATACCATGACCGACCTAGTGATGGACCCAGAGGGCGTGGTGGCAAAGTTTGGCATTCCGGCAAATTTAATCATCGATTACCTAGCCCTGATGGGTGACAAGGTGGATAACATTCCCGGCGTGCCTGGCGTAGGGGAAAAGACGGCGCTGGGTTTACTGCAGGGCCTAGGCGGCTTGGACGATATCTATGCCCAGCTCGACAAGGTTGCCGAGTTAAGTTTTCGCGGCGCTAAAACCATGGCGGCAAAGCTTGAGGAGCACAAAGATAAAGCCTACCTGTCCTATGAATTGGCCACCATAAAACTGGATGTGGATTTGCCCCAAGGCTTGTCTGAGCTGCAGAACCAAGCGCCAGATAGTGCGGCGCTGCGCAATCTGTTTGAAATGCTGGAGTTTAAATCTTGGGTGGCCGAATTAGACAATGCGCCGGCACCTTCAGCTAGCGCGACCGCTCCAGCCGTCCAATCCGAACCGGCATCCTCAGACTTAGGGTCAGAGTCAACCGCGCCGCCAGCGCGCGATTACGAGGTGATCTTGACCCAGGCCGATTTCCAGCGCTGGTTGGCCAAATTATCGCAAGCCCCCTTGTTTGCCTTCGATACCGAAACCACCAGCCTCGATTACATGCAGGCGCAAATCGTCGGCGTTTCCTTCGCCGTCGAAGCGGGCTCAGCGGCCTATGTCCCCGTTGCCCACGATTACATGGAGGCGCCGGTGCAACTCGAGCGCGATTGGGTGTTGGCGCAATTGAAGCCGCTGCTCGAAGACGAAGCGCGGGCTAAGGTGGGGCAAAATCTAAAATACGACGCCAGTGTTCTGGCTAATTACGGCATCTCACTGGCGGGGATTGCTTTTGACACCATGCTGGAATCCTACGTGCTGAACTCCACGGCCAGCCGCCATGACATGGATAGTCTGGCCAGTTTTTACCTCAATGAGAGCACTATTAAGTTTGAAGAGGTGGCGGGCAAGGGTGCCAAGCAACTCACCTTTAATCAGGTAGCGCTAGAGCAGGCTGGCCCCTATGCCGCGGAAGATGCCGATATTACCTTGAGGCTGCACTATGCCTTGGCGCCGCAATTGGATGTAGTGCCGAGCTTGAAGCAAGTGCTTACTAGCATTGAAATGCCCATGGTTAAGGTGTTGTCTGCGGTGGAGCGCACGGGCGCTTTAGTGGACGCCAAACTTTTGGGCGAGCAGAGCATTGAGTTGGGTGAGCGTTTGACCGAGCTGGAGCGGGAAGCTTTTGAACTCGCTGGCGAACCCTTTAACTTGAGCTCGCCCAAGCAGTTGGGCGCCATATTGTTTGAAAAGTTGGCCCTGCCGGTGTTGAAGAAAACCCCGAAGGGCGCGCCTTCCACAGCCGAAGAGGTGCTGCAGGAATTGGCCTTAGACTACCCGTTACCAAAAATATTGATGGAGTATCGCGGTCTAGCCAAGCTAAAAAGTACCTACACCGATAAGCTACCGCTGATGATTAACCCCGGCACGGGGCGCATTCATACCTCCTATCATCAAGCTGTTACCGCTACTGGGCGCCTGTCTTCCACCGATCCAAACTTGCAGAACATTCCCATTCGCACCGAAGAGGGGCGTCGTATTCGCCAGGCCTTTGTGGCGCCAAAAGGCTACAAATTAGTGGCGGCGGACTATTCCCAAATTGAGCTGCGGATTATGGCGCACCTGTCTGACGATGCCGGTTTGCTAGACGCCTTTAGCAAGGGCTTGGATGTGCATAAAGCGACTGCGGCAGAAGTGTTCGGCGTGCCTTTGGAGCAAGTCAGCCAAGATATGCGGCGCAGCGCCAAGGCCATTAACTTTGGCTTGATCTACGGCATGTCGGCCTTTGGCTTAGCCAAACAGTTACATATCGGCCGGCACGAAGCCCAGCAATACATCGATACCTATTTCGAGCGCTACCCAGGCGTGGCGCGTTACATGGATCAAACCCGCGCCTTAGCGCACGAGCAAGGCTATGTGGAAACCCTGTTTGGGCGTCGACTGCACCTGCCGGAAATTAACGATCGCAACAAAATGCGCCAACAAGCCGCCGAGCGAACCGCTATTAATGCACCTATGCAAGGTTCGGCGGCGGATATTATCAAACGCGCAATGGTGGATGTTTATCACTGGTTGCAAACCCCGGAAGCGC
This sequence comes from Simiduia curdlanivorans, assembly GCF_030409605.1. NCBI lineage: Bacteria > Pseudomonadati > Pseudomonadota > Gammaproteobacteria > Cellvibrionales > Cellvibrionaceae > Simiduia > Simiduia curdlanivorans. The sequence goes on from NZ_JAUFQG010000004.1 coordinate 1,043,902, forward strand.
CAGATGCCCGCATCATCATGCAAGTACACGATGAATTAGTGCTAGAAGTGGCTGAGGCCGATGTCGAGACGCTAAAACTTGAGCTCTGCCAGCGCATGGCTAAAGCGGCGAGCCTTAAGGTGCCGCTATTGGTGGAAGCCGGTGACGGTGACAACTGGGATCAGGCGCATTAAAGGTTTTTCAAAATTAATGACAAATAGTTTGAACTAAGCGCGAAAGAGCCGGTCTATTTAATCAGTACCATGTGATGTAGTGCTCTCCCTTGGATTCCTCGATTGATGTTATGGAATTTTTAACCCCGCAACTGCGGGGTTTTTTTATGTACAGGAAGTACGGTATGCCGCGAGCGCATGGATAATGGTATGGACCCACTCCACTTCTAAAGCGGCTTCGCAATGAGCCAAAATGGAAGTTACGAACATACCATTTAACAGAATGAGGAGTGGGTCGAGATGAAGATTACAACGATTGGGCTGGATATCGCAAAGTCTGTTTTCCACTTAGTGGCTGTAAATTTACGAGGCAAGCCGTTAAAGAAGAAACAACTAAAACGGCATCAGCTCTTGGCTTACTTTGCCAAGCTAGAGAGTTGCTTGGTTGTTATGGAAGCTTGCGGCAGTGCCAACTATTGGGCAAGAGAGCTTCAAGCCTTGGGGCATGATGTGAAACTAATAGCGCCGCAGTACGTGAAACCGTATGTCAAAGGCAACAAGAACGACTACAACGATGCGGAGGCAATTGCTGAAGCAGCTCAACGCCCTACTATGCGCTTTGTGCCCATTAAGAATATTGAGCAGCAAGATGTTCAGAACATACATCGACAAAGAGAGCGTTTAAAGGGCGAGCGTACAGCCCTGTCGAACCAGATAAGAGGGTTATTAGCGGAGTATGGCGTAGCGATTCACAAGGGTATTGCTACCTTGAAACGAGAATTGCCATTGATACTCGAAGACGGGAGTAACGCTTTAACCGTAGGTGCTCGGGAACTGTTTGCAGAACTGTTCGATGAGCTCATAGCCATTAACGAACGCCTAGAGCGCTGCGAGCAACGTATAAAAGCGGTTAATCAGGGTAATGAACAGTGCCAGCGTTTAGATGAGGTGCTCGGTATTGGAGCTATTACCGCAAGTGCACTGTATGCAGCGGCTGGTGATGGTAGTGACTTTGTGAATGGCCGACACTTCTCCGCGTGGTTAGGCTTAGTACCGGGTCAGCACAGTACGGGTGGTAAGCCCGTGTTACTGGGTATCAGTAAGCGAGGTAATTGTTATTTGCGCACCTTGCTGATACATGGGGCACGCGCAGTACTGCGGTATTCTGCGGAGAAAACAGATCGCTTTAGCCGCTGGGCGCAATCGTTACTGGAGCGAAGAGGCCACAACCGAGCCTGCGTCGCCGTAGCAAATAAGTTAGCCAGAATTGCTTGGGTGATCATGGCAAAAGGCGAGCGCTATCGCCCTGCGGTATAGAGCAGCGTTTTATCACAGTACGCGATAGCGTACTGCAAGAGTTTAACCCGTCGCGTCAGTTGCAAAGATAGATTGATTGGATGGTGAGATAGGTCAGACCGGCTCGTTCAAAACCTGTTCCGTGCATTGGCTTTAATAAAGCCGTAGGGATGATGAGGAGGACGAGCGCAAATATCCATCGGGGCCAGGAGGACAAAAACTTCCACCAACAGGCCGGATATATGAGAGCAATGACTTTTATCCATTATCAGAATCAAATGTCTTGCAAACGGGGTGGGTCCATATATGCGCAGGAGCGGCGATGTACAGGACCTTGGTGCCCCTTGAGCGGTCCGACGTTTCGGGTAAGTACGGGCCGAAACATGCTCCTGCAGTTTCGGCACTTCCGCCTTCCATGGCGGTCGTATGTCGCAAGCGCCTTCAAGCTTAATGCCCCAAACGCTATTGACAATCATTATCATTTGTAAATAATAAGGCCTTTCCACTTACTTCCCGAGGCCACACCATGAACGCTAGCCCAAATCCAGCCCGCGCAGTGATTGTTAGGCAAGCCAACGGCACCCAGGCGCGTATTGCCAGCACCGAGCTGTTAGGAAGCGGTGCCTTAATCGTGATTGAGCATGCCGGGCACGATTATTTCTTGCGTCAAACCAAAGCTGGAAAATTAATCCTAACTAAATAGGTATTTTGGTTTTGTGGTAAACAAGCACCCCCTTGCGAGCTGCCACAAAGCTAAATGGGCACCGAGGCCCAGCCATGTCACTCCCAGGCAAAGCCACTCTCGACCTATTCCATTAATCGCTAGATAACCTCTGCTTAGCGTAAATAAGTGTGAAGTTTGGAACTTACACCCTCGGGATTACTCAAATCAGTGCTGATCGGGGTTCCCCAAGCTCCGGTCACATGATTGCTCCCGAACCCCAATAAGGGATCAATTATTCACCCCGGCAGCCCACAGCTCCCGGGGTTTTTTTATGTACAGGATGTACGGTATGCCGTGAGCGCAGGACGCGCAGGAGCGGCGATGTACAGGATGTACGGTATGCCGTGAGCGCATGGGTGAGAGGAGCGAGTGCAAATAGCTATTTGCGCGAACTTGAACGCCATCAAGCTGTGCTTGGTGGCTGGCCCCGAAGGGCGCAGGAGCGGCGATGGCCAAGGACCTTGGTGCCCCTTGAGCGGTCCGACGTTTCGGGTACGGCCGGGCCGAAACATGCTCCTGCAGTTTCGGCTCTTCCGCCTTCCGTGGCGGTCGTATGCCGCGGGGGCATTGGTTCGACACTTCGGGGCGAGAGGAGCGAGTGCAAATAGCTATTTGCGCGAACTCGAATCGTCGGACCGCTCGAATCTTCGGGCCGCTCGAACGCCATCAAGCTGTGCTTAGTGGCTGGCCCCAAAGGGCGCAGGAGCGGCGATGCACAGAGTAAAGGACTCCTACCGATTCGGCGCATCCATATTCGCTTTGGAACTGAATCGCGGGTGCATTAACCCGAAGGTTTAGGCCAAGTGAGGTGTTGGCAATCGGCGAGAGAAGGCTTTAGCCGAAATAAAAACGGGCCGACTTAGCGGCCCGTTCTAGTTGATTCTGCAAAGCGATTCAGTGGCGTTATTCAGCCTTCGCCGCGTCACCTAAAAACCAACGGTTGAGTACAATATTTAACTCCGGCAAGCCGGTGCGCTTAAGCGAGGAAAATAGCTGCACGCTAACGAGGTCATCGGCTTTGGCTTCTTTTAAATGCTTGCGCACATTCAGCAGCATGGTTTGCGCTGGGCCTTTTTTTAACTTATCGGCTTTGGTTAACAAAATATGCACCGGCATTTCCGCCGACACAGCCCAGTTAATCATCGTGGTATCGAACTCCTGCAGCGGGTGGCGCACGTCCATCATCAGCACCATCCCCGCCAAACTCTTGCGTTCCTGCAGATACTGGGACAGGTGTTTCTCCCATTCGATCTTCATGGCCAAGGGCACTTTGGCGTAGCCGTAGCCGGGTAAGTCGACGAGGCGTTGGTCCGGGTTACCCAAGGTGAAGAAGTTAATCATCTGGGTGCGACCGGGGGTTTTACTGGTGCGCGCGAGTTTACCGTTATTGGTTAGGGTGTTAATCGCAGAGGATTTACCGGCGTTGGATCGCCCTGCAAAACAGACCTCTACGCCCGTTTCGGGTGGACAAAGGGCGAGTGTTGGCGCGCTCATTAAATAGCTCGCCTTGTTGAAGTGCATTTGATCTGCCATGGAAATCCGTAAAATTGGTGTGTTATCAGACGGTTAGTATATAATGCCCGCCCAAAGCCTGCCCTTGTTTGTGGCCGGCAATTGTAGCCCGTGAGTACCGGCGTGGCTAACGCAGTGTTCAACTTACTAGCAAATGACGGATTAATCACATGAACAAGCTGATTAAGCAGATTGTAGCCACGCTAGGCCTTGTGGCCTTGTCTCAATTCGCCATGGCCGGCGATGTAAAAAATGGTGAATCTTTGTCCGCCACCTGTGGCGCTTGTCACGGAGCCGACGGCAATAGCTTGGCGCCAAACTTTCCGAAATTGGCTGGTTTGGGTGAAAAATACCTGCTCAAGCAGCTGCGCGATATCCAGTCGGGCGCGCGCAATATTCCTGAAATGACGGGCCTACTAACGGCGCTGTCCGATAGTGACTTAGCAGACTTGGCCGCTTATTACGATTCAAACTCGACCCAGCTATCTGGCTCTAAGAAAGACACCGAAGTGCAACTTGGCACGGGTGTTAAAGTGAATAGCTTGGCGCTAGGTGAGAAAACTTACCGCGGCGGCAACTTAGAAACTAACGTGCCGTCGTGCATGGGTTGTCATTCACCGGGAGGTACCGGTAATGATCCAGCTTCCTACCCGCGTTTGGGTGGTCAGCATGCGGCCTATATCGAAAAGCAGTTGAAAGATTTCCGCGCCGGCAATCGCACTAACGATGGCGATAACCAAATTATGCGCCAAGTTGCAGCGCAGCTGAGCGATGCAGAAATATCGGCTCTGGCGAACTATATCGCCGGCCTACATATCTAAATTATTAGCGATGCAGAAGGGCGGCTTAGGTCGCCTTTTTTATTGTTGTTAAGCTTCGGTTCAGAGTGGGGCTGGCACACTGTCTGACAGGACTCTCGGTTTGGCCGCTCAATACTTGCACCAGAGCGCGTAAACCCGAATAATTCGACAAAATTAACAAGCGGAGTGAGCTATGCGTATTTTCTTGGCCTTAATCGGTCTAATGGTCTCCTTAGTGGCATGTGCCGATGGCAATGCACCTGAAAAGTATCAAGCGGGCGTGCATTACACCGTGTTGGATGCGCCAGTGCGGACAGCTGATGCCAGCAAGATCGAAGTTACCGAGGTATTTTGGTATGGCTGTGGTCACTGCTATCACTTCGAGCCGCTGGTTCAGCCTTGGAAAAAGGCCTTGGCCGACGACGTTAACTTCGTACAGTCGCCCGCCATGTGGAACGGTGCCATGGAGCTACACGCCCGTGCCTTCTATGTCGCTAAAGCATTGGGTGTTAGCGAGCAGATGCACGGCCCCTTATTTGAAGCCATGAATGTGGCCGGTAAGCGCCTAGCCAACGAAGCGGAGATCCAAGAGATTTTCGTGGCCAATGGTGTTGACGCGGATAAATTTACCAAAGCCTTTAGCTCCTTCGGCGTAACCGGCCAAGTTCGTCAGGCCGATGCGCGGGCGCGTAGCTACCGTATTACGGGTACGCCGGAGTTGGTAGTGGAAGGTAAATATCGCATCTCGGCGAAAGAGGCTGGCGGTCAACCGCAAATGCTGGAAGTGGCCAGTTTCCTGATCGAGAAAGTGCGCGCCGAGCGGGCTAAGTAAATGCCCCGAGCAAGAGTGTGAAAAAGGAGGCTGAGGCCTCCTTTTTTGTCGTCGCTGTCTACACTTCTTAGCAAACTAACCGGTAAAGGCGCAGTTTGTGAGCGAAAAAGATGCAAATTATTGGCGCGGTAAATACCGCGAGCTATTAAAAGAACAGGAAAGGGTAACGGTTAAGGCCAATCCCGATGTGCAGATTGCGATTGAGCGCCTGGCCCAAACAGCGGCATTACTCGATAAAGATTTAGCCCAAGGGCTTAACCCCGTGTTTCAGCAAGCCAAGCGCAAGGAGTGGGGCCGGCCTGGTCAACTCGCCTTGCTAGAGCAAACTTTAGAGCTGTTTCAACGCCAGATAAAAATTACCCGCGAGCGCGAACTGTTAGCCGTGAAGCAAATGAGCCTAGCGCTCATGGAAATGCCCCTCGACGAGGCGAGCCGTAAAGTCTGCAAAAATATCCTGTCTGTTTACAAACGCCAGTCCTTCGCCAATGAGTGGGCACCACTGGTGGAAGCTATTAGCTCGCTAAAACCTAGGCCGCTGACGGCGGGTGAATACCCCAAAGAACCCGGGGTATTGGCAAAGCTGTTTGGCGCGTCTCAGCGCGATGAGAAAAGCCTGAGCGAAGAACAGTTGGGTGAGGACAGCAGCTCCGATGACTCAAATTCTACGGCACTTAACTCGGACGTTGATGGCGATACCTCAGCCTCACTGGCGTCGGCAAATCGCGCTGAGCAATACGATCAAGATGAACTTTCAGGCCTCGATCGAGCAGAGCAGATTCAGGCGATCAACCAAGCGACACAAAGCAGCGCGGCAAAGCAGGATCTCGAAGATTTAATGGGTTTGAGTGGCCAACTTATTCGCCGTGGCGAAGACACCGATCGCGAATTGCACGAACCCGCCTTCAGTAAAATAAGCGACAGAATTTCCATGGTCTTGGGCGATCTCCTCGCGCAAATTGAACCGCAAGAGACAGTGACCGACAAAGCGATTGCCGCCAAGTTGCGCATCGATAAAGGTCTCAATTGGTATGAGCTAGTGCCAACCCTGGAAGATATTCGCGATCTCGTTATGGCGCTAATCATTAGTGCCAAACAAGATTTTCAACAGTATCTTTTGCACTTGTTAGAGCAGATCAATCAACTCATTGCCATGACAGCGGACACAGCAAACAGCGTCATGGCGCGCGAGCGCGAAATGGTGATTGATATAGAAGTCGAAGTCAGTGCCTTGGCGCAAGCGGCCAAATCGGTCAACGACGTGGCTGAATTAAAGCAAGCCGTGGAAACGCGCGTGCAAGCCTTGGCCGGTGTTTTGAGTAAACGTCAGTCCACCGATGAAGCAGAAAATAAGGCGCTAAGGGAAATTAATTCACTGCAAAAGCAGGTGAATTTGTTACAAAAGGAGGCTGCAGAAAAACAGGCCGAGCTCGAACTCAATCGACAGAAAGCGCGCACCGACACGCTCACGGGTTTGGCCAATCGCGAAGCCTATAACGAGCGCATACACCATGAAATTGAACGTTTCCGCCGCTACCAAAGGCCATTAACCCTGATCGTTTGCGATATCGATCATTTTAAAAAATTCAATGACGACTACAGCCATCAAGTGGGCGACAGAGTATTGAAGGTGATCTCGAATGCCATTGAAAAGCAATTGCGCGATGTGGATTTTATGGCGCGCTACGGCGGCGAAGAGTTCGTGGTTTTGATGCCCGAGACAAGCGCCCAAGACGCGCTGATTAAAATGGATAGAATTCGCCTCGCGGTTGCAGCAACAAAATTCAAGTTCAAAGAGCACCAGCTATCGATTACCTTTTCCTCCGGGCTCGCGGCAATTCGAGACGGCGATACCGCGAGCACACTCTTTGCGCGCGCCGACAAGCTGCTCTACGAGGCGAAGCATAATGGTCGCAATTGTTGTGTCGCCGAACCAGTAAAAGAACCTGCTTCAAATTCATGATGGTCTTGTTGACTATAACATGGTAATTTAGTCATTTTTGTACAATTTAATTGCTAAAATGGCACAGCTCTATGGATGAAGTGACGTGTATTTGGGATGCGCAGGCAACCCTGGGCGAGGGGCCTCTATGGGTAGCGGCCGAGTCAAGCCTGTACTGGTTGGATATCAAGCAGTCGTGTGTGCACCGCTTAAATACTCAAACCGAGGCGCGCCAAAGTTGGCTGGTGCCAGAGCAGGTTACCAGTATTGCTAAACGAAAGTCTGGCGCTTTCGTAGCGACGATTCGCGATGGCTTTGTCGCCCTATCCTTAGGCGATCGCCATAGTATTGCCGCGTTGCATTTGGTAGAAGCTAACAGCCCCGATAACCGATTTAACGATGGCAAGGTCGATGTTAACGGTCGCTACTGGGCCGGCAGCATGGACGATAAGGAACAGCGCAGCACCGGCGCCTTGTATTGTCTCGATCTCAATGGTGCGGCGCGCTCAATGGATGCCGGTTATTGCATCAGCAACGGGCCGACCTTTTCGCCCGATGGTAAGCGTTTGTATCACACCAGCACGACCGAAAGAATCATCTATCAATTTGATTTGGATGCAGCCGGGGAGCTGAGTAACAAGCGCGTTTTTTACCGAGTGCCAGATCTCGACGGTTACCCGGATGGCATGACCGTGGATGCAGAAGGCTGCATTTGGCTGTGTCATTTTTTCGGTGGCAAAATTACTCGATTATCTCCCGCGGGTGAGGCGTTGCGTACAATTGCTTTACCGGTTTCCAATATTACTTCCTGTACCTTTGGTGGCGCCCAGTTGGATAAACTTTACATCACCACTGCGCGTTGGGGCTTGAGCGAACAGCAGTTACAAAGCCAACCGCTGGCGGGTGGATTATTTGTTTGTAGGCCAGGGGTAAAGGGTTTGGCGAGTAACGAATATTTAGGCTGAGCATACCGGCCAAAATATTACGAGGCTGGGGCTTTGTTGGTTTGCCGTTTGGTCATCTTCCAGCGCTGCGGTGACACACCAAACCAGCGCTTAAAACTTCGGGTAAATGCCGACAGTTCTGAATAACCCAGTAACACAGAAATATCCGTTAAACGATAATAGGGGTGTTCGATATAGTGCGTGGCCTGAGTGCGACGAACGGCTTCGACGAGTTGCTGAAAACTCGTGTCCAAGGCACTGAGGCGCCGCTGCAAGGTGCGTTTGCTGTAACCGATTGTATGAGCGACAGATTCTATTTGGCATTCATCGCAGGGTAAGGTCAAGGCAATCACGTGCCTGACCTGTTTAAGTAAATCGTCTTGATGGCGCTGCTCTAGATAGCGACGCAGTTTTTGCGGTAAGAGTCTCGCATCCGAATCGATACTGGTCTCGAGTATGGCAGCGTCAAATACTAACGCCAAATGGGTGTGATTGAATCCTATCGGACTGTGAAAAAAGTGCGCGTAAGGTTTTACATCAACAGGTGCTTGGTGTTGAAAATAAACCGCCCGCGGTAGCCACTGACTGCCGCAAAAAATCCGGACCAACTCGTAGGCTAACGCCAGTGCATGATCTTGGAAGGTCGTCGTGCTCGCGACGCGATCAAAATGGCCGACAATCGTGAGCTGGGCAAGTGGCCCCTGCTGCTCCAGTTTCAATTCAACAGTTTGTACCATCAATGAAATATGATTGCTAAAAATGTTAAGTGCCTGGCCCACCGTGGTACAACTACTCACCATGACCGCCAAGGGGCCGAAAATAGACAGCCCTTGGCGAGCGGCTAGCGCCAAACCGAAATGGGGGCACTTGAGCCGCTCAGCGGCGAGCATCAGCAGATGATTGTGTTGATCGAAGGGAACAAGGGTGTCGGGCCAGCGCAGCAGGTGGCTGTCAAATTGCGCTTTGTGAAACAGCGCGTTGGCGTCGATGCCGCCTTCCGCCAGTAGCTCTGAGTAACCCTCCAAGAAGTTATTACTGATCAGTGGATAGTGCATACGCGCAGGGCTCCCAGTGCGGATATTGCCCAATACTCCGCCTAATTGGCGCCCAAGGTCAATAAAATGGCGTTCAATGTCAAACTTGAAGCTTGTGCTAGATTAGACTCTGCTCTTACATGCTTACAGAATACTTAAAATAAGAGGTTGTCATGTCGAAGACCTATGATTACATCATTGTGGGTGCAGGTTCCGCCGGATGCGTGCTGGCTAACCGCTTGTCTGCCGATGAAAACGTTCAAGTTTGTTTGATTGAAGCCGGCGGCGACGATCGGAACCCTATTATTTATACGCCCATGGGCGTCATAGCAGCACTTGCGGGTGGGCTGTTTAACTGGCTGTTTCACACCAAAGCTCAGCCTACTATGGGCAACCGAAAGATCTATTGCCCGCGCGGCAAAGTACTGGGCGGCAGTAGCTCCATTAATGCCATGCTCTATGTGCGCGGTCAGCCCGAGGACTACGATGCCTGGGCCGAGGCAGGCAACGAAGGTTGGAGTTTTAAGGCGCTATTACCCTATTTTAAAAAGGCACAGCATCAAGAGCGTGGCGCAAGTGAGTTTCATGGCGTAGGTGGCCCGCTTAACGTTGCCGAAATAAGAAATCATCACAAGCTATGTGAAGCGTTCATTGCGGCGGGGGTGGAGCTTGGCGAAAAATACAACGACGATTTTAATGGCGCCGATCAAGAGGGCCTAGGTTGGTACCAAACCACGCAAAAAAATGGCCAGCGCCACAGCGCAGCAGCAGCCTATCTTCATCCCGTGTTAGCGCAACGCCGCAATCTAACCGTAATCACGAAAGCCTTAACCCGACGCGTGCTATTTGAGGGCAAGCGTGCCACCGGTGTAGAGGTGGAGGTTAAAGGCGAGCAATATATGCTGTCTGCGGCAAGGGAAGTGATAGTGTCTTGCGGCAGCTTTGGCTCCCCGCAACTGTTGTTACTGTCTGGCGTGGGCGCTAAGGCCAAGCTGGATAGCCAGGGTATAACGCAAGTGCATGAGCTAGCTGGCGTCGGTGAAAATCTGCAGGAGCATGTGGACGTTCTGGTGGTGGCGAAGGATAAAACGTCAACTTCGTGGGGCGTTTTACGGCCGCGTCAAATTGTGCGAAGTATTGGCGCTTTGGTTCAATACCTCACCAAGCGCAGTGGTATGTTGAGCTCCACCATTGCCGAGGCGGGCGGCTTTATCAAGTCTGATCCGAGTCTTACAACGCCGGATTTGCAATTGCACATAACCCCTATCGCCATGGATGATCACGGTCGGTCATTGAAGTATTACTTCCACTACGGCATGAGCGTGCACGTCTGCTATTTAAGGCCGCACAGTCGCGGCTCGGTGTCGCTGGCCAGTGCTGACCCCAGCGTCGATCCAGTTATCGACTTAAATATGTTAAGCGATGCCAGAGATGTAAAGGCATTGGTGGCGGGGGTAAAAAAGGTGCGCGCTATGTTCCGCGCCCAAGCCTTGCAGCATAGCTATGCTGGCGAGTTCTCACCGGGCGAGGAGCTGAGCAGCGATGCGGAGCTAGAAACCTTTTTACGTATGAAAGCTAACCATGTCTATCATCCGGTTGGCAGCTGTAAAATGGGCAGCGATCCTATGGCCGTTGTGGATGATCAATTGAGAGTGCATGGGTTGGAGGCTTTGCGGGTGGTGGATGCGTCAATTATGCCCAACATTATTTCTGGTAACACCAACGCCCCCACCATCATGATTGCAGAGAAGGCGGCAGACCTGATTTTAGGCAATCGATACAATTAACTGACTGATGGAACCAACGGCATAAGTTGGCGTCCAACAGCTAGATTTTGCTCACCTATGGAGAAAGCAACATGATGAACCTAGTGCGGTTAAGTACAGTTTGTATTGCATTAATGGCAGCGCCCTTGGTTACGGCTGCGGGCGTCGAAGCCAGCGCCAATGCGGGTATGGAAAAAGTCGAGGTCAAACGCTTAGACGAGGTGCTGGCAAAGCCAAATATCGATTGGGCCAAATACACCAGTGTCAGTATTACACCACTGGATATGTCGACCACGACAATCAAGGCGCCTAGTGGTACCCACAAACGAGATATTCCCGAGCTGACAGAGAAAATTCAGGCGCCGTTTAAAGATCTATACCTAAAAGCTTTCACACGCGAGTTTTCGGAAGACGGCTTGTTGGCAGAAGCGGGTTCCAAGAAATCCGGCACACTGAGAATTGACAGTAAAATTCTCGAGCTGGCGCCCACCTATATTCCAGACAGCACAATGAACGCCAGTGGCCGCAACCGCGCTTACACACAAACCGCTGGTAAAATTCAAATGCAGTTTGATATATACGATGCTGCCACGGGTGAACACCTAGCCACGGTCACAGATAAGCGCGAGGCCACCAAAATGTGGCGCGAAAATAACTCGGTGCAAAATCGCTCGCAAATAAACCAAATCATGGGTACTTGGGCACGTATTTTTCGTACACACCTAGATGATTTAGGCGAAAAGTAAAACGCTTCACCTGCCTTATTGCTAGCAGCGTCGGCGAATAACGCGGCGCTGTTGTAATTTACCCGCCGCACGTCCTGCTATACACTTCCTGCATCATTGAGCTAGAAGGACTGACCCATGACACGTTTTATTGCTTTAATTGCAATGTTGTTGCTCGCCGCCTGCGCGAGTGAGCCCGAGAAAGACCAAACTGCGTCGAAGGAGAAAGTTGATTTGGCTGCTTTCTCAGTCGTGGCAGTGACAGATCCGATGTTCAAGCCAGCGCGTGGCGATACGGTAAGCTGGGTTTCCGATGTTATTTTTGCGGGCAGCAAGGAAGAAACACCGCAGGATGAAGCCACTGTTGCGTTGATTCAAGCAGATATTGAACAGAGTTTAACTGGAAAAGGCTACACGCTGGGCCATGGTGTTGGCGTCGACTATCGCGTATTGGCATTGGTTCAAGTAGGTACCGAAGAGTTAGCCAAGGACATGCGCGAACTGTTCAGGCTCTATCCGAGCCTAGGCCATGATAGCCAGTTAAATAAAGGTATGTTAATTGTTGCTGTGGCGCGACCAGGCAGCGTGCAGGCGCTTTGGCGTGGTGCAATTCGGGTGTTTGTCGACGAAGATCAAGTGCTCACACAGGAACAGCAAAAGGAGCGACTAGCGCTTGCGGTGAAAAAAGTAATGGCTTCCATGCCAAAGGCACTCTGACCACACTGCTAACATTAAGCTCTAAAACGCCCGCTAACCGCGGGCTTTTTTTTTGGAAAAAATAGTAAAACGCGATGCCCCCTGTTAGACTTCGCGCATCTTGCGGGGTGCTCATATTTATATGTGGCTGAGAAATACCCGTTGACCTGATCCGGTTAGTACCGGCGTAGGGAACGAGATTTCAGTCAATAACACTATTGATTGTCTCTTTCTTGAAGCCGCTGCTTATTATTGAGATGCGCTTCATGGACTCCCTCAAAAATTTGCAGCCTGTCGTCATGACAATCGCGGGAAGCGATAGTGGCGCGGGCGCAGGTATCCAAGCTGACATTAAAACCTGCGCGGCGTTAGGCGTATATTGCACCTCCGTACTTACGGCCATCACGGCACAAAACACCCGGCGCATTACGGCGCTCGAATCACTGCCGACTAAAATTGTCGCGCAGCAATTTGAGGCGGTTATCGAAGACTTTAATGTCGCTGCAATAAAAGTCGGCATGATTGGCAGTGCAGAAAATTTGCACTATCTCGCCGCTCGACTATTGGACTACAAGCGTACAAACCCCCGCGTCTACATTGTGCTGGATACACCACTGCGCGCCAGCGTGGGCTTTAGCTTATTCGATGACGAAAATTTAGCGCCGCTGTGGAAAATGATTGGCGTCGCGGATTTGATCACACCGAACCTGTCCGAGGCCGGCCGTTTGCTTGGCTGTCAAGACGCTAGATCAAATGCCAATATGGAATTGCAGGCGCTGGAATTGATCAAGCGCGGCGCGCGCGCGGTGCTTATAAAAGGCGGGCATTTAATCGGAGCTGAGGCGTCGGACTATTATCTGAGTGTGGATGCGGCGATAAAGCCGATGTGGTTTTCGAGCGGCAAGCTTGCTGCCAAAAATAACCATGGCACCGGCTGCACACTAGCCAGCGCCATTGCGGCCCACATTGTATTGGGTTATTCCGCGCCTGAGGCCATCGCCTCGTCTAAGCGTTACCTTTATCTCCTGCTACAACAATCTCAGCACAGACAATATGGCCTGGGCGCAGGCCCGCTCGAGTGCCTGAATCAATCGCGTTTCACTGACTAAAAGGAATTCCTCATGACAGAAGTAGTAACCGAAAAAAAATTAAGTGACAGTGCCACGGTGGATGCAGCGTCGATTAAACCTTTTCCTGGCTCAAAGAAGATTTTTGTCCAAGGTTCGCAAGCCGATATCCTGGTGCCTATGCGGGAAATATCTTTAGCCGATACGGCAATGGAATTAGGCGCGGAAAAAAATCCACCGGTGCGCGTCTATGATACCTCTGGGCCCTACACAGATGAAAATATTGTTATCGACTTGCGCAAGGGGCTGGCTGAGATGCGGCGCAACTGGATTGATGCGCGGCTAGACACAGAGTATCTAAATGAAAAGTCTTCACTGTTTGCCAATCAACGGGCTCGAGATGAAGCCTTAGATAGATTGCGTTTTAATCATAAGCGCAAGATTCGGCGCGCGCTGGCAGGAAAAAACGTCACCCAAATGCATTACGCAAAACAGGGAATAATCACGCCTGAAATGGAATACATTGCTATTCGCGAGAACATGAGTTTACAGCAGGCTCGTGCTCAGGGTGTGCTAGAGCAGCAGCATCAAGGTATGGATTTTGGTGCCAATATTCCCGATGAAATAACACCGGAATTTGTCCGTAGTGAAGTGGCCAGGGGGCGTGCGATCATTCCCGCCAATATCAATCATCCTGAATTAGAGCCGATGATTATCGGTCGAAATTTTTTGGTCAAAGTAAATGGCAATATTGGCAATTCAGCGCTTGGCTCATCTATTGAAGAAGAGGTTGAGAAGTTAACCTGGGGCACCCGTTGGGGCGCCGACACCATTATGGATCTTTCAACCGGGAAAAATATCCACGAGACCAGAGAGTGGATTATTCGCAATTCCCATGTGCCCATCGGCACTGTGCCTATTTATCAAGCCTTAGAAAAGGTTAATGGTGTGGCGGAAGATTTAAGCTGGGAAATTTTCCGCGATACCTTAATCGAGCAAGCGGAGCAGGGCGTGGATTACTTCACCATTCACGCCGGCGTTTTGCTGCGCTATGTGCCATTAACGGCGAAGCGAGTTACCGGCATAGTGTCCCGCGGCGGCTCCATCATGGCCAAGTGGTGCTTGGCGCACCACAAAGAAAATTTCTTGTACACCCATTTCGAAGATATCTGCGAAATCATGAAGGCCTATGATGTGTCGTTCTCACTGGGTGATGGGCTCAGACCGGGCTCGGTGGCCGACGCCAATGACGCCGCACAATTTGGCGAGCTAGAAACCTTGGGCGAGCTGACCAAGATTGCCTGGAAGCACGATATTCAAACCATGATTGAAGGGCCTGGCCACGTGCCAATGCATTTGATTAAAGAAAATATGGATAAACAATTGCGCGAGTGTGGCGAGGCTCCTTTCTACACTTTGGGCCCGTTAACCACCGATATTGCGCCTGGCTACGATCACATTACCTCCGGCATTGGTGCCGCCATGATTGCTTGGTATGGTTGCGCCATGCTGTGCTACGTCACACCGAAAGAGCATTTAGGCTTGCCCAATAAGGATGACGTCAAGGTGGGTATTATCACCTACAAAATAGCCGCCCATGCTGCCGATTTAGCGAAGGGGCATCCAGGCTCTCAGCTGCGCGACAATGCGCTGTCGAAAGCGCGCTTCGAATTTCGTTGGGAAGATCAATTTAACTTAGGTTTAGACTCGGACACCGCGCGCAGCTTTCACGATGAAACGCTGCCCAAAGAGTCCGCTAAAGTGGCGCATTTCTGCTCCATGTGTGGGCCCAAGTTTTGCTCCATGAAAATCACTCAGGAGGTGCGCGAATACGCGGCGAATTTAGGTGCGGATTTAAGTGCAGAGCTGGGTGAGGCGCTAGGCGAGGAAAGTGTTGTGCGCATGGTGGATGTGGAGGCCGAGATGGCAACCAAGGCGGCCGAATTTCGCGCCCAGGGCACAAAACTTTATAGCAAAGTCTAGAGCCCTTGTGATGGCTGTGTGACAATCAGGAATTATTATCACAACCAGTTCGTCGTTTCATAGGGAAGTTTTTATGCCGATACCAGAGAGCCAGTTTATCGCCGCCGATGTAGAGGTGGCGCAAACCGAGGTTGGCTACCAGGGTTTTTTTCGCCTAGAGCGGTTGAAACTGCGGCATAAATTATTTCGCGGCGGTTGGAGCCAGTGGTTTAACCGCGAACTGTTTGTGCGCGGCGACGCCGTGGCCGCCATTTTGTATGATCCGGCCACCGATCAGATTGGCTTTATCGAGCAGTTTAGGGTGGGCGCTTTAAAAGAGCCCTATGGCCCGTGGTGCTTAGAAGTGGTTGCCGGTATCTCTGAGCCGGGTGAAAGCCCTGCGCAGGTGATTGAGCGAGAGATAGAAGAAGAGGCCGGGATCAAGGCTGTCGAACTTGTTTCAATTTGCCAGTATCTATCTAGCCCCGGCGGTTCGGACGAGCGGCTGCACCTTTTTTGCGCTCTGTGTGACCTTAGCCGTGCTGGCGGAGTTTTTGGCCTGGCGGACGAAAATGAAGATATTCGGCTACATCTGGCGCCGGCGTCGGAGGTTTTCGCAGCTATGTACACCAGTCGCTTTAACAACGCTGCCACCCTCTTGTGCTTACAGTGGTTACACATTAACCACGCCAGACTGCGGAGCCGGTCATAGATAGCGCCTTGAGAGCGTGAGTTTGTATTAAAGCTGTGCCATGCTTAGGCCATCTAACCCATTTGGCTAGCCCTATGATTGAACGATCGAGCATTCGCACGCGCCGGCGCTACCAAGTTAACTTGGTGGAGCAGCAGGCCTTGGGCGATTTGAACTATGTTCGATTGATGCGGCTGATGCCGGATTTGCACCAGGCCAGCCAATGGAGTTTTCGGATTTCGGCGCCTCGGGGCGATTGGCGGGTAACGCTCAGTGTTGAGGAACGTGCCAGATTCACAACCAGCGTGTTAATATCCCGCCACCAAGGCGACTGCGAATGGACCCGTTTCCCGGCCCTACGAGTCAGGCTCTATCACGATGCGAGCATGGCAGAGGTCATTGCCTGGGAGCGGCACAGAGTAAAATTAGGCCGCTACAGTTACCCGAATAATAAGATGTATCAATGTGACGAGAAGGCGCAATTGAATCGCTTTCTCGGCGAGTGGTTGAGCCACTGTTTGGCGCAAGGCAAGGCCAACGCAGTTAACTTGAAGCTTACCGGCTAGGCCGGTTGCATTTGACCAAATAGGACTGGTTCACCGGCATGGACTTCCCAGATCACATAGCATTTCCCAAAGGCAGACCGCTGCGCCTGCTGCAGATTACCGATTGCCATCTGGGCGAATACCCAGGCGAGGAGCTATTAGGCTTAAATACAGATTTAAGTTTGCACGATGTGCTGAAGCTGGTAGCCACTGAACCTGCAGACATGATTATCAATACCGGCGATGTTTCTAGCCATGGCCACGTGGGCTCTTATGCGCGCTATCAGAAGTTGGTTGATAGCTACGTCACGCTTCCCCACGCATGGATTCCCGGCAATCATGATTTGCCCAGTGCCATGGACGCCTCGGTGGCCTCGGGTGTGAGCCCAAAAATAATCGATGCCGGTCCTTGGCAGCTTATTCTGTTAAATTCCTACGTGCCTGGCCACGAGTACGGTGATTTTACTCAGGCCGAATTAGATTTTCTGGCGCAAACGCTGGCCGCGTCCGATAAACCCGCTTTGGTGTTTTTACATCATCAGCCGCAGGCCGTCGGCAGCGCTTGGATTGATCAATACACGGTAAAAGCGCATCAAGCGTTTTTGGCCTTAGTTGACGCCAGCCCTCGGGTAAAAGCTGTGATTTGGGGGCATGTACACCAGGCCTACGATAAAAAGCGCGGCCATATTCGCATGTTAGCCAGCCCCTCCACCTGCATTCAATTTTTACCCAATAGCGATGACTTCGCCCTAGATCGCGCTATGCCCGGTCTGCGTTGGTTCGAATTGCACGCCGACGGCAGCTTTACAACCGGTGTGAAACGCATCGAACAAAAAGAGTACCCGATAGATTTCAACTCTACGGGTTACTGATGCCGACATTGTTGTATATCCACGGCTTTTTGAGCTCGCCCCAATCCCACAAAGCCGTGCAAGTTAAAACCTGGTTGCAACAGTATCGCGCTGATATTAACTACCTATGTCCAGCACTATCGCCCTACCCAGATGCAGCGAAACAGACGCTGCTATCGGCTTTGGCAACGGCCGATGCACCGGTTGGGTTGATGGGCTCCTCCCTCGGTGGCTTTTGGGCCACTTGGCTGGCCGAACAATTTGATCTTCGAGCTGCCCTGATTAACCCCTCGGTAAATCCTATGGCGATGCTTCCCGCTTATATTGGCAAGCCGGTGAAAAACTACCACACCGAGGAATGCTATGAGCTAGGGGCTGAACACCTGCAACAATTGCGCGAAGTTGATACGCCATCTGTTGAGCGAGTTAACAACTATTGGCTGTTTGCCCAAACCGGCGATGAGGTTCTGGACTACCGGCTGGCGGAAAAAAAGTACGCCGGCTGTAAGCAAACCATCGAGTCAGGTGGCGATCACGCTTTCCAAGGTTTTGATCGTCACCTTGCAAGTTCCATAGAGTTTCTTTTTGATTAGACAGCGAAGGCCGTTTCTATGATGTATAAATTAGCACCACTCGTTTTAGCGCAGGTGCTGAGTCTTGGCTTCTGTTCTGTGGCTTTGGCCGACTCATCCACCGAGTTAACGGAGGCAGAGGCAAACACTACTAGCGCTATAAGCAGCTATAAAGCCAGCAAAGAGTATCAAGATTGTCTAATCAGCAAAATGCAAACGGCCGGTGCAGAACTGCCGGTGGGCGAATTGCGCGCCAGCTGTGAAAAAATTGAGCAGTTGCAAAATGCTCAGGCAGAAATTGAAGCAGCGTCGGGCGAAAGAAGCGTGGTGGCTCAGCGTTTAATTGCCGAAGAAAAGGCCTTGGACAACCCCTTCGAAATATCGTCTTACCGCAGAAACTATGTGCTTTTTGCGTCATATAACGACACACCCAATACGGAAATCTGGAAACTTGATCATCCGGAACAGGACATCAACAAGGTTGAAGTCAAGTTTCAGCTGTCATTTAAAGCGCTGGTTGCCCGCGGCGTGTTAGGCGGCGATTTGTGGGGTGCCTACACCCAGCAGTCATGGTGGCAGCTTTACGCCGAGGAGTCTGCACCGTTTCGAGAAACCAATTACGAGCCAGAGCTAATGCTGCGCTGGGACACAGATCTAGCCGCGCTGGGTTTTAACATGCGGGTCTGGAGCTTTGGCTATAACCATGAATCTAATGGTCGATCCGGCGACTTTTCTCGCAGCTGGAATCGCCTGATGGCTCACGCTGTGGTCGACCGTGGCAATCTGATTATCGTGCCGCGGGTATGGTGGCGCTTTCCGGAAGACGAAGCCACAGACGACAACCCCGATATCGACGATTACTTGGGTTATGGCGACGTGGCCATCGCCTACAAGTGGGGCAGCAACCTGTTTTCCACCACCATTAAGGGCAACTTCCGCCGAGAATCACCGCGTATGGGGGTGCAACTGGAGTGGACCTTCCCCGTGGCCGACCGGTTCAAAGGCTATATCCAGTACTATGACGGCTATGGCGAAAGCTTGATTGACTACAATCACCGCAGCAAGCGGATAGGATTCGGGGTTTTGCTTAATGACTTCATCTAGCGTGGTTGGTTAAGGCGCGCTAATACCGCGGCATGGGTGGCTTAAGCGCCGACCTTTTCCGGCCACACGGCTAAACACGCGGGTAGAAACTGGGGTATAGTGGAGCCCAGCAATTCCTCCCTAATCTCACTAAGCACGATGGCAGATGTCTAACTATAACGCCCAAGATATTGAAGTTTTAACGGGCCTAGACCCCGTTAAAAAGCGCCCGGGTATGTACACCGAAACTACCCGCCCCAATCACCTCGCCCAGGAAGTTATCGATAACTCGGTGGATGAGGCACTGGCCGGCCACGCTCGGCAAATTGATGTAACACTGCATAAAAATCAGTCGATTACGATTGTCGATGATGGTCGCGGCATGCCGGTGGATATGCACCCAGAGCAGAAGAAGCCGGGTGTCGAAGTGATTTTGTCGACCCTGCATGCGGGTGGAAAGTTTTCCAATAAAAACTACCAGTTCTCCGGCGGCTTGCACGGTGTTGGTATTTCTGTCGTCAATGCCTTGTCCGATCTGCTGGTTGTGACTATTCGTCGCGATGGTCAGGTTTACCAAATTAAATTTAGCAATGGCGATAAAACCCACGATCTCGAAGTGATCGATACCTGTGGCAAGCGCAACACCGGCACCAGTGTGCACTTCATGCCCAACCCGAGTTATTTTGATTCGGCCAAATTTTCAGTTACTCGGCTGCGCCATGTACTGCGGGCAAAGGCGGTTTTGTGCCCAGGCTTGAAAGTCACCTTTAAAGATGAGCAGTCAGGCGAAACCGATGAATGGTTTTATGAAGATGGCCTGTCGGATTATTTAAACGCGGCAACCCAGGGTTGGGAAACGCTACCGGCCACGCCTTTCGTCGGTACTTTTAGTGGCACCACCGAAGCCTGTGATTGGGCCGTGCAGTGGTTACCTGAAGGTGGTGAAGCGATTCAGGAAAGCTACGTTAACTTGATTCCAACTGCGCAAGGTGGCACCCATGTTAACGGCTTGCGCACCGGTCTATTGGAGGCCATGCGCGAGTTCTGTGAGTTCCGAAACTTGCTGCCGCGCGGGGTCAAGTTGGCGCCAGAGGATATTTGGAGTGCCTGCTGTTTTGTTTTGTCCTACAAGCATGCCGATCCACAGTTTTCCGGCCAAACCAAAGAGCGCTTATCGTCGCGCGAAGCGGCGGCGTTTGTCGCCGGTGTGGCCAAAGATAGTTTTAGTTTGTGGTTAAACCAGCACACCGAAGAGGGCGATCGGCTTGCCGAGGTGTGTATTACTAACGCACAAAAACGCGTGCGCTCGAGTAAAAAGGTTGCCCGCAAGCGCATAACTCAAGGCCCGGCACTACCCGGAAAGCTGGCTGATTGTTCGAGCGGCGAGCCCGAGCGCGGTGAGTTATTTTTGGTGGAAGGCGACTCAGCTGGTGGTTCTGCCAAGCAGGCGCGCGATCGCGAGTTTCAGGCCATCATGCCGCTGCGCGGCAAAATATTGAACACTTGGGAAGTGGATTCCACGGAAATTTTAGCCAGCCAAGAAGTCGACAATATAGCGGTGGCGCTCGGCGTTGAGCCAGCCAACGAAGACATCAGCGGTTTGCGCTACCATAAAATTTGCATTCTGGCCGATGCCGACTCAGACGGCTTACA
Source organism: Simiduia curdlanivorans (assembly GCF_030409605.1). NCBI lineage: Bacteria > Pseudomonadati > Pseudomonadota > Gammaproteobacteria > Cellvibrionales > Cellvibrionaceae > Simiduia > Simiduia curdlanivorans. Next base: position 1,064,746 of record NZ_JAUFQG010000004.1, read on the forward strand.
CATCGCAACGCTCTTGTGTGCGCTATTTTTACGGCACTTCCCTGCGCTAGTTAGGGCCGGTCATATTTATGTCGCCATGCCGCCGCTATACCGAATCGATTTGGGTAAGGAAGTTTTTTACGCACTAGATGATGCGGAGAAGCAGGGCATCTTAGATCGCCTGGTTGCGGAAAATAAAAAGGGCAAGCCGAATGTGCAGCGCTTTAAAGGTTTGGGTGAAATGAACCCGCTGCAATTGCGTGAAACCACCATGGCACCGGATACCCGGCGTCTCGTGCAATTGTTTGTCGACGGCGATGACGATACCCTACAGGTAATGGACATGATGCTGGCGAAAAAGCGCGCGAGTGATCGTAAACAGTGGTTAGAGGATAAAGGTAACCTGGCAGATATTGCCTAAGTCACAATTCATGGAGAAAAGTATGAAAGCGATAACGTTATTTTTTGTTGGGGTGATACTGGCGGCATTGTCGGCCTGTACCTCACTGCCCAGTGCGGAAACGGATTGGGATCAAAAATTCGATTTTACCAAGGTCAAAACCTATAGCTTTATCGATCGCGAAAAGCTTCGATCAATGACGCCCTTAACGGACGATATTACCCGCAACCGGATCGAGAATGCCATCGAGAAAAAAATGGCGGCGCAGGGCATCACCTTTGAGAAAGATCGCAGTAAAGCTGACACTCTGGTGAGCTACCACGTTACCACTAAAGATAAGCAAGACATTCAAACCTACAATGTGGGCGTCAATCATTGCTGGAATTGCGGCTGGGGTCGCGGTATGGGCATGGGAATGGGTGTTGGCACCACAGACGTGCGCGTGAAGGATTACACCGAGGGCACGTTAATTATTGACATGATTGACCCTTCAATTAATGAAGCGGTTTGGCGCGGTCAGCTCAGTGCCAAAATCAGCAATCTGAAAACTCAGCAAGAGCGTATCGATGCCATTAACTATGCGGTCGATACTATTTTGCAAACCTATCCGCCAGTACCTGATGCAGCGGCGGCAAAGTAATAAGTTTGATTGTGAAAAGGCCCTAGCGGCCTTTTTTAATGAGTAGATTTTATGTTGCAATATCGAATCATTCCGGTCACACCCTTTCAGCAAAATTGTTCCCTCGTGTGGTGTGATCAGACCAACAAAGCCGCGCTCGTCGATCCCGGTGGCGATGTGCATTTATTAAAACGCGCGGTGGCCGATGTCGGCGTGGAGTTAGAAAAAATCCTGTTAACTCACGGTCATTTAGATCATGTGGGCGGCACGGCACAGCTGGTACAAGAGCTGCAGTTGCCGGTTGAAGGGCCGCACAAAGAAGATGCTTTTTGGATAAACCAGTTACCCATGCAATGCCAAATGATGAACTTTCCGTTGGTACAAAATTTTACCCCCGACCGCTGGTTAGAGGGTAGAGATCAGGTCAGTGTGGGCAAGGAAGTGCTCGAAGTTCGATTCTGCCCCGGCCACACCCCGGGCCACGTGGTGTTCTATCACGCCGGGCGCAAGCTCGCCTTTGTTGGCGATGTATTATTTGCCGGTTCTATTGGCCGCACGGATTTTCCGCGCGGCGATTATGATACTTTAGTAAACGCGATTCGCCAGCAGCTCTGGCCGCTTGGCGACGAGGTGCAATTTGTGCCCGGCCATGGCCCTATGTCGACCTTTGGCCACGAGCGAAAAACCAACCCCTTTGTAGCTGATCACAGGTTTGGATAAATGAACGAACCCATCTGGAAAAGTGTGGCAACGCCGGCGCAGCTAAACGAACTGAATCGCAATACGGCGGCAGAATTTTTAGGCATCGAAGTGACAGAAGTCGGCACCGATTTTATTCGCGGCACCATGCCGGTTAACGAGCGCACGGTGCAGCCCATGGGGCTAGTGCACGGCGGCGTCAATGTCGTTTTAGCTGAAACGCTGGGTTCCATGGCGGCCAATATGGCGGTGGATACGCAAAAATATTTTTGCGTTGGGCAAGAGGTGAACGCCAATCACTTGCGCGGTGTGCGCGGCGGTTTGGTGACGGCCACGGCGCGTATGCGCTATCTGGGTCGCACCTCGCAGGTATGGGAAATTGAACTGTGCGACGAGCGAGGTCGGCTGAGCTGCATCTCGCGCCTGACCATGGCCGTAGTGGCACACGCTAAGTCATGAACGCAATGGCCTTACCCGACGCCGTGTTAGAGCGCTTGCAGATTAGCAGTTCAAGCCGGCGCAAAAGCATCGGCATAAAGGTTGGGCCAGAGGGCGTGCGGGTGCTGAAACCTAGCTCTGTGAGCCGCGCCGATGTCATGCGCTTGCTGCAGGGGCGTCGGCAATGGCTGCTAGAAAAGTTAGCGCTGCAACAACAGCGCCTAGACGAGCGGCCAGATCATCACTACGGCGATGGCGATAGTTTCGCTTTTTTGGGCCAGAATTTAAGCCTAAAAATTAGCCAGGGCGCGCGCGAAAACCGGGTTGTGCGCGAGGGCGATATACTCCTGATAAACCTGTCCTCCAGAGGCCGGAAGCCGGCAGCCGAAAGAGTGCGCGAGTTGCTTTGCCAGTGGTATATGGCGCAGGCCTTAGAGTATCTCGGGGCCTTGAGCCTCCGCTACGCCGAGCAGATAGGCCAGCGCGTGGGCAGTGTTAAGGTGAAACTTACCCGCTCTAAGTGGGGTCATTGCAGCCGCGCCGGTGACTTGCAATACAATTGGCTCATACTCTTAGCGCCGGTGCCGGTGATCGAATACCTGGTTGCCCACGAAGTGAGCCACCTAGTGCACATGAATCACAGCCGCGACTTCTGGCAGCAAGTGGCCGAGCTTTGCCCGGATTATTTAGCGTCGAGACGTTGGCTCAAACAGCAGGGTCATCGCTTGGTGATTTAATTCTCGGCTTGAATAGTGGTGCTGTTGCAGCGGGCATCAGTTATAGTAGCGGCGCGTACAATTTTTTAGTTTATGGGCAGTGCTGATGACCGATTTGAGCGATGATTTTGATGAAAATTACGACCGCTTCATTGCTGAAGTTGCCGAAAATGGCATCGTTTGGGGTTTAGAGGGCGAAGATGGTTTCGCGGTCTGCCCGTCATTGCGCCATGAAGATACCGACGTCATGCCCTTCTGGTCTAGTCAAGCGTTGGCCGAAGCTGTGTGCGTGGACGAGTGGGCGGTTTATAAACCGGTGCCTATCGATCTCGAAGAGTTTTTAGATGATTGGCTACCCGGTATGCACGAAGATATTATCATCGTCGGCGTTAACTGGAATGAAGACTTAGAGGGCGCCGAAGAAGAGCCGCTCGATTTGCTCGAAGACCTAGACGAAGAGTTGGGCTAGGTTTTTTTTCTACAGCAGGTGCAGCCTGTGCATCTGCTGCGCTCACTCAGAGCGCGTTTCCGATTTTATCGGTTCCGTTTTATCTCGCGTTTCGGTCACTCTTCACTCGTCATTGCTGTGAATGCGCAGTTTCGGTGCTTAAGGTTTCCCGCATTTCATCGAGTAATTGTTCAATCTCTTCGCTTTCTAGGTTGGGCCTAATCGGCTTTCTCAGCACTATCTGCTTGCGCTGGTTCACCAGAATTACTTTCGATTGTGTGTTCACCCCGTAGTGGCGCGATACAGACAGGGCATTGTTCAGTTGCTGTAACTCATTGGGTAGTTCGCCCAGCGGGCTTTGGCGCCACCCCGGCGTGGTTTTCAGTAGATACATTTTTACTTGCAGACGTTGCGCTTGTTGGTAGAGCTGGGTGACTTCGGTGTTGCAGGATTGGTCGCAGGCGGGGGTCCAAAAAAACAGCAGGCTGGCCTGCCCTTGGCTGTCGTTGTAAAACGAAATCGTCTGGCCACTTTGTTCTACCAGCAACCAATCAGGTGCACTGCGCAGCTCCTGAGCCGTCGCGGGCAAGCAGGCAAACAAAAAAAATTGCACAATCGAAAAGGTTATTAATCTACCGCCGCACCGCACCTTTACAACCTCATATACATCCGCGTTTCACATAGGTGTTTAGAGCCTAAAGCGACGCCAAAGTTCCGGTTAAAAACTTGTTTGCCAAGCTTAGACTTGCGGATATTTAAGGCTCACTAGATGCTTGGCGGCGGGCGTGACCTTGCCAATGACACTGGCGTTATAGCCGGCCTCAATAAGCGCTGCTAAGGCGCCGGCAGCTTGATTCGCCGGCAACCCGGCGAGCAGCCCGCCCGAAGTTTGCGGGTCGAACAGCAATTGCACGCGTGGCTTGGCGAGCTGTTGTTCAACCGCCTCTATGCCCGCCTGCAAACGCAAGTTGTGTGGTTGCAGGCTGCTGGTGATGCCCTCGGTCACGCAGGCCAGGGCGCCATCGAGTAAGGGGATTGCATCCAGCGTTAAGCGGGCAGAGAGGTGCGATGCTTTCAACATTTCCATCAAATGGCCGGCTAGGCCAAAGCCAGTCACATCGGTGCAGGCATGAGCACCCTTGGCGTGCAAAATATCCGCCGCGGCGCGGTTCGATTGCGCCATGTAAAACAGCGCCTGTGCAATCCACGGCCCTTGGCTAAAGCCGCGCGCCCGCGCGGCGAACAAGGCACCGGTGCCCAAGGGCTGGGTTAGGATCAGGTGGTCGCCCACCTCCAAGCCGGCCTTGGTCAGCATGCGGGTGTTGGCAATGCCGTTAACGGCAAAACCCATGCTGGCTTCTAAGCCCTCGCTGGTGTGGCCGCCGGTGAGCTGGCAGTTTTCCGCATTCAGAACTTTGAGCGCGCCCGCCATCAGCTGGCTGAGATCGCGCGCGGTGATGGCATCGCGGGCAAAGGGTAATGTCACCAGCGCCTGAGCGCTGTGGGGCGAGGCGTGCATGGCGTGTAAGTCACTGAGCGCGTGGTGCGCCGCTATTTGCCCCTGTAAGAACGGGTCGTCGATGATGGCGCGAAACTGATCGACGCTTTGCACGATGGTGGTGTCGGCATCAAAGCGCAGTGCGGCGGCGTCGTCCGGGTCGTCTAGGCCAATCAATACCTCGGGCCGGTTAACGGTTTCCAGCTCGGCTACCACTTTAGATAGGATATCGGCTCCCACTTTAGCGCCGCAGCCACCGCAGCGCATGGCCAGCTCACTCAAGGGCGGCGCGGCATCGTCGCCATCGCGCCACAGCGCCGGGGCGATGCTGCTAGCCTGCTGCGCTGGCATTGGCGCCAGCGCGCTAAACATGGCCATAAACTTGCGATCAATGCGATCTTTCCAGCGCCACACCCAGCGCCCGCTCAGCGTTGGCATAACGCCATTGGCGCGAGTGGCCATAGCGCTGCCGTCGCCGAGGGACAAGATACTCAAAAAGCTGGCTTGGGCTCGGTAGGCGCGCAGCGGTTGCTTGAGCAGCGTCGCTATTAGGTTGTTGAACAACACGGGCGCTTGGCGCACCGCGAACACCCCGGCCTTCGGGCGGGGCTGGTCGACCAGCGCCGCCGCATCGCCAGCGACAAACACATTATCGTGACTGGTGGATTGCAGGTGTTGGTTGACCTGGATAAAGCCCTGTGGGTCTAGCGCTAGGCCGCTATCGGCGAACCAAGGCGCCGCACTGGCGTTGGTACACCAGAAAATTTCGTCGGCCGCGTGGCTGTTATCGCGCTGGTCGATAAGCAAGTTAGGTTCCACCCGAGCGATAGCGTGATCGGGGAACAGCTTGACTCGCAAGCGCTCCAGTTGACGCTGCATCTTGGTTCGAAAGCTGGCACCGTAGCCCGGCAGTGGTTGCTGCTCGGGGAAGAACAAGGCTAGCTGAGCCTTTGGTGCTCGGGCGCGCAGTGCTGCACAAATCTCCACTGCCGCCGCGCCACCGCCCACCACAGCAATGGCCATGCTTGGGTTAGCGTGCAAGCGCTCGAGCAGTGTCAACCAGCGCGGGTACAAAGCGCTTATGGGCTTAACCGGCAGGCTGAACTGGGCGCTGCCGGGCACGCTGAGGCTGGGCGAGGCGCCGGTATTGATAGATAGCAGGTCAAATTCGAGCGCGGGCCGGTCGGCAAAGCGGATTTTCTTCGCCTCGAGATCGAGGCCAGTGCAGGCGGCACGAATAAAGCGCACCCCGGCGGCGCTGCAGAGCCGGTCCAAATCAATGTGGGCTTGTTCGAAACTATAGAGGCCGGCCATCAGGCCGGGCAGCATGCCGGAGTAGGGTGTGTACATCTCTGGCGACACCAGTGTCAGGCGAATGCCGGCGGTTGGCTGCATGCGCCAATAGCTAATCAGCAGGGCGTGGGCGTGGCCGCCGCCCAGCAGTACGAGGTCTTGCGCTATGGGTGTGTTATTCATGGCGCCGATTATAGCGCCACCGGGCCGGTGCAGCTGCTGTAAAGGCAGCGGTTAACGCAAATGTTAGCGCAATGGCTCAGTGCGCTGCCGGTGCGTCGAACACATAGTTGTGCAGAATATCCACTAGGTGGCTACACACATGGCTTTCCAAAAGCTCTAGCTGGCTGAACGCCGGTGTAATTTGGCGCTCTTGATTTTGCTCTTGGATGGTTAGGCGAAAGCTGTCGTAACCTTCTGCGGGCGACTGCATAACCTGAAAATTAAAATCTGTGCACAAGCGGCTTAGATGCGGGAAAGCAGACTCCTGTCTGGTCGCGATCTGAACTTCCCTGTCCCCTGCATGATGCTGAATTTGCTGGGAGAGCGGCATGTCGGTTTCACCCTTGGTGGCTAATTGAGTGGTCGGTTGCGATTGTTATGCTGGGCTAGCCTCTGCTCGCCGAGCTTGTGCTTTTAGATGTTTTCGCTCTAAAAAAGCAGGTTTTATATGTAAAGCAAACCGACACCGATACTAACACTGGAGCAAAAAGAACTGCAATGAGGACCCCTTGGTCAGCGCATAAAGCAACAGCTTTGCTGCATAAATGTACAAAAATCCCAGTTTTTGGGGTTATTCGTTGGTCTCCGGAGTGGTTTTTAACGCTAAAAAGCCCCTGAGTTTATGGGCGAAGTGATCTGCGCCTAGGGTTAGCAGGCTAGAGACGGCAATCAGTATCCACGCCACGTCAAAGCGCAGGGCCTCGAAGGCCGAATCGATATAAAAGCCAAGGGTTGGGATGCCCAAAATACCCAGCATCGCCGTTTCCCGGATGATGATTTCCCAGCGGTAGAGTAGATAGGCGAGAAAGGAGCGGTAGAGCGACGGAACCACGTAAAAACAAAAGCGGCTGAAGGTATTGGTGTCAAAACTGGCGGCCGGCAAACCCGAGCTGTGCTGGCCGAGTAAGTGGGCAATGATGGCGCCGTTGTGCAACCCCATGGCCAGTATGGCCGGTAGCATCGAGGGCCCAAGTAAGAGCAGGCCCAAAAAATTCAACAGGTATTCGGGCAGCGTGCGCAGCAAAATTAACCAGGCATCGCCTACTCGACGCAGGCCCGGCCGCAGAAAAAGCGGCGAATTTAACGGCAGCCAAAGCAGGCTCAGGATGCCGGTTAGCAGCAAGACAATTTGCGCCAGCAATACGGTGTTAAACAGCCCCGGTAAAATTTGTTGGGCGGAAATCTTCAGCCACCATTGCAGCGATTGCGCGGGCGACAATTCATAGCGCCAAGGGGTTGGCAGCAAATCTCCTAAGAACTGTTGCGCCATGCGCACATCCCAATGGAATTCGATCGGCACCAAGTAAAACAACGCTGGAATGGCGAATAAAAGCATTAGCGGCTTTAACCAAAAGCGCAGGCTCACTACCAAGCAAATTAGCGCGTAAATTAGCGCGCTGGCGTGGCTATAGTTACCTTGGCGCAGCGCCGTTTCGAGCAAAAAGCCGAGTGTGGGCAGCCCGATAAACCCGAGCACGATGGATGAGCGCAGTGCGCACTCCAACCGATAGCTGGTGTAGTGGCGCATGGGCGCCCACACCAACGGCAACTTGGTAAATAAAAAATGGCTGAAACTTTGTTGCGCCGTGAGTGCGCAGGCGAGCGCGGGTTTGGGATCAATTTCTTCGAGTTGCTCGCCATAAATTTTCGTCAGCGTGCCGGTATAGGGCAACACTAGGGCGAGCAAACCCGCTAGCGATGTTAAACCGAAAATTTGAATGAATAGCAGCGCCCAAAAAACTTCGTGAATAGAGCGTAGAAACGCCGCCATTAAACGAATGGCTTTTTTTCGATACCAAAGTGCGAGGGTAAAACCGGCCATGGCCGCAAGGGTAATACCTTGCACGGCGAAGGCGAGGGTGTTGAGCAGCGCCTGAAAAAACCTTGGCCAGTGTTGAACACTCGGGCTGATAAATCCCCGAGCCATAGCGCCCACTTCATGCCAAGGATTAACATGGGTGATATCAATATCGGCAAAGGCTAAACACACCAAGCCGATCAGCGCGAAGTATAAGCTGACCTGTCTTAAGCTGCGTGCCGCGGGCGCCGTCATGTTATTGATAAAGCTGTGTTAGATCTTGCAGCTGCAAAGATTTACTCGCCGCGTCGAGCACAATTTTTCCATCGGCTAAACCGATAACCCGATCGCACAAACTAAGCGCCAGCTCTACGTGGTGTAAGGCGATAACGCTGGTATCGTGTTGCGCTAAAAAAGACGTTAACAGCAAGCGCCCCTGTTCGGCATCGAGTGCCGATACCGGTTCGTCGGCCAGCAGAGCGCGCCGGCGTTGATACAGGGCCCGGCCTATGCCAACCCGCTGTTGTTGCCCGCCGGATAACTCGCCGGCCTTTTGCCAAAGCTGTTGTTGCAACTGCAGTTGGCTGGCAATGGCGCCTATCTCTTGTTGCACTATCGCGCTGGGGAAAAACAGATTGCGTAAATTGGTTAGGTTGCTGTGCCGCGTTAAGCCGCCGGCATAGATGTTGTGAAACAAGCTGAGTTGTGCCACCAAGGCGGGTTGTTGCGGGCACCAGGCACATTGGTTAAGTAGCTGCTCGCGCAGGTAACCGAGCAAGGTGCTTTTGCCGCTGCCGCTCTTGCCCAGCAGCGCAACGCGCTCGCCCTGACGAATACTCAAGGAAATATCCTCGAGTACCGTCAGTGGCTCGGCGCTATTGCCATAGCGCAGCCTGGCACCTTGGCACTTGAAAAAAACGCTCACAGTGTTACCAGTCGTTCATCAAATCCAGCGCTTTTGCCGTGGTTTCGATGGGCTGATAAAAATCGTTATTGGTGGGCACAAATTTTGTGCGCGGAAAACTGTTTAACAATTTTTCATCGCTCAAGGTTAGCAGCGCCTGACTGAGCTTGGCGCTAAAACCTTGGCCATACTGCGCGTCCACGTCGCCGCGCAGGCTCCATTGGTAATCTGGGTAGGTGGGGGTGGTCCAAATAACCTGTACTTGTTGGGTGTCGACTTCGCCATTGGCCAGCGCTTGATCCCAAACAGAATAATTCAACGCGCCCACTTGGTAAGCGCCCGATTGCACCAGCGCTAGCGTGCGCGAGTGATCACCGCTGAAACCGACGCGGGAAAAAATCGCCTCCGGTGCCGCAGAAAACGCTTCGCGCAAATAAAACTCCGGCATTAACCGGCCAGAGGTGGAGCCTTTAGAGCCGAAGGTAAAGGTTTTGCCTTTCAACGCCGGGCTTAAGGTGTCACTGGCAGATAGGCCGGCGCTTTGGTGGGCAATAAAATAGGTTTTGAAAAATTGATCTTCATAACCTTGCGCGATAGCGACAGAGCCGGGTACCAAGGCTCTAGCTTGAACGCCAGACAAGCCACCAAACCAAGCCAATTGCACTTGATTGTTACGGAAGGCGGTAATGGCCGCTGGGTAGCTTTTCACCGGAATGTATTTTACCTCTACACCTAATTCGGCACTGAGATATTTCGCCATTTCGCCAAAGCGCTCAATGAGTTGGCTTTCGTTTTGATCGGGAATAGCAGTAAAGGTAAAAACAGGCTGGGTTTTCTCGGCAGCGGAGAGGCCAAGAGAAACGAGCAGCGCTGCTAAAGCAGTCAATAACCGCACGGTACTTCTCCTTAGTTGGGGATAAAACTTTTTTTGTTAAATACAATTTAACTATTCAGTAACGGGTGATTCTCCAATTGGATGAATTCGTTGGCCCACTCGATATACTCTTTGGCCGGGCCACGGAAAATTTCTCGGCCCTGGCGCAAGCCCTTTTGATAATCGTACATAGGGTCGTAATAATCCACCAGCAAGGTTTCAATGCCGGGCCTGAAGCCGTCGGTATCACCGGTGCGGAAAAACAACGCGAGGGCCGCGCTAAATTGGCTAAACAGTAGATCGAACTTGTCGCCGCCAAGGCGCTTGCGAATGCGCGACAAATTATCGAGTACCTGAGCCCGAAAAGCCTGTTCGGCCAGCGCCGCGTCTTGGTCAAAAAAAGCAAGATACTTTGGCCAGGCCTCGGTTACATAATCGGCCAGCGCAATATCAATGCGCTCGTCAATGGGCGTTTCCAGTATCGCTAGAGGCGATTGCTGCATGCGCGCTTTCAGGTTTAATGGCAGCGAAATACGGCCGATGAGTTTGCCTTCATCTTCAACGAAGACGGCCTGCTTGTGGTTCCAGTTGAGCAATTTCATTAGGCCGATGCTGACCTGGTTTTCAAAATCAATTTGGCTGGGTTGGTCGTCCACTTGGCGGCCGAAGGCGCTGCCGCGATGATTCGCCAACGCCTCTAAATCGAGTTGGCGCTGCAAGTGCGAGAGCAGCAAGGTTTTGCCGCTGCCGGTGCGGCCGCTGACTAACACCAAAGGCGCAATGGCTGTGTTGGTTTCTAACTCGTCGATCAGGAAGCGACGCATGGCTTTGTAGCCACCCACCACCAGTGGATAGTCTAATCCAGCTTCCTTGAGCAGCTGCTGTGAGAGTCGCGAGCGCAAGCCGCCGCGAAAACAGTAGAGAAAGCCGCTGGGGTGAGCTTGTGCGTGTGCTAACCAAGCCGCTTGGCGTGCGGCTTTTATCTCTGGTGTGGCAATTTGCCAGCCGAGGGCGATAGCCGCATCTTGGCCCTGCTCTTTATAGCGGGTGCCCACATCGGCGCGCTGGTTGTTGTCCAGCAGGGGGATATTAACCGAGCTAGGAAAGGCCCCGCGGTCAAATTCAACCGGCGCACGCACGTCCATCAAGGGCAGATCCTCGAGGAATAGACGGCGATAATCGTCGGTATTGGGGCGCGTCATAGCATGGGTCGGCAGTATATTAGGCGGCTGAGTTTACTGAATCGAACTGTCCAGCACCAGCACACTGCGAAAACGCGGCAGCGCTGGTACAATGCGCTCGCCCAAAAAAAAGGGCAGTTTGCATGGGCGAGACGTGTAAACCCGATACAAGCTCCGCTAGAGGGCGTCATTTTTCACAGGAATGAGTCGCAAGGCTCGCAGGAGTAAGTCATGAGCGCGCTGCGCAATCAGGTAAAGGCACTGGGCACCCTATTGGGGCAAACCATTGCTGAAGACAAAGGGCCAGAGTGTTTAGCTCTCATTGAATCTATCCGCTTGCAAGGCAAGGCGATCGACGGTGGCGATCAAAAAGCGCTGCTGTCGTTGATGGGAAAAATTTCCGAAGGCGATGATGAAACGCTGCTAACCATCGCGCGCGCCTTTAGCCAGTTTCTCAACATGGCCAATATTGCCGAACAAATTTACACAGTGTCGGATGAGGCGCAGAGCCTCATTGACAGGCCCGATCCTTTCGCCAGCTTGCAAGCGCAGTTCGACGCCAAGCACTGGCATAAATCAGATTTCGCCAAGGCCATGGCGAGCTTGCATATCGACCTAGTGCTCACCGCGCACCCAACGGAAGTGACACGCCGCACCCTCATTCACAAATACCGGGAAATTGAAGCCCAGCTGCGCCGTGGCGCCGATGCCGATAATGAGCGCATTCAAGAGCTGATGGCGCAAGACTGGCACACCAACTCTATTCGCCGCATTCGCCCCACCCCGGTGGACGAAGCCTCTTGGGGTTTGGCGGTAATCGAAGATTCGCTCTGGACTGCATTGCCACTGTTCATGCGCCAGCTCGACCAACATGCGCAGGCTATCACCGGCGAGCCATTACCTTTGGCCACCGCGCCGGTGCGCATGAGCTCATGGATGGGCGGCGATAGAGACGGCAACCCCTTTGTGACCGCCAAGCTCACCCGCGAAGTGATTGCCATGTCGCGCGCCAAAGCGGCTGAGCTGTACGGCAAAGATTTAGAGCAGCTGTCCATGGAATTATCCATGATGGACGCGAGCCCCGGTTTGATTGCCGCGCTGCCTGAAGAACATAAAAATTCCGAGCAACCCTATCGCGAATTAATTCGCCCGCTGCGCAAATTATTGGCTGTTACCCGCGAGCAAATGGAAGCGCAGGCGCGCACCGGCAAAGCGACCAACACGCAGGTACCGTTGCTTGAAAACGCGCAGGAACTTATTGCGCCGCTGCATTTGTGTTACCACAGTTTGATGGAATGCAATCTCGCCAGCATCGCGCGCGGTAATTTGCTCGACGTGATTCGCCGCATTCAATGTTTTGGTGTGGGTCTGATTCGCTTAGACATTCGCCAGCACTCAGAGCGCCATAACGATGTGCTATCAGAGCTAACGCAATTCTTGGGCTTGGGCGACTACTTAAATTGGAGCGAGGCCGAGCGTCAAACTTTCTTGCGCGCAGAATTAGATAATCGTCGACCACTGGTGCCGGCCGATTGGGCGCCGAGTTCCGATGTGGCCGAAGTGTTGGATACCATTTCCGTCATCGCGCAAACGCCGGCAGAAATGATGGGCATTTACATCATCTCCATGGCCAGCCAGCCGTCTGATGTACTATTGGTGCAACTGCTGCAAAAAGCTTGCGGCATTCGCGCGCCGCTGCCGGTGGCGCCATTATTTGAAACCCTCGAAGATTTGGATAACGCCGAGCAAGTCATGACCGACTTGCTGGCCATGCCCGGTTACAAAGAGCGCAGCAAAGGCCATCAATATGTGATGATTGGCTATTCAGATTCGGCCAAAGATGCCGGCGTGTTAGCCGCCTCTTGGGCGCAATATCGTGCGCAAGATGCGTTAATTAAATTGCACCAACGGGAAGATTTAAAACTCACCTTGTTCCATGGTCGCGGCGGCGCTATCGGCCGTGGCGGCGGCCCGGCACACGGCGCGATTTTATCCCAGCCACCGGGTTCGGTGACTGGTGGTTTGCGTGTTACCGAACAGGGCGAAACTATTCGCTATAAATTTGGTATGCCGAAACTTGCGGTGCGCAGTCTATCGCTCTACGCCAGCGCCATTCTCGAAGCCTTATTGGCGCCGCCACCAGAGCCAAAACCCGAGTGGCGCGATTTGATGGACAGCATGTCGGAAAAAGCCTGCAAAACTTACCGCAGTTATGTGCGCGAGCAGCCAGACTTTGTGCGTTATTTCCGCCAGGGCACACCCGAGCAAGAACTGGCGCAATTGCCCTTGGGCAGCCGCCCGGCGAAACGCAAATCCACCGGCGGCATCGAATCTCTGCGCGCCATCCCGTGGATTTTCGCCTGGACCCAAAACCGCCTCATGCTGCCAAGCTGGTTAGGTTTTGGCACCGCCTTGGAAGACGCATTGCAACATAACGCCGAGCCACTGCTGAAAGATATGCAAGCGCATTGGCCCTTCTTCCGCTCGCGTTTAGCGATGATGGAAATGGTGTACAGCAAATCTAATGCAAAAATCTCCGCACTCTACGATGCCAAGTTAGTTGAAAAAGAACTGATAGGCATGGGTGAAGATTTGCGCAATTTGTTAACCACGGATATCAGTACGCTACTCAAGTTTTTGGGCCAATCGACGCTGTTAGAAAAAGATGGCTGGGGCCAGCAATCGCTGGATGTGCGCCAGAGTTATTTAGTGCCTTTGCATTTGCTGCAGATAGAATTGCTCGCGCGGGTGCGCGCCAGTCACGATGAAAATCAGGTCAGCGACTGCAACAGAGCGCTCATGGTATCCATGACCGGTATTGCGGCTGGTATGCGCAACACGGGTTAATCGATTGCAGCTGATGTAAAAAAGCCGCGCTAAGTGCGCGGTCAGTCTGTTGAAAAAGGGGTGTTACTTTACGTGAGAGGGCGGGCAATAGGACAAACATTTTGGGGGCGCGTAAATACGTCCCTGTAGCTCGACGGCGCCGTCCATGGCGCCAACGCCCCAAAATATTCATCCTATTACCCGCCCCGAATTTTCAAACTTTGGGTGCTATACCGAATTTAGCCGCGCACTTAGCGCGGCTTTTTTCTGAAAAAGGGGTGTTACTTTACGTGAGCGGGCGGGCAATAGGACAAACATTTCGGGGACACGTAAATACGTCCCTGTAGCTCGACGGCGCCGTCCATGGCGCCAACGCCCCGAAATATTCATCTTATTACCCGCCCCGAATTTTCAAACTTTGGTTGCTATACCGAATTTAGCCGCGCACTTAGCGCGGCTTTTTTCTGAAAAAGGGGTGTTACTTTACGTGAGCGGGCGGGCAATAGGACAAACATTTCGGGGACGCGTAAATACGTCCCTGTAGCTCGACGGCGCCGTCCATGGCGCCAACGCCCCAAAATATTCATCCTATTACCCGCCCCGAATTTTCAAACTTTGGGTGCTATACCGAATTTAGCCGCGCACTTAGCGCGGCTTTTTTCTGGAAAATTTTTAACTTGAGACGCTTTTCTTCTATAAGTCGTCATCTTCCACCAGGCGCAGCGGCAGCAAATCGCTATTGGTGGTAATGATTAAGGATTTATCAACCCTTACGCAGGCGCCGGCGTATTTTCCCGCCACGGAAAACGTGCACACTTGGGTTTTATAGCCATCTATTTCCGGTAGTTTATACAGCGCTTGGTAAATTTGATCTTGCGAGTCGAATTTGCCTTCCGTTTCTTTTAATACCTGCGCATTTTTATCGAATAAACTGATGTTATAACCGCAGCGCCCGGCGATGGGTTTAGTCACATAGCCTTGGCTGGCGAGTTCATCGGTGAGGCTAAACTGTGAATTCAATAGGTAGGGGTGGTTGGGAAATATATGCCACAGAATCGGCAATATGGCTTTGTTGCTGGGAATTAACGTCCAAAAAGGTTCGTACACCATCACGTCTGGCCGCAGCAGTAAGTCGACTAAACGCGGTGCGAGATGTTCATCATCGGCATGGCGCAGTTGTGGCTGTCGATCATCGGCTTCGCATTCGGCCCGTATTTGATCCAGCGCCGTTTCCCACGCCCAGGTTTTCCACACGCAGCGAATGGCTTCGCCGTCTGTGTCAATAATATCGCCGGTATCATTCCAGCGTAAATCCGTCATGCCTTTAACGACTTTGGTGCGAATGCCGGCGGCGGTTGCCGTGGCGCGAATAAACTGCGCGTGATAGGTCTCTTCTAAATCTGTGTCTTGCAGAATGTGCAGCCCAGAGTCGATGCCGCTGTTGGCCCAGGCCTGTTGCAGTTGCGCGGCGAGGTTTGCGCCTGGGTCTGTGCCTTCGGTCACGCCAAAGTGCGCCGCCCATTTACCTTGGATGCGCCCAGCTTCCGTGTGGCAAGAGGCCGAGTCGGCGTTGTATTCGTAAACCTTAATGCCTTTATCTGTCACGCAAAAATCAAACCGGCCGGTAATCATTTGGCCTTTGCGGTTATCCCAAGACTTGCGCAAGCGCGGCCATAAGCATTTAGGAATATTAAATTTTTCGAGCAGGGCATCGTCTTGCAGCACCGCTTGGGTGGCATGCATGAACATTAAATGCAGCTCGTTGGTGGCGCGGGTGAGTTCCTGCTCGGCCGTTTCAGACAGTCGAAAATACCGATACTGCTCCTGTTCAATGCCAGAGGAATTTAGCAGGTGCCCGTGCATGGCGCTGATATAAGCGGCCTCGGTTTTGTCTTGCGGATCGAGCCAGGGCTTGGTGTGTTGGCCAGCCATGGTTGCAAGGGTTGTGTTTAAGTTAAATAGCAACGGCTGCCGAATTGTGCGGGGCGCAGCATGACGATCATCGCCGGTTTGAATAACCCAGCCGAGCACCTGGGTGTTTGCAAAGCTTGCTTCAATATAAAAGCCGCCGTCCGCATTGCGCGATAGTTTCAGCTCCCGCGACCAATGTTGCTGCTCAGGTAATTTTAAGTGGCCGACATTTTGTTCGGCGAAGCGAATGCAATCGTCGAATACATCGGTTACCACCGCAACGTGGCCAGTCACTTCAAACTCGCCACCCTCGCGCCAAATTAATAAGCAACCGGGCTCCGGTGGCCGCTGGCTGCCATTGGCAAACGAGTGTAGTGGTAATAGCTCGTTATCTGTCAGCCGGGTCACGTGGTGTAAATCGAAGATGTCATAGGCCATGGCAACGTCGTCAAACACATAGCCGTAATTAACATAGAGCCAGCGCCGGGCGAATTCCACGCACTGCCATTTGTAACCCATGTAAACGCCATCCAGTTCGCTGCGGTAGGCGGCGCGGCTTGGGTATTCGCGTTTATCGGCACTTGGGTAGTGGGAGGAATAGATAGCAACGTGGCCAGGCGAGTAGCCTAATAGCGTGCCAAATTTTTCCGGTACTAGCGGGGCTTGATCAGACATAAATGCACCTCAATGGTGGCTCGCATCATCAGCAATTTGCCGAGACTCTTCAAGTAGCTGAGGCATTACATTTGGCTGAGGCTCTTTAGTAGGCTGAGGCTCTTTAGTAAGCTGACGTCCTTCAGTTGGCTGAGGGCAAAGTAGCTGGGCTACAAATGGCCTAGAAATCTATGCGCAAATTGAAGGGGGGTGGTTGTCTAGTTCAGCCAAGCAAAAAGCGGTTTGTACCAGCCTCTACATTTGGGTTAGTTTAATCTGCCTAGGGGTGTTCTACACTGTCGCTATGCATAGCCCAAGGGGAGGGGTGTTGTGAAAGAAAAACGCATGAGAAAAGAACAGAAGGCGCTGCGCATATCTCTATTCGGCGTCGTCTTCTTTGTCGCCCTCGCCTTGGGCTTCGCCGTTTATACCGGCTCAGACGCCATCCTGTTTGACGGTATCTATTCGCTGGTGTCTTTCGCCACCGCGCTGTTAACCATTAAAGTGGCGAAGCTGGCCGAGCGGCCAGACGACGACAACTTCCACTTTGGCTACACCACCCTCGAGCCAACGCTGAATTTATTCAAATCTTTAATCACTATTGTGGTGTGTGTTTACGCAGCCGTGGAGGCTTTGCAACGGTTCTTAACCGGCGGCACCGAGGCCGAATACGGCTGGGCTGTGGTCTACGGTTTACTGGCAACTTCAGGCTGTTTTATTGTTGCCATGCTGTTGCGCAAATACGGCCGCGATAGCCGTTCAGACTTAGTCAATGTGGAATCAAAGGCGTGGTTTGTGGATGCGCTGTTAAGCGCCTCTGTGTTGTTAGGCTTCATCTTTGCCTGGACAATTTCCAAATCCAGCTACGCCCATTACGCGCCCTATGTAGACCCACTGTTGTTAATGATCATAGTGGCGCTGGCGCTGCCCATACCCGGCAAAATATTCCTCAACAGCCTGCGCGAAGTCATCGTCATGGCACCGCCACCAGATGTGGTTGATGAAATAGGCGAGCGCCTCATCCCAACCCTCGCCCACGTCCCACACGACCTGATCGAATACCGCGTCAACAAACGCGGCCGCAACACATATCTATTGGTGCACGTATTGGTGTCTGATGAGTTTGAATTACACTCAATAGAAAAGCTCGATGACATCCGGCGCAAGAGCAGCGCGCAGATGAAGGAATGGAATCCAGAAATAGTCATGGATGTATTGTTTGTTAAGGATAAAACCCTCATTTATTAATCGACAAACGCGCTCGGTATTGAATCGCTAGATATAAACGCTAGGAAGCGATTTTGGCACACCTATAACACGTTACATAAAAACATCTTATTGCATCTGTCTTATGCGATCATTCAACCATAGTGCCGGCTACCCAATACCTATGGAGCTAGCCACTGAGCGCCGGCATTTTCGCTAAAACCGAGGCTCAGCCAAACTGCGCACCCCATACGTACACTGGCCTAGGAAGTCTTATTTTTTTATACCCCCAATCCAACATACTTTGTATCTCAGCAAAATCTGGATCATGAATTCGATTCCAACGCGTTAGGCCGGAATTTGGATCAAAAAGAACGGTTCCTTCATCGCTATGCCATAAAAGACAGGCATGATTTCCAAACCAAGAGAATACATTCACGTAACTAAGTATTGAGTACCGAGTGCAGTAGCCAGCATTTGCATTGATATTACACATGACAATAATCGGACGACTGCTCTCCAGAGGTGGCTTGGTATTAGTGCGTCGATCCTGGTCTTCATGCTTTTGCTTAGAAATCCCTGAATTCATTACTCTTGATATTTTGTTTCTAAGTTCGCTAGAGATGGTATTGTAGACAGTATCAATATCGCGTTTATGCCTAATGGTCTTCGCAAGGTATGCGCACATTCCATAGCAAATGCCTCCTCCAATTGTTACATTCTGTCTGCCCTGTTCAAACCTTAAGTACTCATCCGGCCTTATCATAGAACCTCCTTTTTCAATGAAAACATTATTGCTCTACGACAACATTGTGTAGGTGCCGCCTAAACTATAATCTAGCGTGCTGTACGCACCATTCACTCCTTTAGTAAGGTCAAAGGATTGGTTTGATCTTAAAATCCAAAATGCCGTGAGTATGGCGATGCGGCGTAGGCGTTATACGTTGAAGCGTTCCCGAAACGAAGTTTTTATTCACTACCCATAGTAGGCAGTAAATGCAGATTAGAACACGCTAACATTGTCTGCAATCCTAGGATTTAATAAACCAAACTTTATCATTATCGATAAACCGTGTTGCTCCTATAACCAAACACAATCATCGCACTTCTCGCTTCAATTATTCCAGAAGATAATTAAGGTACTTTGTGCTGATCTATTTAACGGAAATAACGAATTATCTGCTTAGGTCAGAAGGAAAGATCTGGCCAATTTCTCCTAATAAACGCTAGCGCTGGCGGGCTATAGGGCTGCCTGACCAAATGACCATACTAGCTCAAGGCCAGTGTGCTCATGGCGCCTAAAACCTCTTTTCTATAATCAGGTGTGTCGAATGCCTCCGGATAAAGCTAAAAGCACGGCGCGTAAATTCAGAATCTACGAGCGCGACGATGGTCTTTTTGAGACTTTTCTGGCGAATGAATGCTGGGCGTAAAAAACCGAGCTAGATTTCGGCTCATAAACACAATATATTCCTTTAAAAGACGGTACTCAGGGAAGGTGATACCGGCATGTCTGCAACCACCTCCCTAGTTCAACAACTTAAGCCGGCCGGGCGTAGATGTCAGATTAAATTGAGAGGTCGGTTTGTTAAGCGTTAAATTCTAAAGGAGTACTGAGTGCAATCTGTAAAATTCGCAAATATGCTAGCGGCAGCCTGGAGAACTGAATCTAGTAAATCCAACTTTTCCGAGGTTCAGCAGTTCAGAGCATTAATGAGAAGTTTTGCTACGTTACGTGGGCCATTCAAAATCGAAGAGTTTCACGGAATGAAACATCAAGTGGTTTTTAATGGTACAGGTAGTTGGGGGCGTCCATCCGCAAGATGCGAAATTTCTGATTTGCTTATTGTATCGTATAAGAAGAACCCTGAATTTCAAGCCAGAGTCACGTTATTGCAAGCAAAGAAATCAAACGAAAAGCACCAAAGTTTGTGTGGTGGCTTCGCTCAATCCATTCCTTATACAGACTTTAAAGCGAACCTAGAGCAGTGGGACTTATTATCTCGTCGGCCCAATGTGCTTCCATTCCCGCCTTTTGATTGCCATCCCGATATTCTAAGTGGGGCAATACTGCCATCAATTGGTTCTCTAGGCGTCTTTCACAGATACTCAGGTAAAAGCTATGGTTTCTTTTACATGTCTGCGGATTCGGCTGAGCCTTTAAGCTCTCCAAAGCGTAAACACGCAAAATTGAAAACTAAGAAAACTACAAAATATAGAAGTTTACATGGATACGCCGAATGCACTTACGCGTGCTGTTTGCCTAAATTTGCAAGAGCGCTATATGAGATGGAAATAGGTACTCCTATTGAGCCGCAGAATGTTACAAGCAAAAAGGATGAGAACTACAGAAGTATTTTTAGGGGTTGGTTACGCACGGTTTTATATAGTCACATAGAAATGACTGCTAATAACTCTGAATTGGCTAGAGACTTACTTAGTCAAATTGACTCAGAGTATGAAGGGGAGTTCATGAGAGAACCACCTTCGTTGTTGCTCCTCAACTGTGAGGACATCGAATTTAACAGGGAAAGGCAATCGGCCGCGTAAACGCGTCGCTGCTTTGAGCGTTCAACTCATAACGAAAATAAGACTATACAAAGGATACTTTTAATGGCAGCAACAACAAAGATAACGCCATCAAGCCCGCGTTTGGCATCTCTATTGTCTGATGTTGAAAGGGGAAATATAAAGATTCCAGTTTTTCAGCGGCAGTATATTTGGAACGATGAGCAAATAATTAGTCTGCTGGATTCGATATATAGAGGGTTTCCTGTAGGTTCGCTATTGATGTGGTCAACCAAAGAAGAATTAAAGCACGAAAGGAACGTTGGCGGGTTCAAACTACCCTTAACACCAGAAGATTATCCAGTGAACTATATTCTTGATGGGCAGCAAAGATTAACTACCTTGTATGGAGTATTTAATTCAGACCAGAATACATCTGATGTGGAGCTAGCAGAGAGATTCAATATTTGCTATTTACCAGATGAGGATGTTTTTGCACACATCTCTGCAACTTCGAACAAAGATAGAATACAGCTTAACAAGATACTTGATACGACTAAACTTTTAGTCGAACTTCCTAAGTTTAATGATGAGCAGAAGGTAAAAATAGCTAGATTGACAGAGGCATTCAAAGATTACGAATTTCCAATTGTCACTATAAGGGAAAGAAGCAATAAAGAGGTGTGCAGTATCTTTCAAAGGATTAATTCCTCTGGTACGCCATTGAGCAGCATGGAATTGCTCACCGCTTGGACTTGGTCTGATAAGTTTGATCTAAGGCGCGAGATTGAGTCGCTTTTAGACCGGTTGGCTGACAAAGGTTATGAAAAAATTGACCAGCCGATACTCATGCGAATGCTCGCATCAATAACCATTGGATCAATTGATGAAAATGACTTGGTTGATGTTGATCCCGAAGTGCTAGTTGACGGAGTTAATGAGCTAAAACTAGCGATATTTTCCGCGGTTGATTTCCTTGAGGGACAATTAAAGATAAAGAATATCGTATTTGTTCCATTTCCAATAATGATTATCCCTATAGTGTATTTTTATGCGAAAATCAGGAAGCCAACTGCGAACCAATTTTCACAATTAAAAAAGTGGTTTTGGCAGTGTGCTCTAACACAAAGGTACAAAGCCGGTACCAATAGATTGGTTCTGGAAGATCTGTCCAAGATTGAGCGGGTATTTGAAGCAGAAAATCCGTTCAATGATTCAAAAATTGAGATTAAGGATGATGTTTTCAAAAGTTCTTGGCGAATTAATTCCACATCGGCAAAGGCAGCTCTATGCCTGATGGCCCAGTTAAGACCAAAGTCATTTTTAACCGGCTCAGAGGTTGATCTAGGTTCAGTTCTTTCAGCATACAATGCCCGACAGTTCCATCACATATACCCAAAAGCACACCTAAATAACCTAGGGGTTTCATTTCACGAGGCCAATGTAATCGCGAATATTTGCTTCTTGTCGGCGTCGGAGAATAATGCAATCAGTGATGCAGCGCCAGAAAACTACTTTCAGAGGATACCTAGAGATCAAGCTGAGCCGATTTTTTCCGCGGCCTTAATACCTGAAGCTGCTCGCGATGGAAGGCTTTCATTCAAAGAGTTTATTGAGCTTCGCACAAAAGAATTGACAAGGGTTGCTCAGTTGCTAGTCGACCACGGATCTATTTAAAAGCCGAACAAGGCATTGCGCTGAATAGGCCCAGTTTTAGGTCAGTGTATAATTTATTTGCAGTTGGTTAATTATAAGCGGCGTCAGATGAAAATTAAGGCGCACCAATCAACCGATCGAAGTTAAAAATCAGAAAGAAATCTATTGGTGGTTAGCTATTTCATGAGGTAAATGAAACAAACTTCTTTAGTGGTAATAACGAATTCTCTGATAGATTGCCGCAAGTCAATACGTCTCGTTTTTGGGTGGCCGCTAATGCCACAGCTAGTTAAAGAATACTAATCACAAGAAGGGAAATCCTGTGCTTACTCATTTTAAGACATTAGATGATTTAAAAGAAATCATCTTGGAATACGAAAAAATTTTGCTGAGGCCAACACGTAATCTAAGCCATCCAAAACTCTACCGGCGAAGGGATATTGGTAAAAGCGAAAGGATGATCAAAGGCATCCGAGTTAAGGATTGGTTCATGAGTGTGGATGAGAAATGGGTTATTCCTCATGACCAAATGGGGCTTTCTTTTTCGTCTAATTATAAGAACCTAAAGAGTGTATATAAGCTAAAGCAACGGCACAATCCTAGTTCAAAAATTCATGTGTTCTGGGTTTTAGAAGAGGCGGATATTCCTGCTGGTTTGAAGTTCATGCCTGACAGAGAGAAGAAAGGCCATTATTTTCTAACGGTAACAGAACAGATGCTTCTTTCCGTATTGGTGTCAAAGCTTAAGTTGATAGCTCAACGAATGTCTATCATTCGTGATGGAGGAGAGATTATATGATCAAATATCGGTTCGAAGAAGAATCAAAATATCTAGATTACCACCTAGAGAAGATGGGTGACGTTCGGGCCAAGGAAATAGTAGCCTCTGAAAACATCATTTCAGAAGAAGACGCCGAATACTTGGCTACCTTTTTTGGAAAATGGTTGATTTTTCAATCAAGGAAGAAAAATATAATGTGGATCTACCTTGGCCAGAAAGTCGAGAATTCTGGAATGAAAAGTTAATGTATAGCATCTCAAGCTTTATTGAATCTCAAGGCTTCGATGAGGTGTGGGATAAGGTGGTAGATCAGCAGTAGCGTAAGTGTTACCGAATTGGTACATATCATTCAACTGATTAACCCAACAATTAGCGATTACCCAGAGGCGCCGAATGAGCGATATCAAATTCTCAAGAGACGAAACTGACAGAATAGTTGGCAAGATAAAAGCCCACTTCAATGACGAGCTAGATCAAGAAATCGGCGGCTTCGAAGCGGAATTCCTAATCGAATTCTTCGCCAAGGAAATAGGCCCCTATTTCTATAATCGCGGTCTAGCAGATGCCCAAACTCTCTTTTCAGAAAAGCTCGAAGAGGCCGGTTATCTGGTTCAGGAATTAGAAAAACCTACCATTTGAACTGTATCTATTAGGAAATACGAGCGAACATCTTTGGCTTGTTGTTCAGTTAGATTTAAAAGGATTTTAGCAATGTTGATTTAACAAATTTTTTCTATAGGGTATAAATTGAAAAAATATATGGTTGTCGAAAACTTCAAGCCTGGACTAATGGACGAAAACTATCGCGTCTATAACGCCAAAGGCCGCCAGTTTCCCGATGGGTTGTACTATCTGAATTCATGGGCTAACGCGGAAAAGAACATCTGCTTTCAACTTATGGAATCTAATGATGAGGCGCTTTTCTACGAATGGTTCAAAAAATGGGAGCAATTCGTTGACTTTGAGCTGTTCCCGTTAGACTAAACAGCTGTAAAAGATGATTTAAATGCTTATTAATTTGTGTAGCTATAACTTTTTTAGTTATGCCGAGTTATCTGTTTATAGACGGTAAGTGGAGCTCTCGTGTTTCGCTGTGCTAGATTAAATCGACAGACCGCATTCTAGATGTTTGGTGAAAGCTTTGTACAAAATTGTGTTTAACGGCGTTGTTATTGGTGCTTCCCTGCTAGAGGCAGGTGATCCTCCAGTGGGTCGCGTTTCGGGGATCATAAAGCATATAAAGAATACTGATGAGTTTTCCTTTTTTATCCTTCAGTGTGGTGGCACCGAAAGCAGCGAAGAATATCGTTTAGAGCTAAACAGCCATTTCTTAGTAGTATCTGCCGATGATTCTACAATTCCATACGCTGGTGGCTATATTTTGTGGTATCCAGAACTTGATGAAGCAATTATCGAGTTGGTGGGTATTCCTTACCCTGAGTATGGAGAGCTATTTCCGGAGCATGTGGCGAAGTATAAGAAGCAGCTCTAATTATGCTTGTAAACGCAACCTGCCAGATTATTAATTGATTGCGCCCAAGGTAAGCTGCAAGTAAAGATGTTATATCGAAGGTAAAAAAATGGAAGACATTAAACACGATATCAAAGTAGGATTTTCCCCTCAACCTGATGGAGGGTATTTCTACTTTTCAGGCGAAGAGAAATCATTGAAACTGCTCGATAGTACACTTCATGTCTTGAACGATTGGGCTGAAGTGTCAAGCGGCTACCGCCGCCTCAATGTTAGCGGCACCGATCTCGATCCTTATGCTCTTGCCTATGAAATTAACGATGCAGCGGGTTTCAGGGTCATATCCATCCATATGCTTGTAGGCTTAGGTCGCGCTTATTAAACAGCAAATGGTAGTTGCCCGATTTTTGGCTGATAAAAAACTAGCAGATTCGCTTTCTGAACATGTGATTAAAATTTAGTTAGGTGTGGCTACGTGTGCAGCTCTTTAACCCCCTTGCGCAGCGGTGAGCGGAGAGCGAATTTTGGGGGTTAAATGGGCGTCCCTCCCATTTGCCCCCGAAAAATCACCTTAAAATTGGTCGCTCCGAAAGGGGAATGAAAGGCGCGGCTTCGCCGTTATGCAGCAAGATCTTAAAAGTAAAATTGGGGTGTATTTATCTAAATAAACAACTTCCTTTTAAGAACTACCAAATAACTACCCCAACAAATACTGCGCACCATACAACCCCACCATCCCCGAAAAAACCGCTCCCACCACACTCTTAAAATACCAACCAACAAAAAACGCTGCTGCCGCTGCGATTAAACGCGAGGGATCGGTTTCACCGTTGGTGGCTGAGGGCCAGAGTATGAGTGGCGCGATGAGGGCCGGTAGTACGGCGGTGGCCACGTAGCGTAGGTGGCGCAAGATCCATTCGGGTATGGGTCTGTCGCCGACAAAACCTAAAAAAGACAGGCGCAATAAATAGGTGCCGAGCCCGAGGCCAATGATGATGATCCAAATTTCTAGATGCGCATTCATGGCTTGCGCCGCTCCAGCCAATACTCAGTTTGTGCGCCTGCCATCATGGCGAGTAGGGCGGAGATTAACAGCCAGATGTTGTACGGCAGCCAGCTTAAACACAGGGCAACCGTTACCGACACCAGCAGGGTGACTAAGTGCGGTAGGTTGCGAATCATCGGTGCGATGATGGCGATAAAGCAGATGGGTATGGCGAAATCCAGTGAATAGGATTTCGGAATGGCTTCGCCTATAACGGCGCCTAAATAGGTGCTGCAATACCAGAATGGGCAAACAATAGCGGCGCTGCCAAAGTAATAAGATAGCTTTTCGGCAGAGCTCCACGCGGGTGTGGCGTCGTATTGTTTAACGGCCACGGCAAAGGTTTGATCAATCATGAAGTAGGCCGCTAACGCGCGCCAACGCATGGGTGCTTCACCAAAATGCGGCACCAGTGCCGCTGAGTACATAGCCATTCTTAAATTCACCGCCAGTGAGGCGATGATAATGATGAGCGTCGGCGCGTGCTCGCTCAGCAAGGCCAGCGCAGTGAATTGCGAGGCGCCGGCGATGACTAGAATGGTCATGGCCAGCGTTTCAATAATAGTCAGCCCCGCCTCGGCGGCAACCACACCAAACAGCAAGCCAAAAGGCGCAATGACCAATAGAAAAGGGCTGCCGTGCAAAGCGCCCTTGAAGAAAATATTGCGGTTAAACATTCGGATATAACCGTTGCCTGAACAGCCGAAGGCTCTCTACGTTGATAGGCGCACGGCTATGCTTAACCCTGCTCGCTAGGAAAAATGTTTCAGCTTGCGTCAAACGCGTGGGTCCGTGGCAGTAATTTCCGGCCTGGCGGCGTGTTGCTGATGGAAGCTGTTGATATGGCTAAAGGCTTTGAGGTCGTACAGCTTTCTGAATTCAGCCCAGTCTATTAAACAGTAGAGGCTGATGCTGGCGTAGTTCCAATTGTTAAAGAGGCCATTTGCCACTTGCTTATCGAGTTCTTCAAACAGCTCCTGCAGCCGCTCGCGCTGTAATTTGAAAAACATGATATCGGCGTGGGTATCCAGATTTGAGCGGTCGCACAGCAGCAGCTGAATTAGCGAATCGCTGGCCGCGTTTATCATGGTGAGTTGATTTTCCTGATCCCAGGTGAGGTGCGGGATAGAAAACTTTTCCTCCAGGTAGCGGTAGATCACGTTGGAATCGAACACCACTTGATCGCCATCTTCAAACATGGGAATTTTTAGCGTTGGGTTCTTTTTCTTTAACAGGCTGCGGCCTTCGCTGGAGAAGATATCGATGTTGACATAGGTAAACTCTCGGTCGCTTAGCCAGATACGCAAGCGGCGAACATAGGGCGAGGTGTTTGATCCGTATAATTTCATGGCGCACCTGTTGTCGATAAAATAATGTAAAAAAATAACATGGCTAGCTCGCCCAAATAAACGCGAGCCTAGTTCATATTCATGGCCTGGTCGAGAGGCACATAGGCTAGTTTAGAAACGACAAGCTAGCCAAGGGTTCTTACCTGAATCGCTTCAATGCCAACCCCGGCATCGGCATCGTAGTGGCCTAGGGTATCCGAAATCACCACCACTTGGTCGCTCGGCTTTAAGCCGCTCATTAGCAGCAGGTCGAAGGCCTTTTTTAAGGTTTTCTCTGGGTCTTTACTGAACATTAGCTTGTGTGCGACTACGTTGCGATTTAGCGCCAGCTGCCGGCGCGTTCGGCCGTCGTTGGTGAAGGCGTGAATGGGCGAGTGCTGTGGGTGGCAGTTGGTCACGTAGTTGGCCATGCGGCCGCGCCGGGTAATCACGATAATGGCCTTGGCTTTCAGTGATTCGGCCAAGTGCACGGCGCTGGCGGCTAGGTTTTGTTTGTGGTCTCGGGTTTCGAGCTCGGCGGTAAAATTCAAACCGCGGTGTTTCTCGATGGTGATGGCGATGTTGTGCATGGCCTCCACACATTTCACTGGGTATTTACCCACGGTGGTTTCACCCGACAACATAATGGCATCGGCCTCTTCGTACACCGCGTTGGCAACGTCTGTCACCTCCGCGCGCGTGGGCATGGGGTTGTCTATCATGCTTTCTAATAAGTGCGTGGCCACAATCACGCGCTTGCCCTGCTGGGCGCAGGAGCGCACGATGCGGCGCTGAATGTTGGGCAGCTCCCAGAAATCCACTTCGCAACCTAGGTCGCCGCGCGCCACCATAATGCCGTCGGCGGCGTCGATAATGGCATCGATATTCTCTACGCCTTCTTGGTTTTCAATTTTCGCGATGACTTTTATTTTGCCGGCTTTATCTCCCAGCAGCGTGTTTAATTGCGCTATGTCGCTGGCTTCTCGAACGAAAGACAGGGCAATGAAATCCACATCCATGTCCATGCCAAATAAAATATCGCTGCGATCTTTCTCGGTGATGGCGGGTAAGTTGACGCGAATGCCGGGCAGGTTCACATGGCGTTTACTTTTCAGCACGCCGCCATCTATGACCTTGCAGCGCATAATGCGCTCGTGCTTTTCCAAAATTTCCAGATTGATCAGGCCGTTGTCGACGGTGAGTTTATCGCCTACGTCCATATCGCTGATCAGATCGGCGTAGTTGACCATGAGCGAGTGCTCTTCCACATCTTGGGTGCCGCGCGCCACCACGGAAATAATATCGCCAGTTTGTAAGTTGAGGTCGTTATCGCGCTCGCCGGTGCGTATTTCAGGGCCCTGGGTGTCGAGCAGCACCGCCACAGGCTGCGGCAGCTCCTTATTCAAGCGCTTGATGGCATTGATCACTTTGGTGTGGCTTGCGTGATCGCCGTGTGACATATTCAAGCGCACGACATTCATGCCCGCGAGCGCCAAGCTTTTGAGCATGGCAAAGCTGTCTGTGGCGGGGCCGATGGTGCAGATAATTTTGGTTTTACGCATGGGGTGGCTTCCGTCGCCAAGGTGATGGGCAAAGCCTAGCAGACCGGCAGGGCGGACAGAATACCCTCGGCGTTGATTGCAGCCGTAGAATAACCAGCATTGAGTAGGTGAATGCGATGGATGTGGTTTTCATTTTGGTGGCACCGGCGGTGCCGGAAAACATTGGCGCTAGTTGTCGCGCCTTGAAAACCATGGGTTTCGAGGCCTTGCGCTTGGTTGCGACCGAGGCGCATAGGCACAAGCCCGCGCGTATAGTGGCCCATGGCTCGGGCGATATTCTTGAGGCGGCGCAACACTACCCAACCTTAACGGAGGCGCTAGCGGACCTAGATTTGGTGATTGGCACTTCCGCCAAGGCGCGGCATCAGTGGCGCTCGCTCACGCCGGCCCACGAGCTGAGCGCCTTACTGGCCGGCAAGCAGGGCTGTGTGCGCAAGGTGGGTTTGGTGTTTGGCTGCGAGGCATCGGGTTTGTCTAACGCCCAGTTGGCGCTGTGCGACCTGGTATCGAATATCGAGCTACCGGCGCCTTATCCTTCGCTAAATTTGGCGCAGGCGGTCATGCTCTACGCCTATGAGCTGCGAGGTTTGCACGGGCAGCGCAATTCGTTAGTATGCCCCGATGCCCAGCAATACGCGGCGTTACGGGCTAAGGTGAGGGCTGTC
This sequence comes from Simiduia curdlanivorans, assembly GCF_030409605.1. NCBI lineage: Bacteria > Pseudomonadati > Pseudomonadota > Gammaproteobacteria > Cellvibrionales > Cellvibrionaceae > Simiduia > Simiduia curdlanivorans. The sequence continues at coordinate 1,093,428 of NZ_JAUFQG010000004.1, forward strand.
TTAGCCCAGCAGGATTACGACGAGAGTTCCAAGCTGGCGCGCTGGGCCCTGGAAGTGTTGCCCAATGCCGACGCTAAGGCGATTGGCTTTTTACATAGCTTATGCGACAAATTACTTAAACCCTGAATGCCTTTATTCATTTAATAAGGAGCCCTTGGTGCAAAATACCAATATCGAGCCACAAGACACAAAACTACAAAAAATACTTGATTGGATTGAGCGCACGGGCAATAAGTTACCTGACCCGGCGATGATATTTTTCTTTTCGCTGCTGATTATTTGGGCGCTGAGCTGGCTGCTGTCGAGTTTTGACTTTAGCGAAATCGACCCGCGCACTAATGCGCCCATTGTGGTGAATAACCAGCTTACCGGCGATGCATTGGCGACATTTTTAGCCAATATGGTGAAAACTTTTACCGGCTTTGCGCCTTTGGGTGTGGTGCTAGTGGCCATGTTGGGGGTTGGCGTGGCCGAGCACTCGGGCTTTATTAACACCGGTATTAAGCGCGTGTTAGATCGCACGCCGCAATTTTTGTTAACACCCATTGTGATTCTCGTGGCCATTGTTAGCCACACGGCTACCGATGCCGGCTATGTGTTGGTGATTCCATTGGCCGGTGTTATTTACTACGCTATGGGGCGCCATCCGCTTGCCGGTATTACCGCGGCTTTCGCCGGTGTGTCTGGCGGTTTTTCCGCTAATTTTGTGCCCTCAGCTATCGACCCATTGCTGCAGAGCTTTACCCAAAGCGCCGCCCACATTGTCGACCCAGCTATTCAAATTAACCCGCTCAATAATTATTTCTTTACCAGCGCTTCAAGTGTTTTAGTCATTTTAATCGGCTGGTATTTGAACGACAAAATTATCGAGCCGCGCTTGAAAAAAGTGCCCGTTGATGGCGACCCGGAAGACATTCCACAATTTGCCGAGGTTACCCATAAAGAGCGTAGCGCCTTGCGTTGGGCGCTTGCCGCCATGGCGCTGGGCGTGGGCTTGTTGGTGGCGTCTGTGTGGTCTGAGTCTTCCGCTTTGCGCGCGCCCAACGGCGAGCTGGCCTCTTTCTCTGCACCCTTAATGCATTCCATTGTGCCGCTTATTTTTCTGTTGTTCGTCATACCCGGTGTGGTCTATGGCTACTTAGCTGGCACCTTTAAAAACTCGCGCGATGTGATTAATGCCATGAGCAAGGCGATGGATGGCATGAGCTATTACATTGTTATGGCATTCTTTTGCTCATTGTTTATTAGTGCGTTTAACACGTCAAATATTGGTGCTTTACTCGCGGTAAAGGGCGCCGACACCTTGCGCGAACTGGCATTACCGGCCTCGGTGACTATTGTTGGCATAGTGCTACTCACCGCCTTTGTGAATTTATTTGTCGGCTCGGCTTCTGCAAAATGGGCTTTGATTGGACCTATCTTGGTGCCGATGTTAATGCAGTTGGGTATTTCGCCAGACCTTACACAGGCGGCATATCGCATTGGTGATTCTAGCTCTAATATCATTACCCCTTTAATGCCCTATTTCCCGTTGGTGGTTGTGTATGCGCAGCGCTATGTGAAGGGCACCGGTATTGGTACGTTAATTTCTTTGATGCTGCCTTACGCTATCACGCTGCTTATTTGCTGGACGGCGTTTTTGTTGCTCTATTGGTCCTTTGGGCTGCCATTGGGTATTCAATCGAGCTATATGTATGCGCCCTAATTAAAAAGGAATGACTGTGTCTTTTATTTGGAAAATGTCAGCCCGTGTGCTGGTTTTAACAACTTTGTTCTTGGTGGCCTGTACCGGTTTACCGAATGCGTTAACCAAGCCAGAGATTAAGGTTGTTAGCCTAACGCCCATTGCGGCGGAGGGCTTTCAGCAGCGATTTTCCGTGGGGCTAAGGGTGACCAACCCCAATAGCACAGACATTGTGTTGCGCGGCATGAGTTACGCCATCGATATTGGCGGCCATGATATTTTTTCCGGGGTTTCCGGCGCGGTGCCGGTGCTCAAAGCCTATACTGAAACGCCGGTAACGGTGGAAGTATCGGCCAATATCATGAGTGTCATCGCATTGATTTCCGACCTAACCAAAAAAGGCCCGGAAAATTTACAATATACACTCAATGCTAAGCTCGACGTGAATGCGCTATTGCCATCAATATCTGTCACCGAAACCGGCCCCGTGCCGTTTTTAAATGCGCGTAGTTTAGCGACAGGCAATCGTTGAAAGCCGTAAAAATTATCGCGCCATTGTTAATGGGTTAAATAAGGAAGGTGCTATGCCGACCAAAGAATCTCGATCAGCGGATTTTAATAAACTCTTTAACGACAGCTTTGAACGCATTATGGCGCGTGGCTCTGAGGCTTTTTATCAGCGTTTTTATGAGCACTTTATTGCTGCCTCGCCGGAGGTGGCTAAAGCCTTTGCCAATACGGATATGGAGCGGCAGTACGATATGCTGAGCTTATCGCTCATGCAGATTATGTCTTTCGCCTCCGATCGCCGTTCCAACCCCTATATCGAAAAAATTGCCAACATCCATGCGCGGCTCAGCATATCGAGTGATTTATTTGGTATGTGGGGGCGCTGTTTAATTGCCACCGTGCGGGAAATGGATGATCACTATGATGCCCATGTGGAATTGGCGTGGCGCGTGACCATTGCACCAGGCTTGGAGTTTATGCGCGCTTATTGCGAGCTTGCGGAATAGTGATAGCAAAAGCACTCGCTATGAAGCGAGTGCTTTTGCTGTTGCTAAACGGCGTTAACCGCTTGTTTCGCGGCATCGAACGTGTCGGTTAATTCTTTGCTGGGGGGCTGGGTTGCAAGGCTTACCAGTACCACGGCGATAGTCGCAAGAACAAAACCAGGGACTATTTCATACAGGTAGCTGCCCAAGCTTGCACCGTCGATGGTGATAGGTGCGTAGAGCCACAGCAGCACCGTCACCGCACCGGTTACCATGCCCGCAATGGCCCCAGCCCGCGTCATTCTGCGCCAGAATAAGCTCAAAATAATCAGCGGCCCGAAGGCGGCGCCAAAGCCGGCCCAGGCATTGCTAACCAAGCTTAAGATGGTGCTCGACCGGTCATAGGCCAGGGCGATGGCGACACCGGCAACCACTACTACGGAAATTCGGCCCACTAACAGTAATTCTGTTTGGCTGGCTTCTTTGCGTAAAAAGATTTTATAAAAATCTTCGGTCAGCGAGCTTGACGATACCAATAGCTGAGAAGAAATGGTGCTCATAATGGCCGCTAAAATAGCTGCCAATAAGAAACCGCTAATTAATGGATGAAATAATAGTTTGGCGAAAAAGATAAAGATGGTTTCTGGGTCGCCAAAATCAGATTGGGTTTTGGCCACGAAGCCGACGCCTATGTAACCGATGATCAACGCGCCGGTAATGGTGACCAGCATCCAGCTCATGCCAATGCGGCGGGCGGCGGGAATGTCTTTGAGTGAGCGAATGGCCATGAAGCGCACGATGATGTGGGGTTGACCGAAGTAGCCCAAGCCCCAGGCCATACTGGAAATAATGCCGAGTGCGGTTACACCGCTAAATAGCCCCAATAAATTTGCATCCACGCTGGCGACGGTGGCATTGAGCTCGGCGAGATTATCGAACTCACTAAAGGCGACAATAGGGACAAGAATAAGCGCCACAAACATGATACAGCCCTGCACGAAGTCGGTCATGCTGACCGCGAGAAAGCCGCCAAACAAGGTGTAGGTAACAACCACGCCGGCAGTGATGTAAAGACCGGCGTAGTAACTTAAACCAAAGGAACTCTCGAATAGTTTGCCGCCAGCTACAACGCCCGATGATGTGTAGAGGGTGAAGAAAATAATAATCACAATGGCAGATAGCACACGCAGTGTGTGCGAATTATCGCGGAAGCGTTTTTCAAAGTAGTCGGGAATGGTTATCGCATCTTGCGCAAGTTCGGTATAGGCGCGCAGGCGAGGAGCAACCACCAAATAATTTAGCCAAGCGCCAAGCACTAAACCAAAGGCGATCCAGCTGCTGGAAATGCCGGACACGTACATGGCGCCGGGTAAGCCCATGAGTATCCAGCCGCTCATGTCGGAAGCACCGGCCGAAAGCGCGGTAACACCAGGCCCTAGCTGGCGGCCGCCGAGCATGTAGCCGGCCACATCTTTATTGGTTTTGCGGTATGCGTAGAGGCCGATGCCAATCATGACAATAAAATAGAGACCGAGAGAAATTAATTCGCCAATTTGCATGGATTCACCTGAATTCAATTATTGAATTATCGTTGTTATCGAGAAATTGCTACTTGCTACATCGACATAATGTGATTGTGTAAACGTTACTGCGTTTAAAATAATGATGATCAATCGCGATGTTGGTAAATAAGACGGTTGAGTAGCGCGAAGGCACATTTAAACAAAAATGGCGACTGAGGTCGCCATTAGTGGCCAAAAAAAGCCAAATTCACCGGTATTTACCCGGTTTTGCCTAGATAGAGCAGGTTAATTCGCCCAAGCGTTGGGTGAGTAAGGCGTTTTCCCGGTAGTCGATGGGAATGACCAGTAGGCTGGGCCCAGGTTCGTTGAAGCATTGTTGTAGGGTGTTTTCTAACGCCTCGGCCTTATCCACTAAGTGACCGCGCCAGTCGAAGGCGCTCGCCAGTTGCATCCAGTCGGGGTTGCCGAAGGCGAGATCTGTATGCCGGCCGAATTCATTGTCTTGTTTCCACGCGATCAAGCCATAGGCGTTGTCGGCCCAAACCATGACGGTTAAATTTAAATTTAACCGCCGTGCGGTTTCCATTTCTTGCACGTTCATCATGAATCCGGCATCGCCGCAAATGGCCAGAATATTTCTATCCGGGTGCACGAGTGCCGCCGCCAGTGCGCCGGGTAGAGCAAAGCCCATAGAACAAAAGCCATTGGGAATTAAGCAGGTGTTGGGTTCATGGCATTGATAGTGGCGCGCGATCCACATTTTATGGGCGCCCACATCGCTCAATAAAATATCGTGCGGACCCATCACTTTACGCACATCCCACAACACTTTTTGCGGCCTGATGCTGCCTTCGGTTTTGTCGTCTTTGTGTTTAGCTAACTCAGTGCACATGTTTTCGCGCGTGGTTTTTTGTTGGCTTAAATCGAAGCTGAGCGGTGTTGATTCTTTTTTCAAACGCTCATTGAGCATCCACAGGGCGTGCGCCAAATCGCCCACCGCCTCGAGCTGCGGGTGATAGTTTTCGTCTATCTCGGCCGGTAGGAAATCGATGTGAATCACCGCTTTGGTGCGATCGTTGTTCCACAGCTTTGGGTGGTATTCCACCATGTCGTAGCCGAGGCAAATAACCATGTCGGCGGCGTCTACGGCGCAGGCGGGTATGTCTTTCGCACCCAAGCCAATGGTGTGCAGGCAATAGGGCGCATTCATATCCACACAGCCTTTGGCCATAAAGGTAGACACCACGCCAATGCCGGTTTGTTCGCAGAAAATGCGCAGCTGTTTGCTGGCGCGGCGGCGAATGCAGCCATTGCCTGCGATGATGATGGGGCGCTTGGCTTGTTTTAAGCGATCGTAAATGCGATCGATGGCTTTATCGTCGGGCACGGGGCGGCGAAATTTACGCACCGGTAAGGGGATTTTATCGATGCTTAATTTGGCGATGTCTTCTGGTAATTCAATGTGCACAGCGCCGGGTTTCTCGGTGCGGCAAACGCGCACCGCCTTGCGCACAATTTCTGGAATATTTTCCGGGTGCCAAATGGTTGTTGCCCATTTAGTTACCGGCTTAAACATTTGCACCACGTCCATCACCTGATGGGATTCTTTGTGCAGCCGAGTGGATGCACCCTGGCCGGTGAGCACCAGCATGGGCGCTCTGTCCATATTGGAGTCGGCAACGCCGGTAATTAAATTGGTGGCGCCTGGCCCCAAAGTGCCTAAACATCCAGCTGGGTTGCCAGTTAAGCGGCCGTATATTTCGGCCATGAAGGCGGCTCCCTGTTCGTGCCGGGTTAAGATGAACCTGATTTGCTCAGATTTTTCGAGCGACATCATAAAGTCGGCATTTTCTTCGCCGGGGACACCAAAAATATATTCGATACCTTCTTCTTCGAGACATTTGACCATCAGATCGGAAGCTTTCATGGGGTGTTATCAGCCTATAAAAATGGGGTTAGCCATGAGAATAGACCATCGAGGCGCGATCTTCTTGGCGTACAATGTGGCGCAACAAAGTTCAGAAAGGAATTTGACAGATGCAAACGGGATTATGGTTACTGGGTTTACTGGGCGACCTTTTAATATTGGGCTTGGGCTTAGGTCTCGCGTGGATCGTCTACGCCTATGTGGTGGATAGCCGCCAAACTCAACACACCATTCGGCGCAACTACCCAGTAATAGGGCGCTTTCGCTATTTGTTCGAGCACATGGGGGTGTTTTTCCGTCAGTATTTCTTTGCCCAGGATCGCGAGGAAATGCCGTTTAATCGCGCCGACCGCACCTGGGTTTACAAGGCCGCCAAGCGCAATAGTTTGAATATCGCCTTCGGTTCTACCCGCGATATTGATAAGCCGGGTACGCCTATTTTTCTCAACGCGTTTCTGCCGGTGAGTGCCGATAACCACGAAGAGCCGGCCCTGATCACTTTTGGCCCCGATTGCCCTAACCCCTACAGCACCCGCTCCATCTTCAACATTTCCGCCATGAGTTTTGGCGCCTTGTCGGCGCCGGCGGTTGAGGCGCTATCGCGCGGCGCCGCCATTGCCGGCTGCTGGTTGAATACGGGCGAAGGTGGTTTGTCACCTTACCATTTGGCGGGCGGCTGCGATTTGATTTACCAAATCGGCACGGCGAAATATGGTGTGCGCGATGCTCACGGTTGCTTGGACGAGGAAAAGCTCAAGCAAATGGCGGACAAGGCGCAGGTGAAAATGTTTGAGATCAAGCTCAGCCAAGGTGCTAAACCCGGCAAGGGCGGCATTTTACCGGCGGATAAGGTCACGCCGGAAATTGCGACCATTCGCCATATTCCCGTGGGCGAAGCCTCCATTAGCCCCAACAGCCATGCCGAGGTGCGCAGCGTGCCAGACCTACTCGATATGATTGGTCGCGTGCGCGCCGCGACCGGTAAGCCGACCGGGATTAAATTTGTCTTGGGCGAACATCAATGGTTAACGGAATTGTGTTTGCTGGTGGGCGAGCGGGGCCACGACGCTGCGCCAGACTTTATTACCTTAGATAGCGGCGACGGCGGCTCTGGCGCGGCGCCGCAACCGCTGATGGACAATACCGGTTTACCGATTAAAGAAAGCTTGCCCTATTTGATTGCGCTGCTTAAAAAACACGGTTTGCGCGAGCGCATTAAAGTGATCGTAGCGGGCAAGTTGATCACCCCCGCCGCCGTTGCCATGGCCTTTTGCGCCGGCGCGGATGCGGTCAACAGCGCCCGTGGCTTTATGTTTGCCCTGGGTTGTATTCAGGCTTTGCAGTGCAATAAAAACACCTGCCCAACGGGCATTACCACGCACAATAGGCGTTTACAGCGGGGCTTAGTGCCGGCCGATAAAGCCGTGCGGGTGGCGCAATATCAGGCACAAATGACCGAGAGCGTGGCGATGATTGCGCATTCCTGCGGCGTTACCGAGCCAAGGCAATTGCAACCCGCGCACGTGCGCTTGGTGACGTCACCGGGGCACTCGGCGCCGATGATCGAGTACGTGATGCTTCAGGAGTCGTTGTCTAAGTAGATTTCGATGCTGGCCTCGATCCCGGGGTCAGCTTGAAAGTCGAAGTCGCGCTTCCATTGCACGAAGGGTTCGAGCTCCCAGAACAGCCACTCGCGATAAAAGCGCTTGCGGTAGCGCACCCACACTTTGTGGGCTTCGCCGATGGCGGCTTCGTTGATGTTACCGGAGTTGCCGTAGCCCACGCCCCAGGCGCGATCGCGGTTCACTTGGCGCAAATACTCGACGCTGGTTTTCCAATCGACACCGGAAAACTCTTCGCTCAGATCGTACAGTTGGCGCCAGCGCACAACTTCCTGCTCGTTGTCGCGCGGCGAGTAATCCAAGTCGATTTGGGTGCGGGCGCCAAGACCTTCGTCGCTGCGGTAGAACACACTCTGACCGGCCGATAACAATAATCTTTCACTCAGTTCGGTGCGGCCGGTGGAGCTCGCTTGCACGAAGGCTCTAAGGGGCGAGCGCACCTGCAAACCAGAGGAGATACTGATGTTGTAGCTGTCGGTGGTTTTCAGCGCCCAGCTCAACGCCGCGGTGATTGGATTGTCGTCGGTTCTGGAACCGCTGGCGGTGGCGCGTCTATCTAAGGTGTCGTAGAGCGAATTTGGGTCTTCGTTGGTAAGCAGTAAGCGCATGCGCTTTTCGGTGTTGGGCAGGGTGACGCGGCTGCGCACTTTGAATTTGAATTGGCAGCCCTCTAGGTCACTACATTCTAATATCGGCGTTAGGCGCAAGTCGTGCGTCGCGGCATTGGGGCTGCGGTTGACGGCGAAGAAGTTATCGAACCAAACCACCGGCCCGGTGGCAGAGCTGTGTAAGTACTCCCGCGTGCTGTCCATCCAATTTTTCTGCTCCTCCGGAACCACGTAGGTGGGCCACATATCTTTGTCGGCCAAGAGTTCGCGCGTGCTGTCGAGGTTGTGCTCGAAAAAATTGGTCGGGCTACGGTAGGGCGTGAACTCTGCGGGAGCCGGGTGCGGCTGTATTAAGCCGGAATCTAGCTCGAGCGATGCCAGCGGCGTCTCGTCTGCAGCGGGCGCTTGGTAGGCGTAAATATCTGGCCAGACGTCGATGCTAAAAGCCGTGGGTGGTGCGGGTAATTGCGCTTGCTGTTCGAGTTCCTCTAACACATAGACGAGTTGTGCAGGAGTCTGCCAATCAGCTTCTGGAAGCTGTTCAGTGGCATGTGTTTGTGTGAGGCCGAGTTGCGTATAAAACATCCCTGCGACTAACCAGCCTGTCGATACTGCTTGGTGCATTCCCGCCCCTAATACGACTTTTGTTCGACCATTTTAGCTGGCTTGCCCAGCTTTGGGCAGTGGCAGTTATAGGCTGATTTTGGTATAAGCCTTGCACTTGCTCGGGTTTCCCGAGCTCAGCAACTCGAATTTCAGGAAGTAGCATGTCTGATCTGATCACCGCAATGCCCGCGGATGAACGTATATCCATTAAAGATTTCAGCGAAAAGGCGTATTTGGATTACTCCATGTACGTGATTCTGGATCGCGCGCTGCCCCATGTGGGCGATGGTTTAAAGCCGGTGCAGCGGCGCATCATCTATGCCATGAGCGAGCTAGGCCTAAAAGCCAGCGCTAAATTTAAGAAGTCGGCGCGCACCGTGGGCGACGTGATTGGTAAGTTTCACCCGCACGGCGACTCGGCCGCCTATGAAGCCATGGTGTTGATGGCGCAACCTTTTTCCTACCGCTACCCCTTGGTGGACGGCCAGGGCAACTGGGGCTCGCCGGACGATCCAAAATCCTTCGCGGCCATGCGTTATACGGAATCTCGGCTGACTAAATTCAGCGAAGTATTGCTCAGCGAGTTGGGCCAGGGCACGGTGGAGTGGCTGCCCAACTTCGATGGCACCCTGTATGAGCCGGCAGTGCTGCCGGCCCAGGTGCCCCATGTGCTCTTGAACGGCACCACGGGTATCGCCGTGGGTATGGCCACCGACATTCCGCCGCACAATGTGCGCGAAGTGGTGAATGCCTGTATTCATTTGATCGATAATCCCAAAGCGACGGTGGCCGAGCTGTGCGAGTTTGTGCTCGGCCCGGACATGCCCACCGAGGCCGAAATTATTACCCCGCGCGCGGATTTAATCAGCCTGTACGAAACCGGGCGCGGCAGCTTGCGCATGCGCGCCATTTGGAATGAAGAAGATGGCGACGTGGTGGTGACAGATCTGCCGCACCAAGTCAGCGGGGCAAAAATCCTCGAGCAAATTGCAGCGCAAATGCTGGCGAAGAAATTGCCCATGGTGGCCGATTTACGCGATGAATCCGACCACGAAAACCCCACCCGTCTGGTTATTATTCCGCGTTCAAACCGGGTCGATATCGAGCAGATGATGCAGCACTTGTTTGCTACCACCGACCTCGAGCGCAGCTACCGGGTCAACATGAACATGATTGGCATCGATGGCCGGCCGGCGGTTAAACCGCTGAACACGTTGTTGAGCGAGTGGCTCAGTTTTAGGATGGTGACCACGCGCAAGCGCCTGCAATACCGTTTAGAAAAGGTGAACGAGCGCTTAGATAGGCTGGCGGCGTTAATGATCGTGTTTCTCAATGTGGATGAAGTGATTCGTATCATCCGCACTGAAGACGAGCCGAAAGCGGTGCTGATGGCGCGCTTCAACCTGAACGAGACGCAAGCGGAATACATTTTAGAAACGAAGTTGCGCCAATTGGCGCGCTTAGAAGAAATGAAAATTCTGGAGGAGCAGGAAGCGCTGGAGAAAGAGCGCAAAGATCTAGAAAAAACCCTGGACTCGGCGGTGCGACTCAAAAATTTGGTTAAGAAGGAATTGTTGGCGGTGCTGGAAACCCATGGCGACGAGCGCCGCTCGCCCATTGTCGAGCGCGCCGAGGCCAAGGCCTTCAGCGAAACCGAACTGATGTCGGCCGAACCTATTACCGTGGTTATTTCCGAGAAGGGCTGGATTCGCTCGGCCAAGGGCCACGATATCGACCCAGCGGCGCTCAGTTATAAAGCCGGCGATAGTTTTAAAATCGCAGTGCGCGGCAAGAGCAATCAGCCGGTGTTGTTATTGGATTCCACCGGCCGCTCCTATGCCATGGTCAGCCATTCGCTGCCGTCCGCGCGCGGCCAGGGCGAGCCCATCACGGGCAGCTTGAATCCACCCAGCGGCGCGACTATTGAAGGCGCTCTGATGGGCGGCGACGACGAGAAGGTATTGCTCGCCAGCGATGCCGGCTACGGTTTCGTGGCGAAATTATCGGATTTGGCGACCAAGAATAAAGCCGGTAAGGCGCTGATCAGTTTGCCTAAGGCGGCAAAGGTCATGGCGCCCTTAAGCGTGACCGATCCAGCCAAAGAAATTCTCGCCGCGATTAGCAATGAAGGTCGCCTGCTAGTGTTTCCGCTCTCGGAGCTGCCTGAGTTGGCTCGCGGCAAGGGCAATAAAATCATGAATATTCCCTCGGCGCGGTTGCAGAGCCGGGAGGAGTTTCTGTTAGGTTTAGCGGTGCTGTCGGCGGGCGACGAATTAACGGTGTACTCTGGTAAGCGCCACCTGACTCTGAAAGTATCAGACTTGGAGCACTACCAAGGTGAGCGCGGTCGACGCGGTAACAAGCTGCCCCGTGGCTTCCAAAAGGTAGACAGCGTCTCAGTTGTGCGCAAGGGATGAGTGAGCTAGAACCAAAATGGTCTAGTATTGAGCCCCGTTGAAAATGGCCTTGTGCCGCAGTGATTGATGACAGCTGTCTGGACAGGATGACTAGAGGTGGGTATGGGTAAGAAACTTTTTAAATTGATTCTGCTGTTGGCGTTGGTCGCCGTTGCTGGCCGCTGGCTATTGCAGTGGGAAATTCGCAACAGCGTCGACGCTTCTATCGCCGACATGCGCGATACAGTTTCGATTCGCTATGATCGCCTAGACGTCGGCTTCGATGGCAAGGTGACGGTTAAGCGCGTGCAGCTTAGCTTGCCCGACAGCGATGCGTTTAGTGCGTCAATTCAGCGGATCGACGTGGATATGCAATCCCTGCCCGAGTTAGTGCAGCGCCGCTTTGGTGGCAGTGCACCGGAAGCGCTGAGCGTAAAGGTCACGGGCATAAATGCCAACCTGGAAAATTTTGCCGAATCCATCGAGTCGAGTGTGGATTGCCTAGACCCGCTAAAACAGCCGTCACCTTGGATGCTGGGTTTTCAAGCGGATAGCGATCTCAATTTTAGCTACCTTTACAACGCCGCAACCCGCGACCTCACCCTCGATGTGGACATGATCGCCCGCGGTGCCTACGAGTTAAAAACCCAAGTGCGCTTTGGTGGCGTAGCGCCTAATCTTAAGGCGGCCAGCTCCTTGGATCTGGTGCGGGTAAACTTCGATGATATCCGCATGATGCAGGCTTGGACTAGCTACTGTAGCGCGCGCCATGAAAAATCAGCCGAGCAGTTGGTTACCGGCTACATGGCAAATTTAGAGGCGCTGCTGAATAAACAAAGCTTGGGTTTAAGTGAGGCCAGTCAAGCGGCGCTGAAGAGTTACATGCAAGAGCCCGGTCGGATTGTGCTGCGCTGGGTGTTAAATATCGACCTGCAGGAGCCGCCGAGCGCAGACGCAATAAGTGACATGCTATTTAATCGTCTGGAAGTTGAAGTAGCGGGCGCGCCAGTTTCGCCTATATTTACTAGTGTGGAGTACAAGCCAGTTGCACCTAGGCCGCAACTGCAGCCAAAAATTGTCGCCAAGGCGCCAGCGCTGGTGGAGATCGACTTTGAACAGCTGCAAGATTATGTCGATAAAGAAGTGCAGCTAGTGACCGGTGATAAAATCACTACCGGTGTGGTGCGTAAAGTAGGCGGTGCCGAAATTGAATTAGAGGTCATCAAAGACGGCGCTAATCATTTTTCTATTACTTTCTACCGCAGTAGAATTGATCAAATTTTGGTAAAACCCTAGGTTGGTGCGCGCCGCGCTAGCCTTTTAGCGAGGACGCCCATGAGCAATGACAGCCGAAGATACCCAAGAATACCGGTGCGATGTCGCGTGTTGATCAGCCATGAATCCATCGGAGAAATGATGGTTCACACGCGCGACATTTCCGATGGCGGTATCTTTGTGGTCACCAATCCCGAGCAGATGCCGCCTATCGGCACTGAAGTTCGCGGCCAAGTTCAGGGCATGTTAGCCGATGCTCCAGTTGTTGATATGCGCATTGTGCGTATTGAAGAAGGCGGCATAGGCCTGCAATTTTGTAGTTGATCGACCATCCGTATGCCTATCGGTTGGGCGAAAAGCGCAAGTGGCGGCGATAGGGGAAAGTATCGTTAATTTGGCCTGCCAATAGCTCGGTTTGAATACTCTGCCAATAGCTGGCTTCGTATAGATCTTTGTGCTTCTCTTCAAAGGCAACTCTCGCCGCGGGATTACCACTAAAAAACAACCGAAATTCCTCTGGAAAAATATCAAATTCACCCACCGTGTACCAAGGCGTGCTGGCCATCTCTTCAATTTCATTGCGCGGCTCGGGAATTTTTCTAAATACGCACTCGGTAATTAAGCAAATTTCATCGTAGTCGTAAAACACGACGCGGCCATGGCGTGTGACCCCAAAGTTTTTTAACAGCATATCGCCTGTAAAGATGTTAGCTGCGGCCAGTTGTTTGATGGCGTTGCCGTATTCGTCCATGACTTCTTCAACTTGCTGTTGGCTGGCGTGATCTAAATACATATTGAGCGGTGTCATGCGCCGCTCGGTATAGACATGTTTAATGATGACCAATTTGTCGGTGATAATGAGTTTTGACGGGGCAACGTTTTGCAACTCGTCTAACAGCTCATCGCTAAAGCGATTTCGATAGAAAATAAAATTGCTGTACTCCTGCGTGTCGGCCATGCGCCCGGCGCGATCGGCGCGCGACACAAGTTTATATTTTTCCTTAACGATGGCCTCGGTGACTTTTTTTGGCGGGTCAAAGCGATCTTTAATAATTTTAAACACAATGTCGTAGGAGGGCAGGGTAAACACGCTCATCACCATGCCTTTGATGCCGGGTGCGATGACGAACTTATCGCTGCTGTTTTTCATGTGCGATATCACGTGGCGATAGAACTCGGTTTTGCCATGTTTGTTGAAGCCGATAGCATTGTATATCTCGGAGATGTCTTTCCTTGGCATGATGGAGCTTAAAAATTTCACAAATCGAGACGGTATGGGCGCATCTACCATGAAGTAGGAGCGGGTAAAACTAAATACGCGGCTGGCGCTATCTCGATCGAAAAGCAGCGTATCGGCGTAAATGCCACCCTGTTCATTGTTGTGAAATGGAATCAATATCGGCGTGATAAAATCGCCATGGACGGCACGGCCAACTAAGTAGGCGCCTTTGTTTCGGTAGAAAATAGACTCCAAAAAATCAACCCGAAGCTCGCTTAAGGGGTAGTCTATCAAGGGCATTAAGTGGGTGTTGATAGACGCCACAATAAAATCTATATCGCGCTTTTTGTTTTCCCAAGGCACGGAAAATTCATAGTCATCGAAAACCCGATGAATCAAGTTTTCAAAACCAAACTCGGCGCTGTAACTGAAATAGATAGTGTAATCGCTGAGTTGTTTGTAGCTTTGATCTTTGGATGGCTTGACGAATAAGTTGCGGTCGTGAATTTGTTGATGCTCGAACAAACTGCAGAAAATAGAATTGAAAAATGTCTCGGCAATTTCATAGTTACTATGGTTCGACACCAGCAGGGCGTAAGCTTGCCGCGCCTGCTGCCAGATATTGAGGTCGAGTACATTTTTACTGGTAACGCCGCGCACTAATTTACAGACTTGATCCACTTTGTGTTTGTACAGCTCGATGCGCTCGCGGTGCGCCTCTTGCACGCCGAGCCAATTGTGGGTTTCAAAGCGCGCCTTTGCCCCCAAGGTCATGTTTTGAAAGTCGGCGAAATAGGCATCAAAGCCGTTCAGCACGGTTTTTGCGATGCGTTTTGCACTGGGGGTTAGATGCAAACCGGCGGTTGGCGTCGCCGGTGTAGCGTCTGACGATTGATTAGACATGCTGGGCCGCCCATTGCAGAATACTGAATTGAGTATAAGCATAAAAGCCGGTGGCTTGTGGAGACCAAATTGTATAGTGGCTATCAGTGCGGTAAATGGGCTTTGGGGCGCCGTATTCTTTGTTTGGCAGCGCTGTTTATCTTGGCGCCGAGTGCGCACAGTTTAGTGATTTTGCAATATCACCATGTCAGCACTGAGACGCCGGCGGCGACGAGTATTTCACCGGCCGGCTTTAAGGCGCACCTAGAGCAAATTGAGCGCTCTGGCTATCGAGTGGTGGCTTTGCCGGAGGTATTACAAGCGCTGCGCCAGCGCGCGCCGCTGCCCGATAAGGCCGTGTTGATTAGCTTTGATGACGGCTCAAAAAGCGTGTTAACTGCGGCGCTGCCGCTGCTCAAGGCTAAGCGCTGGCCTTTCGTGGTGTTTGTCAGCACCGAACCGGTGACGCAGCAGCAAACCAACACCTTGTCTTGGGATGACTTGCGCGCGCTAGCGGATCAAGGCGCCGCTATTGCCAACCACGGCGTCAGCCATAGCCATATGATCCGCCGCCTGGACGGTGAAACCCAGGCCCAGTGGCGCGCCCGCATGGAGGTAGAAATTCTTGCGGCAGAGGCAAAAATTGAAGCCGAGACGGGGCAAAGTCACCGCGCCTTCGCCTACCCCTATGGCGAGTTTTCCGCCGCTTTGGTGGCGTTGGTCGAAGAGCTTGGCTTTGTTGGCTTCGGCCAGCACTCAGGAGCGCCGGCGCCGCGCGATATTGCCGCACTGCCGCGCTTTCCCTTCGGTGGCAACTATGTGGAGGTAGAGGATCTAGCGCTCAAATTGAGGTCGCTAGCGCTGCCCTTTGATCGGGTTGTCTACCTAGGCGAGGAGGGTGCCGGCTTAGCCGACGGCGTTTTGGCGCCCACGGAAGGCCGGCCCATTGTGCAGTATGTGGCTGAAAATCTGGCCCAGTTCCCCGACCTCGCCTGTTACGTTAGCCGCCAAGGGGCGGCGGATAAGCTTGCCACGTCTGCTACAAAGGTTAGCTTTCAGGCGCAAAAAGTCTTAAAGCCGGGCCGTACGCGCTACAACTGCACAGCGAAAAGCGGCGAGCCAGGGCGTTACTATTGGCACTCGAGTCCGTTTATTAAGCCAAATGCCGACGGCAGTTGGGCGCCAGAACCCAACTAAAGCGAAGTAAGGCCAAGAAAGTCGGGCTTTTGTCTATAAAACAACCAATTCTTTCATTAACCTACTTGTGCTCTGCGCAAGACCACCCTAGAATGATCGCGCTTTACCGTTTTGCTGCCAGCCGTTAGACATTTTGCCTTTCTCTGCTGCTAGATGGATAAGTTTTAATCGCCAACAGAGGCGGCACAGTTAATCGTAAGACGAGGTCTTCAAATGTCTAATTTACACACCGGTGTTGTTAAGTGGTTTAACGACGAAAAAGGTTATGGTTTCCTTCAGCAAGAGTCTGGCCCAGATGTATTCGTACATTTCCGCGCCATCAACGGCAACGGCCGTAAGACCCTAGTAGAAGGTCAATCTGTGACTTTCGAAATCACTGCTGGCCAGAAAGGTCCACAAGCAGAAAACGTTACTCCTGGTTAATTCCAGAGTGCGTTAAAAAGAACCCGGCACTAGCCGGGTTTTTTGTGCCTGGTAGAAAAGTAGGTGCATGGGTCGCGCATAGGGGATGCTTTCTAAGCTACAAGCTACAAGCTACAAGCTACAAGCTACAAGCTACAAGACGGATGGCCGCCCCCTGCAAGTCGAAACGGAGTACAAGCCCCTTGTTAGCTGGGGGCGACGTGTCGGATCAGGCATCCGCTTAGCTATCATTCTAAGTCGTTGTAGCGAATCATCTTTCTTAATTCTTCGATATAGTCTTGGCCGCGGCTTGAATAGGCTTCTAGGCCCGCCACCATGTCGTAACCTAAGAGCGGTTTTTGATTGCGCCGCGCGGTTTCTCGAATATCGCGAATGCTGGAATAGCGATGAAAGGCGTTGATGTTTTGAAAGTAGGCGGCAATGGCCTGATCGACGCTTTCGAAGGTGGCGACCTCGTAGGTTTCACCCGCTGGCCGGTTGTTGGGCACTAAGCCGCAGCCCTCGCTAAAACACCATTGGCCGAACAGGTTGTTGGCCTCGCGCGCAAAACGCGACTGGCCCCAAGCGGATTCGAGCGCTGCCTGGGCGAGCACCATAGACACCGGGATGGTATCCATCCGGCGCATGAGCAAATCGACGGCATCGAGCTCGGACAGCTCTTCCGGCACCTTGTATCGGCTGCGCACTAAATCCATATATTTTTGCTGCGACTGACTGAGTGCTTGGTTGGACTTTAAGGTTATCTCAATGCCTTTGAGGATCACGCGGCGTTCGCGCACCAGTTGATTTTGGAACTGCACCGCGGGGCGCAAATAGTCGAAGAAAGCTTTCTTGCGCTCGCTGATGACGGTGATGGCGGAGAAGTCGGGTAAGTTTTTGTAATCAAAACTATTGTCGAGTTCGTTCTTAACGGTGCCGTCCCGTGCGACTAAGGCGAGCCTCGTTAGATACTTATCGTCGTAGTCGTCAAAATTTGTGTCTGCCGGCAAGTTGGCCGCGGCTTCTAGCGCGGCGAGCCGCTCTTCCTCGGTCTCGCCGTGCAGCGCTAGGCCGGGTTCGCGCAAAAATATGCGCGGTTCGCCGAGCGGGTTGTTGCTCAGCCAAAAGGTAAACAGCATGACCCCGAGTGTGTAGCCCGCAAACACGACAGCTAAAACATTGCCTTTTGTACGCATCGACATGCACAGTTTCCTCAGCGAAAAGTGATTCGCATTAGTAGAATTCGGTGAAGTTAACTAGAGACCTAGTTGTTTTTTTAGCGACGCTAAACGCTCGAGGTTTTGGTCTTTGCTAAGTGGTGTTTCGAGATTTTCCGGTAGCGCCAATCGCTCGGGTAGTTTTAGCTTAACGCCATTGCGCACTTGTTCGCACAGCGCCTTATAGTGCTCGGTGAAAACCGGCAGCGCTGTGCGCTCGTTGTTGTTGGCGAGAAAATACCAATCCGCTGCCTTGCCGGCCAGGTACACGGCTGGATGGCTCCAGTTGTGCTCGGCCTTGGGCGAGGGCGCATTGCACGCCTCGACGTAGGCGGCGTGAATTTCCGGCAAGCCGTGCGCGCTATTATCGCCTTCGCAGGCGACAATCATTTTGTGCACGGTGGGTAAGTAATCGGATTGTTGAATCACTTTTTTCGCGCCGCGCAGCAAGGTTTCGGGGGAAAAACGCGACAGCGCCTCGAGCCATAAACGCTTGGCCAAGTTGAGCGATTGCACGTCGGGAAAGGCGGCAAAGTATTGGTTGTGATAATTCAGTCGAAACAATTCAAAAGACTGATTTATCGCGTCGATCAAGGCTTCGCTCGGCGGCGCCTGGCGCGAACTAGAGTGCCCAGCTTCTGTCGTTGAGTTGCTCGCTGACTGAGCGATCGCGTGTTCGGCCTGATTGAGCAGGGCTTTGCTGTCTTGCATGGGCATTACCTTGAGTTGCCAGTGAGCCGCTGAGACGCTTAGCCCATTGGTATTTAACGTGTTGTAGGAACTTGGTGTTCCACGACGTGTGCAATTGGTTGGTGTCGCGCCAATAAATTAAAAACTCGATGAGTTGTTGCTTGGCGAAGTGTAAATCGATATTAGCCAGTGCCAACACCTCGTAGACGTCGGGTGAGGGCTCCCAGTTTTCCGGTAGCCGGCGCGGTTCGGTATCGTATTGTAAGGTAGCCGTGTAGCGCGCCCACTGGCGTCGCACATGCTGGATAAATTTGCTGTTCCAAGTCTTTGACGGCTCGCCGCGCTCGCTCCAGTAAAGCACAAATTCGGCGATGGAATCCTCTACGAAGCACTGATTGATCGCGGCGTGACGGGTCAACACGTCCATGGCATCGGGGCTTGGGCGCCAGCCACTGGTCATGGCAATTTCTTGGTCTTTACGGCCGAAGTCTGTCTCTCGCTCGCGCCACTTGCGAATCACTTGCTGGATAAATTTGGCGCCCCAGGCGTGAGCCGATTGGCCTTGCTCGCGCCAATAGGTGACAAACTCGGGAATTTGTTCGCGCGCGAAGCTATTGGGAATATTGTGCTGTGCCAGCTGGGCGTAGACATCGTCGCTCGGTTGCCAATTCGGCGCCATGGGTCTGGCGCCGTTGGTGACTTGATTGTGGCTCTGGGGTCGATTGAGCGGGCTCTGGGTTTGCCGTTCGTTCAGGGCAAAACGCAGCTCTTTGCTGTCGTAAAAGGGCGCGCTGGTGATGAGTAACACGCCTTTGTCGCGTAAGCTCTTGGCGATGCGCGCGATATCGTGATCGGTCCAGAAGGGCATCAGCTTGTGCACCGCGTCTTGTGCCAATAGGCACCACTGGAAGCCATTGCTGGCTTGCGTAGGGCGATGCGCTAGCGCTTCATTGAGTTGGCTCAACATGATGGCCTCTTCAAGGCCAAGGGTGGCGGCCAAGGAGGGGCTAACGCAAATTGGGCGCTCGGGAATAAGGGATGAATTCATGACGCTAGCTTACCACTGATGCGCGCTAGAAGTTGACTGTGACTTGGCCAGTATTGGAATCAAATTGGATACTCTTGGCCGTGTTGGCGCTGTAAGTATAGCGACAGCTATTGCCGCCCAGATAGAGCGCGGTGAAATCTGCCGCGGCCGTGGCGGCAACGCTAGGCGCGCCTATTTCCAGCACCGCGCGCCAAACGTCTAGGCAATCGTTGGTTGAGTTCAGGGTGAGGCTGACGCCGCGAGTGTCGGCGGGCCAGCCGAAGACATTGACGCTCAAGTCGCCGCCGGCTTGGGCAAGGGGTAATTTGATCAGGTTAAGGCTTGGCCCGGGCGAACCCTTGGCGAGCCAGTAGGCGCGCACTTGATCTACACCGGCCTTATAGCTGCCGGCAATAGCGTTAATGCTGGCGCTCTGTGCCTCGTCGGCAAAATCGATAAAGCGCGGGATGGCGATGGCCGCTAGGACGCCCAGTATGACGATGACGGCGACGAGTTCGACTAAGGTGAAACCCTTTTCGGGCGTGGCGTGGAGGTTAGATGTCATAGATAGGTATGAGTATAGTGGGTGAACCTAGGGCTGCATTACGGGTTACACTAGCGCCATTTTACCGAAATTCGAACCGAAAGCACGGAGGCTCTGTGGCTAAGGCAAAAACCGCGTTTGTGTGCAATGACTGCGGTGCGGACTATCGCAAATGGCAGGGGCAGTGCTCTGAGTGCAGTGCCTGGAACAGCATCGTAGAAATTCGCCTGGCGCCGGCGACGTCGGCGCGCACCGAGACCTTTGCCGGCTATGCCGGCGCCGCCACTGGCAAGGTGCAAAAACTGTCTGATATCAGTCTCGACGATCTGCCCAGATTCGGCAGCACCATGGCCGAGTTTGATCGGGTGCTGGGCGGTGGTTTCGTGCCAGGCTCGGTGGTGCTCATTGGTGGCAACCCGGGTGCGGGCAAGTCGACCTTGCTGTTGCAAACCCTGTGTAAATTAGCTGAAACCATGCCAGCGCTCTATGTCACTGGCGAGGAGTCGCTGCAGCAGGTGGCGATGCGGGCCAAGCGGTTAAATTTACCCACGCAAAAATTATCCATGCTGTCGGAAACCAGCATTGAAGCTATCGCCCAGCAGGCTGAATTAATGCGCCCGCGGGTGATGGTGGTGGACTCCATTCAAGTGATGCACATGGCCGATGTGCAATCAGCGCCTGGCTCGGTGACCCAGGTTAGAGAGAGCGCAGCCTTCTTAACGCGCTTTGCCAAACAGACCGGCACGGTGTTATTGCTCGTTGGTCACGTCACTAAAGATGGATCACTAGCGGGGCCAAAAGTGTTGGAGCATATGATTGACTGCTCCATTCTCTTGGAGGGCAGCCACGATTCGCGCTACCGAACCTTGCGCGGCAATAAAAATCGTTTCGGCGCAGTGAATGAGTTAGGTGTCTTCGCCATGACCGAACACGGCATGCGCGAGGTTAATAACCCCTCGGCAATTTTCCTGCAGCGCGCCGAAGATATTGCCTCTGGCTCTATCGTCATGGTGATGTGGGAGGGCACGCGGCCGTTGCTGGTGGAAATTCAGGCGTTGGTGGATGGTTCGAGCTTGGGTAACCCGCGTCGCGTTGCTGTGGGTTTAGATCAAAATCGTTTGTCCATGTTGCTCGCAGTTTTGCACCGTCACGGCGGCATTATGGTGGGTGACCAAGATGTTTTCGTCAACGTTGTGGGCGGTGTTAAGGTGGCGGAAACCAGTGCTGATCTGGCGCTGGTATTGGCCATTGTGTCGAGCTTTAGAGATAAACCGCTGCCGCAAGATTTAATTGCCTTTGGTGAAATTGGCTTGTCGGGCGAAATTCGCCCGGTGCCGTCGGGTCAAGAGCGCTTGCGCGAAGCGGCCAAGCACGGTTTTAAGCGCGCCATAGTGCCCAAAGCCAACGCCCCCAAAGGCGGTGTGGCCGGTATGGAATTGGTGATAGTGAAAAATTTAGCAGAGGCGCTAGAGGCTATTTAGCTACTAGGTCGAAAAGCGCTGTAACTTGAGTTGTAACCTGGGCCGTATAACAAGGCCACTACAAGGAAGATGTTCATGGATAGATACTGTTTAGCGCAAATTAATATTGCCCGCGCCCGGGATAGCATGGATAGCGAAACCATGGCCGGATTTGTAGAGCGGCTGGACGAAATCAATGGCCTAGCTGATGCCGCGCCGGGCTTTATTTGGCGCCTGCAAACGGCAGATGGCGATGCCACCTCTATTCAGGCCTTTGACGACCCAAAGTTGATCGTTAACATGAGCGTCTGGGCTGATCGCGACTCGCTGCGCAACTATGTGTACAAGTCTCTGCATGTGGAGTTAATTCGCGATAGAGAGGCGTGGTTTGAAAAAATTGCCATCGCCCATCAAGCGCTTTGGTGGTTACCACAGGACCATATTCCGACTGTTGAAGAGGGCAAGGCGCGCTTGCAGCATTTGGAGGATTATGGCCCTACGGCTCATGCCTTTACCTTTGCAAAATATTTTGAACCCGAATGATGATGGGGTTGTTTACCAACGCTGGTGGTTTATTTCGTTTCCTGAAGATCTATAGAAAAAGGCGGTGTTACATGTTGAATATATTCGATGCTATTAAGCGCGCAGCCGTTTTTATAGCAAGGCTTAGTGCCAGCGATGATGAGTTCGCCACTACAGTGTCGATAGTGGAGTGGCGGCATTATTAATGCCCCTGTAAGGCGCTTACGCGAGAAGTGAAACGCTATGGCACTCGAGCCACTAAAGAATGGCTATTGAATCTCGGCTAAGCTTGTGCGGGTGAATTAAAACTTAGTCTGTATTTTGCTTTGCTTAGAGGCAGCCAAAACGGCTGTGTTAAGTTTGCGCCCATACATCCGCTGCTTCATCTACACTGAATAGCTTAGCTACTGGTCTTTAGCTGAATCGGCAAACATCGAGATGGGGCGTTTATTGGTCATGGCAGCAGAGGCAATTGTTCACCAGCCAGAGGGCTCGGACGCTTGGTTACGCGTGTGGCGCGACATTGTTAAACGAGCCATGCCGGGCATTTTTATCTACCCGATTTTTTGGGCTGTTATTGCCGCCAGTTCAGGGTTTCACAAGCTGCATCCAGCGCTGAGTTGGAGTGTGGTAGCGGCACTTACCGGCATTTCGATTGTTCGTCTCATTAACGCAATTTACCTTACTCGGGTGCAGCCGGAGAAACGACAAGTTTGGCAGGGCCTTTTTTGGTTCGGGATATTGGCCCATAGTGGTATTTACGGCTCGATGTTTGCCCTGTCACTGCTTTCTGGTAATGCCCAGTTTAGTTTACTGATGGCATTTTCCGGCGCGGGGATAGTGGCGGGCGGCGTGAATAGTTTTTCCCCTAGCCGGAACCTGGCATACGCCTACGCCATTGTCTTCCTGTCGCCTGGGATTGTAGTAGCACTTTGGTCGCAGGACCTATGGGTAGAAGCTGGTTTCATCGTCACCTATTTGTTTTATATGTGGAATTTGGTTCGGCAGCAAAATGCGGAGTATTGGGTGTCTCTCAATAATGAGCGCACCTTAGCGTTACAAAGCCGCACCGATTCGCTAACGACATTGAATAATCGACGCTACTTTGATGAGAAACTCAAGGAGTTATGCCATCTGTCGTCCCGCGATCACATGAATTTATCTATTCTGGTTTTAGATTGCGATTTCTTCAAAGCGGTTAACGATAAATATGGCCATGATTTTGGCGACGAGTGCTTGCGACAAGTTGCGAATGTTTTAACCACCAATCTGCCGCGTGCCACTGATGTTTGTGCACGCTACGGCGGCGAGGAATTTAGTATTATTTTAGCGGGCACGGATCTTCAGGGTGCGCAATTGGTTGCCGAAAAAATTCGAAACAAAATCGAAAAAATGGAAATAAAGTATAAAAATATAACCACCAAGGTCACCATTAGTGTTGGTCTGGTGTCGGTCCGGTTAGACAACTTTGAAGTGGGTTTGCCTGAGCGGCTATTTAAATACGCCGATGAAGCGCTCTATCTCGCCAAGGAGCAAGGCCGCAACCGAGTGGTTTGCTCGGTTGCGTCTACCGCGCTGCAAGCGGGGAAAGTGAAAACTGCGTCGCTTTAGTAAAAATACTTAAGCTGCGCTTTTGGCATGTTTTTTTGCGCTCACCAGAGCCTGCTCAATATCGGCAATGATGTCGTCCACATGCTCGAGCCCCGCCGCTAGGCGCACCAGTGTTTGCGGTATGCCTGCGGCAGCGAGCTCTTCAGGTTCGTAGGTCGAGTGGGTCATAGAGGCTGGATGCTGAATCAGAGTTTCCGCATCACCTAAACTCACGGCGCGCTTACACATTTGCAGTTGGTTCATAAAAGCTACTGCTTGATCAAAACTGCCGTTCAATTCAAAGGCTAAAACGCCACCGCCACCGTGCATTTGTTTTCCCAGTAATTTGTAGCCTGAGTGGCTAGCTAGGCCAGGGTAGTCGACCTTTTTAATCATAGGGTGGTCTTGCAGATAACTGGCAACCGCGAGTGCATTTTGATTATGCCGTTCCACACGCAGGTGTAAGGTTTTTAAACCGCGGATAATCAGCCATGCGTCGTGCGGGCTAATAATAGCGCCCATGTCTTTACGCGTGGTCATTTTTATTTGATCAATGATGTCTTTTTTGCCGCACAAAATACCGGCCACTACATCGCCGTGGCCGTTTAAAAACTTGGTGGCGGAATGCAAAATAATATCAATGCCATGCTTAGCGGGTTGCTGTAGCACCGGCGACATGAAGGTGTTGTCGATGATGGTGGTGATGTTTGCCGACTTAGCAATGATGGCGATTAGGTCTAAATCAATAACCGACAGGCAAGGATTAATCGGTGTTTCACCGTAGATCACTTTCGTGTTGGGCTTAATGGCGGCGCGCACGGCGCGTTCATCACTTAAATCGACGAAGCTGACCTCAATGCCAAAAGCCGGTAGCTGATGATTAAACAAGGCGAAAGTACAGCCGTATAAGCGATGGGACGTCACTAGGTGATCGCCTTGTTTAAGTAAACCCAGTACCGCTGCGGACACGGCGCCCATGCCGGAACCAAATGCGGCGGCGGCTTCGGTGCCTTCAAGCAAGGCCATGCGGGCTTCTAATTCATCCACCGTCGGGTTACCTAGGCGCGAATAAATATGGCCCTGAGCCTCGCCGGCAAAGCGCTCTGCACCCTGCTCGACGCTATCGAACACGAAGGTGGAAGTTTGATAAATGGGGGTGGACAGGGGGCCGAATTCACCTTGGCTGGTTTTGCCGCCGTGGATAGTGTTGGTTTCTAGATGTTTGGATGTCCACATGGCGTCGCTCTCTGGTTGGCGCCGCTCTGTGGCGGCCTGTTAATGGTCGGGCAATTGCAGGTGCGTGGTTGCCTTTAATTCTTTCAGCACAATGCTGGTGTGTATGCGCGCTATGCCCGGCAGCGGTATTAGGCGCTTTGAAATAAACCCGTCCAGCGCTTTGGTGTTGGCCACCGACACCTTCAACATGTAGTCGTACTCGCCGGTGACGTGGTAGCACTCCATCACCTCCGGCATGCCCACCAATTGCGACAAGATTTCCGCAATGCGTTCGTGCTGATGCAATTCCAGGGCAATTTCGATCAGCGCTAAGTTGTCGTGGCCTAACTTCTCTCGGCTCAACAGCGCGGTATAGCCTTCGATATAGCCGTCTTGCTCTAAGCGCCGCACCCGCGCCAAGGTTGCGGGTGGCGACAGATGAATCTGTTCCGCTAGCTCGACGTTGCTGATGCGACCCTGCTGCTGCAGAGCCTTGAGAATCGCTAAGTCGGTTCTGTCTAAAGCACTGCTCGTTGGAACATAGTTTATCATTTCAGTTAAGCCGTAGATTTAAAGTAAGTAGATAGGTAATTAATACGAATTATATTCGGTAATGTGAGTCTGTGCAGGCACTAACAGAATATAATTTTGTTTATCTCGCTGGCGGCAATCCAGATATTCGCCGGCCCGAACCGCGCCCAATGGCTGAAATCAGCTTTTTGCCTTAGCCGAGTTATGCCAGAATCGGCCGCGTCTAAACCTCAGGCTTGCCCATGTCTCAGCTTACTGTCACCGAACTTTTCTTAATTGCCATGTTACTCATCTTTGGCCTGCCCTACGCGCTGTGGCGATTGGGTCGCACGGATTATTGGGCGCCCTTGGTGGTGGTTCAGATTATTTGCGGCATCTTGTTAGGCCCGGGCTTGCTGGGTAATTGGCTGCCTGCTTTCTACCAAAGCGTTTTTAGTGGTGCTGTGATTCAAACCCTAAACGGCTTGGCCTGGTGGGCGGTGATGTTGTTTGTTTGGATTGCCGGGGTTGAGCTGGATCTTAAGCAGGCCTGGCAATATCGCCGCGAAAGTTTTATTACCGGAGGCTTGGCGCTGTCAGTGCCGTTTTTGTTTGGCGCCATAGCCGCGTTATTGATCTTGCAGATGGGCCCCTACTGGCTTGGCACTAGCGGCTATCTCTGGCAATTTGTGTTGGGCGTTGGCATGGCTTGCGCGGTGACGGCGCTGCCGATCTTAATGTTATTCATGGAAAAATTAGGCATTCTTCGCAGCCCGTTGGGTCAGCGAATTTTGCGTTACGCCAGTTTGGATGATATTGCCATTTGGGCGGTGTTGGCGCTTATCCTGCTGGATTGGGATAGGTTGGGGCGGCAAGTGCTGTTCTTGGCGTTGTTTTTTCCGGCGAGTTATTTTATTCGGCGCTTGATGGGCCGCGTGCCTGTGATGGACCGTTGGTATCTCGCCTTTATTTGGCTGGCGGCGGTCGCCTTGATTGCCGACTGGGCTGGCCTGCACTTTATGGTGGGCGCGTTTCTCGCGGGCGTGATAGTCGACGTGGAGTGGTTGGGGGAGAAAGCGCTCGACGACATGCGCCATTGGGTTTTGCTGGCCTTTATGCCGGTATTCTTTCTCAGCACGGGCTTGAAAACCCAGTGGCAACTGGGCGGCTGGATGGTGTTCGGCGCAGCGGCCATTCTGCTTATCGCGGCGGTATGGGGCAAGCTTCTGGGCATAAAATTAGCGGGTTGGATATTGGGTTGGCAACAGGGTGATGCCGCAATTATTGCTTGGTTGTTGCAAACCAAAGCGCTGATCATGATCATTTTTGCCAACGTCTTGCTCGATAAGTCCATTATCACGGCCGATACCTTTACCGCACTTCTGCTGATGGCTATTGGCAGTACCATGTTAACCATCCCCCGGGTCACCGGGTTGCTGGCTCGTCATTCGTTGCAGCGCAATCAGCCAGAGTGAGCTATACCTAGTGTCCATTTATAAGGTTCTAGCTACGTATTAGAACTCAAGAGTCGGAATGTATTTGCCCGTGCGTTTTCTTAAATACTGCTGTCTAAGTTTCGTTTGCCTGTTGGGGCTTAATCAAAGGCTTTCTGCAGCTTCAAGCGCTTTCATAATGACCTGTCAGTTTGAGCCTGATACGCCGCTGTACATCGAGCTTGAACAACTGTTTAGCGCCTCATTCCGGCAACTAGGCATCCCTTTCCGCATGCAACCTATGCCGGTACAGCGCTCTATTACGGATGTTGATCGCGGACGCGCCGATGGCAATTGCCTCCGCATCAAAGAGCTTGTAGAGCGTGGCCCTTATCCAAATATCGCACTGGTGAACACGCCGTTAATTGCTATTACATTTGATGTTTGGGTGCTGAGCGATGGCAAAGGTTACCCAAGTTTTTCCGACATTGTTAGCGGCGGCGGTTTGATTGGGTTTGAACGCGGCGTTTGGATTGTAGAGCGAAAGCTTTCCGCGTTGGTACCTGAGCAACAACTAGTTGTTGTCGCTGATGTCAAAAGCGGTGTGGAGATGTTGGCGGCGCGACGTATTGATGCTTTCATTCACGCCGACATGAAGATTGCCGACGCAATTGAGGCGGCAGAACGGCGCCGATCGGTTACCGTACGGCGCGCTGGTACTCTAATGGGGGCAGAAATGTTTGCGGTCGTAAATCAAAAACACCATTTACTAGCGCCAAAATTAGCAGCTGCCATAAGCGCTTCTTTGGATCAAGTTTGCGGTCAAGACTCTACTGGCCAGTTTCCGCTACTGTGTGAATTCTACCGAACCAAACACCCGCTATCACTTTTACCTTAGCGCAGTAGCCGCGCCATTTTGCGCGCTAAAATCATATCAGTGCTTACGTTAACGAAGCAGGCCGAGACATTTCATCTGCAATGAATACCACATCAGGAACAGGGCGATGATAATGACTGCGATAGGCATAATCATGGCCTCGCTGCCGAGCACAGCAAATGTATCGCTCATGAAAAAGCTATAGCTGTTTTGCGCCAGAACGCCGAGCAGCGATAGGCTGTAGAGAATAACCGCGAAGATATTTTTCAACAGCAACATGATAGATCCCAAGGTGCCGCCAATAACGGCAATACCAAAGGCGGCGTTCAACCAATCGGGTGCTTCTGTGTAGAGTGCTTGATGCGCCTCTGGCAGCTGCGCCAGTAGCTCAGGCGTCATCGACAGGTGCATGAAGAAAGCAGCTAACCCAGCTAGATTCCACACTAGTGCAACAGCGCCAATGCACCAAAACCAAAGCGGTGTTTTATCGTTATTGATAGCGTTCATTGCGGCACCTTTATTGTTGTGATCTTGGCGAACATAATTCTGACAACATTAGCGCCCATACCCCATGCTTGCAAGACGAAAAGGGTTTATCCTCAGAGATTGACGATTCAAGACTCTGGAGCTAAGTGCCTATGGAGGGTTTCAAACGATTTGGGGGCCGAGTGCATACAGGTGGTGCCGGCTTCCTGATTTTTCTCGATGTGCGGGCCCTAGCGGTGATTCTCGCCTTTGCCTTTAGCTCACCCCTGTTGTGGGGGCTAATCTATAGCGAGGATACGACAGCACAAGCGGTTATGCAGGCATCCATTAGCACCATATTTTTACAGGCCGTGCTCATCTTTATCGTCGCATTCTTGGGTGAGGCGCTGCAGAAAACGGCCGAGCTGCTTTTTATCGCTATTTTATTGTTTGGCTTAACGCGAGTGCTAACCATCAATGGGCCGTTTTTTTTCGGTCGCGATTTACTGTTGCTTTATACCTTGGCGATGAGTTTTATTATTTACCGCTCGGCCAAGCACCAAATTGATTTAGACGATGAGGAAAACCAGGATAGTGATGATCGCTGACCTAGGAGCTTGATGCAGCCCGACCAGTGGCGCAGGTCGGGCTGATCAGTTCGGTTAGCGCGCGGCGCGCGAGTTCATTGACGAGTTGCGGCTAGTGTCGCCGGTTTGCGCTGGATCGCGCATGCCAGAGGTGTGACACCAACCGGTTTTATGGCCCTTATTAACTGCACCGGAAAGTTGGCCGGACCATTTTTCTGTGGTGCCATCTTCTGGATCATCGAGTAATAAGTCTGTTGCGAGGTGGCAATAATCATAGGCCCACCAACGGGTTTTAAACGAGGTGGTGTAGTAGTCCACTTGGCTTCGTGCCCAAGTTGGAATGGTAGCTAGCCAATTAGACGCTCCGCTGTAGGTGAGGTCGGTGTTTTTGCCACAGCCGGCGCCAAAAATTTGCCCCAGTACGGCGAGGTTGCCGGCTAGTGCGGTGCCTTGGTAGGGCGTGCCCACCGATTGAATAATGCGACCGCCGCTGGCGTTGTCTAAACCGCTGGCATATTTTGCATAGAGGTGTAAGGCCGCTGCGCCGCCCTGACTGTGTGCAACCACGCCAAAGGATGAATAGGCCGCACCGGCATCGCGAATCTTTCTCGCGAAGGCATCGTGTGAACGGTTGGCGTTATAGTCTTTAAACTCTACGGCGTTGGTAAAATGGTTTGTGTTCCAGCCACCATTGGAGCAATAGCCGTGCACTAGCATGAGCTTGCTACCCGCCGCCGCCGTTTGGACCAGATTGCTCGATGTTTTCAGGCTCAAGGGAGCAGCACCAACAATGCGTACCCGCTTGTCGCCATGGCTATCGGTGCGAACACTTGTGCTGGCCACGCGACTGTTTGCCAGCATTGGCGCCTGCTCAGTTTGCAGCGCTGCTGACATTTGCGCGCGTTGATCCATCGGCGTGTGGTTGTCGACATTTTGCAGGCGCACAGCGCGCAGTTGGTAGGGCGCGCGTAGATCGTTCTGGGTTAACCATTGGCTATCGAAATAAAGCGAGAGGTAAGCTTGATCGGCAGTTTCTGTCACCGTCGCGATACCACCAACCCAAGTGGCTATCTCTCGTTTACCTTGCGCATTGGTGCCCCAAACTTCCGTGCCGACAAAAACCTGTTGGTCCTTGCCATTGACGCTCACCGGCACGCGAATTTCCGCCGTGTCTGTGCCTTGTACCAAGCTCGCTTTGCGGCTGGCGATGGCAAAACTTTGCTCAATGACCGGGTAGAGATCGCTAACGCTGCGTGTGAAGGCCAAGCCGTCGGGCCTTGTACCACTAACCTGCAACTCTTGGGTATAAACGCCTACCAACTGCGTGGGCAAGGTGGCGCTGTATTGACCGTCGCCTGCGATTGCATCGCCGTTGCGACCATCATCGTGCAACGCGAGTGTCATGGTTTGACCATCGGGTTGGGTGATAAGCACAGAGGCTTGCTCGATTGTGCCGTTGAAGGGTTGTGTGTCCAGCAGCTGAGTGCGCTGGCCACGCTTGCCCTGTGCCGCCACCATGTAGGCGACCAGATTGACCTGGCTGCCCTGGGTGGTTTGAACATTATCGCGGTAGCTGTAGAGCTTAAAGTTTGGATCGCCTTTAACCATCAAGTAGCGTTTGAGCTTGGCATCTCTCGTTTCGGCGGCTGCGGTGTCTACCCAGTTAAGTTTCCAGCGCCCGGGTTTATTGGCCCGCAACTCAAACTGTTTGGCAGGAAAACTCTCGCTGCCTAATTGTAGGTCGCGGGTGGGGATGGACGAGGGCTGAGCGATGGCTTCGTGTAACTGTTGTTGACCATCTGGGTCGGTCAAACTTAGGCGCAGTTGATCCGTATCGGGGCCAATTAAGGCGACCGGGCTAGCATCTAGGTTGTCGACAAGAAAACTTTGTTCTCGCTGCTCGGCACCGAGTGGAATGAGCGCGGTATGGCTAAATACTCCTTGCGCCTTTGGCTCGGCGAGGCGCTGGGCTTTGGCTTGGCTAGGTTCAGCAGCCAGGTGTTTATAAGCGTCCGCATAGCTGAGTGCACTCAGACTAACGAGCGGCAGCAGTGAAAAAACAAGATAAGGTGTTAAACGTTTCATTTTCATCATTCCTCTGGTGTTGCTATTTTTATGTCAGAAAAAAGCTGAAACAGTAAATGTACCTCTTGATGTACAACAGATAGCCTAAACCGCGCTCTCGCTTTTGAGAGGGCGGCAAAGGGGTTTCATAATCAAATCAAAACTGAGTTCAAGCGCAATATTGGTTGGCGTTAATGCGCCTGTCCAATGCGCGATAAAAAAAGCCGTTAAAAGACCATTGGGGGTGTTTTTAAAAGCCACAAAAAATCCCGCAAACGCCGATGAATGCAGGATTTTTAAGCTGAAAATGAAGTTAGTACGGACTGCCTAGTCAGATTTTTCTGGCAGCCATTTAGATCAGGTCATTACCCACACTAATTAAATTTCTAATAAGGCGCCTCGCGCTTATAGCGAGATAACGTGACTTTAAAGCGCCGCTGGCACTGGCTCGCCTGTTTGCGCGTTTACCGTCGGCGGTGTGAATAACCAAAGAGCGGCGGGCGCAAATTGACTGCGCCAAAATAATTCGTTGTGCTGCGCGTGGGCCACAGAAATGGCTAGGGATGTTATTTCTGGTTGGCTGGAGCGCACTGCCTCAAGTGTGACTTTCATTGCCTCGAAATCCGCCATCATTGAACCGCCCTCCGCCTCACCCATTAATAGGAACAACCGCTGTGATTGTTTGACCGGATGTGCAATAAGAAAATCAGTAAAGGCCGGTGCGGTCCAATAGGCGGGCGAAAAAATACCGGCCTTGCTAAACACATCGGCGTGCCGAATGGCGGCGTAGTGGGATATTAAACCGCCCATGGAGCTACCCATAATTGCGGTGTGCTCGCGCCCGCTAAGACTGCGATAGTTTTGGTCGACCCAAGGCTTTACTTGCTCAACGATAAAATCCAAATAGGCGTCGGCTTCGCTAGCGCCAAAGCGTTCGTGATCGAAGGGGTTGAGCTCAGTCATGCGCTTATCGCCGCCGTTGTCGATGCCCACAACAATGAGCTTTAGGCCGTGCGTGAGCGCGAGGCTGTTGAGCGTTTCGTCTATGCCCCATTCACCGGCATAGGCACTGGCGGCGTCAAATAAATTCTGACCGTCGTGCATATAAAGCACGGGATAGTGTTGGTTGGAATTTTCGTAGCCGGGCGGAAAATAAATGCGCAGGCGTCGCTCACGCAGGAGTTTTGCCATGGTCATGGATGTATCGATATGGACGTTGCTTGCCGCCGTGGTGGCTTGGAGGCTAGAGGGCTGGTGGGTCCAGGCGAAATAGGCAATGGCGCTAGACAGCGCAAAGCCGAGAATAAAACTGAGTAATAAAAACTTAGGTTTCATGATTTTCGCCTGTTTTTTCTACGATAAAAACACAACCGATATTTCGGCTGAAGTTCTATAACACTTTATAAATCTATGGGTTTTGAATATTTAAAATTACCGAGCCGAATGCTTTTAGGTCCAACTTGATGCTCGCCGCCCCTTGGTCGATTTGCAGTGGCCAGCTTTGACCAGAGAGTAGATCCGTTGCCGTGTATTGGCCATCTTTAAAGCGCCACTGCTTGATCATGTGAGGCGCAATTTTAATGTCTATGTCACTGGCCGAAGCCGCATCAAAATTACTCACCACCAGCAGCTTTTGTTGATCATTCCAGCGCGCGAAACTGAATAGCTTTTGCGGGTAGTTTTCGCTGTGCTGGCGGTTGTAGCTATGGGTTTGGGCATAATGGCCAGTGAAGGCCGATTGGCTCAATGTGAGGTTGAGTAGCTGGCTGTACCAAGCGCGTAACGCTTTTTCGTCGGCGCTTGATTGACCGCCATCAAAGGCGCCGTTGTTCATCCAGCGCTGATGATGGGGTACACCTATGTAGTCAAAAATACTGGTGCGCGTAGGCTTGCCGAAGCCGGCATCTTCAGCGCCTGGCTCGCCCACCTCTTGGCCAAAGTACAGCATGGTTGGGCTGGTGCTAAGGGTGGCGGAAATAACCATAGCCGGTTTTGCCGCTTGCGGGTTACCGGCGAAGTCTGGGCTGGCGATACGCTGTTCGTCGTGGTTTTCCAAAAAATGTAGCATGTGATGTTCGATGTCGGCCATGCCATCTTGAATAGCCACTAGGTCATCGGTGCTGGCCTTGTTTTGAATAATCCATTTTAAGGTGTCGTAGAGCTCTACCTTGTCGTAAAGGTAATCCATCAAGCCAAGCTGAATGTAATTCCGATACTCTTTCGGGTTGTAAACCTCGGCTAAAATAAACGCGTTTGGATTGGTTTGTTTAATGGCAGAATTTAAATAACTCCAGAAAGCCACCGGCACCATCTCTGCCATGTCGTAGCGAAAACCATCGACGCCACGGGCGAGCCAATACTGCGTGATGTCGCGAAACTTAACCCAACTAGCCGGCACATCTTTGCCTCGCCAGAAGTTGGCGTGTTCAGGCCAAGGCGCCTTGCGAAGGTTTTCCGGCAGTGCTGGAAAATCTTCACGCCCGTCCGGCGAGACGCCGTAATTAACTTTTACGGTTTCATACCAATCGTTGATGTCGGGCTGAGCCAGGCGCGAGCCGTTGCCGGTCCACTTGGCCGGCATCTCGTCGAACCTGCCATCGCTCAGAGGATGGGTTTCGCCATTGAGCGGCTGGTAGCCGTCGGCCGCTAAAGGCACTTTAAAGGCTTCGCCCACCACATAATAAAAATCATTGTCGCGCGCGTAGGCTACCGAGCTATCGTCCTCTGCACCGAAGTCGCGCACATGTTTGGGTTTGGAAATACTCTGGTAATTTCTAGCCACATGGTTAGGCACGATATCGATAATTATTTTCAAACCGTGCTTATGTGCGCGCGCAATCAGTTGATCAAACTCTGCCAGTCTGTTGCTGGGATCATCTGCAAGATCGGGATTGACACTGTAATAATCTTTAACGGCATAAGGCGAACCGGCGCGCCCTTTCACCACATCCGGGTCGTCATTGCTAATGCCGTAGGCGGTGTAATCGCGCACCAGTGCATGATGCGGTACACCCGTTAACCAGAGGTGGGTGGTGCCTAAAGACTTTATGTCGGCCAATGCGACATCGGTAAAATCGGAAAACTTGCCTACGCCATTTTCTTCTAAACTGCCCCACGCTTTGTTAGTGGTGTTCTTATTACCGTATAGGCGGGTAAATACTTGATAGACTACTTTCTTTTCTACAACTTTTTCGGTTAAGTCGCTTTGCTTAGGCGCGTTAACCGGCTCTTGCTGCCTATGGTCGCAGCCTACTAGATGTGCCGCAAAGAGTGATGCAATGAGTGCTGCTTTCCATGATTTTCTAATAAGTGTTTTCAAAGTGGTTTCTCATTTATTGATGCAATGAAATCGCGGTGTTGCTGTGAGACCAATCTACTTCCACAGTAAGCTGTTGACTTTGGCCGTCATAGCTGAATTCAACTTCGTGGTCGTCGACGGTAACTCCTCTAGGCTTTTTTGATAGGTTGTGGACGATAAGTGAAACTTGCCGGATTGCCACTGCTTGCGAGTAGCTGTGGGTTCGGCTCAGCAGAATCTGCGTGCGACGGCGCTGATGTTGAGCTTCGAAATTCAGCAGCTCGTAATCGCCATTGGCCAGAGCGCTTGGATTTTTCCCGTCGTCTTCATACATCTTTCCGAAGCTGTCTTTCAGTGTTTTGTCGAAGTAATAGTGCAGCTCAAGATCTTTGCTACTGTAACCACTGGTGGACTTGGTTGCTTGCGTCATGGGTATAAAGCTACCCGCGCGCACGAGAACGGGAAATGTCTCAAGTGTTGTTTTCTGTTGGATGGTTTTGCCACCCACATAACGCTGCCCTGTGAAGTAGTCAAACCACACGCCCTCGGGTAGGTTAACCGATACCGATTCAACCCCTGCCTCCGTTATGGGCGTCACTAAAAATGCATCGCCCCAAAGGTAACTATCGGCGTTATTAATCAGTGAGCTATCGGCTTCGTTTTCAAAGAATAACGGGCGCATCAGCGGCATACCGGTGCTGCTATTTTCAAAAGCCAAGGTATAATTGTAGGGCAACATTTTGTAGCGCAGCTTCACGAAGGGTCGCAAAATATC
This sequence comes from Simiduia curdlanivorans, assembly GCF_030409605.1. Lineage (NCBI taxonomy): Bacteria > Pseudomonadati > Pseudomonadota > Gammaproteobacteria > Cellvibrionales > Cellvibrionaceae > Simiduia > Simiduia curdlanivorans. The sequence goes on from NZ_JAUFQG010000004.1 coordinate 1,128,038, forward strand.
CTGGGTGTTTTCATCGTGAAACACCGGCTCAGGTGCAATATTTTCTTGCGCGTGTGGGCGAAATACCGGCTGAAAGACGCCGTATTGCAACCAGCGAATATAAAGTTCCTTATCGAACTTTTCGCCGCCGGCGAAGCCGCCTAAATCGGAATGGGTGTAGCCAAGGCCGAGCAACGACATTTGCAAGCTGAGTTCAACTTGTGGCTTTAAACCACCCCAAGAGCGCGATACGTCGCCCGTCCAAGGGATAAAACCGTAGCGTTGGCTGCCAGCGAAACCGGAGCGCATCATTACCATGGGGCGTGTGTTAGGAAAGCGCCGACGTTGATTTTCATACACCATTTTCGCCCATTCATGGCCGTAGGCGTTGTGGATTTCATTTCCCGTCGCGATTTGATTGTCGAGTCTATGAATGCTGTCATCTGGATGAACTTCCGGTTCGCCCAAGTCTCCCCACCAACCGGCAACGCCTTGTAACATGAGCTCTTGATAGATAGACCAAAACCAGGCTTGTGCAGGCTTGTGGAATACATCGATGAGTGCCGTGTTGCCAAAGTAAAAGTTAAACGTCTTTGGCTCACCATGCGCGTTGGTGGCAAGTACATCGGCCTTTTTGGCTTCTTGCCAGCGTTTCGAGCTGGTTAAGATAAAGGGCTCGGTAATGAGAATGGTATTAACGCCATCAGTTTTCAAATCTTGGATCATTTTTGTCGGTTCAGGAAAGGCTTCTTTGTCCCAAGCTAAATTGCCCATGTGGCCTTTAATGTCTTTGCCAAACCAATATAGATCGAGTACCAAGGCATCCAGTGGAAAGTCCTGATCGCGAAATTTCTTAACGGTATCGCGCACTTCCTGCTCGCTGTGATAGCCAAAACGTGAGGCGAAGTTGCCAAAAGCCCAGCGCGGCGGTAGCGGCTGGCGCCCAGTTAATTGGGTGTAGCCGTCGATCAGATGGGGATAGCTATCGCCGCTGACAATTAAATAGCTGGTTCGTCCACCCACGGCTTCGAACTGCAGAACAGATTCCTCTGTTGCGCCAATATCCAAATTCCCGGTGGCGCTGTTATCAAAAACAATGATGTATTTATTGCTGGATAGCACCGCAGGCAAACCAAAATACATCTGCTGGGATTCAGTTTCGTAACCGTAATGTGCCTTGTTGTAGAGTGGCATGCGCTGGCCGCGTCTGTCCATGCCCATCACACGCTGGCCGCCACCGAGTATTTTTTCGTCGGCGTTGAGGCTGAAGCGAAAGCCGCGAATGGCATCATGCACGAATAAACCGCTTTCCTCTTTGACCAGCGGCTTGCCATGGCGAAGATAGCTGAGTGTGATTGGGTTCTTGTTAACCACCACGGTGAGTTGATCGCTACCAAAATGCAGCTGCTCTTTGGTGCTAGATAAATGCGGTTTGGTGGCTTGTATAGGCGTTTTAGCTAAGGCAAAGCTCGGTAACTGCTTAACCTTATTTGGCTGATAAAAAACTTCCATAGCTTGCGGGTTGTGCAAGGTAATGGCGAGTTCGCCTTGATCCGTTTGCAGCGCAAGAGTTTGCTCAACAACACTATGATTTTGGTAGCTGCCAAAGTCAGCACTCACGGTTAACGAAAAGGCTAGCCCAGCGAGAGCTAGAAACACCCTTTGTGTTGAAACCTTGGCTTTTATTAAGTACATATTATTATCTCGTTATTGAATGCGAAAGACGTCGGCGGCACGGGCTTTTAGCCTTAGGCCTTGTGTCAAGTTTTGCGCTTCCTGCGATAGGAAATGCGTAGCTGTTTTGCCGCTATCTAGCAACGGTGTCAATTGCGCGAAAGGTAGCGTGACGTCGTTGGTATTTTTATTTAAACAAATCAACCAGCGTTCTTGTGCATTAAAGCGTGTAAAGCAATAGACTCCGTCTTTCGGCGCCAAGTGATGCATTTGGCCAGTGTGGATTGCATTGGCTGACTTACGCCAGTTAAAGAGCTGGCGAACATAGGCTAGTGTTTCAGACTGTTCTTGCGTTAAGTTCTTGCCCGCAAAGGCGTTAACGGAGTCATCAACCCAGCCGCCAGGAAAATCGGCGCGAATGGCGCCATGTGATTCCGTGCCCGGGTGTTGCATTGCGATTTCTGATCCGTAGAAAATTTGCGGCGTGCCGCGCAAGGTGGCAATAAGTGTTAGCGCCATCTTATTCAGCGTCGCATCGCCATTGACCTGTGTCATCACCCGGCTCATGTCGTGGTTGTCGGCGAAAATCGTCAAGGCACTTGGGTTTGGGTAAATGGCATCAGACGCCAGGGTTTTATACAGTTTGATCAACCCAGTATTCCAATTCTCGTCCTCTATCAGTGCAGGAGAGATGCTAGCCTGCAAGGGGAAATCAAATAAGCTCGGTAAATTAGAAGCGTAGCCGTCAGCATTGATTGCGCCCTTTTGCCAATAGGCGATGATATTCGGCGTAGTCGACCATTCTTCGCCCACCATATTTAACTGTGGGTACTCCGCTAAAATGCGATCGCTCCATTGGCTAAGAAATAGTTTGTTTGAATAGGACCAGGTATCAATTCTTATGCCAGTCAGGTTCGCGGTTTCTACCCACCAGATAGCGTTCTGAATTAAGTAGTTTGCCAGCAATGGGTTGCGCTGATTGAGATCGGGCATGGAGGCCACAAACCAGCCGTCGGCAAATTGCTTTCTATCGGCTTCAACGGCGTAGGGGTCTTGCACCGATTCGCGCATATGATTGGTGGGCGAGAAGGTATTGTTGAAATTTATCCAATCGTTGCTGGGTAAATCGGTCATCCACCAATGCTTGTGGCCAATGTGGTTGGGGATCAAGTCAATGATCAGGCCGATGCCGTTTTGTTTTGCTTTTTTTGCGAGTTTTTTATACAGCGCGTTGTCGCCATAGCGCGGATCGACCTTGTAGTGGTCGGTAATGGCATAGCCGTGATAGGAGCTTTTGGGTTGTTTATTTTCCAGCACTGGGTTTAGCCACAGTTGGGTAACACCGAGGCCTTCTAAATAGTCGAGATGATTTATTATGCCTTGCAAATCACCGCCGTGACGGGAGAACTCTTTACTGCGATTTAATTCATCGCCCATTTCTGCAAATGCATCGTTACTTGTATCGCCGTTAGCGAAGCGGTCTGGCGTGATTAAGTAAATGAGATCGCGGTTGCCGAAGCCAGCTCGCTGCGCCGAATTTGGTTCGCGTTTAAAAATAGGATATTGATACGCAATGGCCTCTTGGCCCGGCTTCTCAAATTTTAATGTGACGAACTCTTTATTAAATGATGGAGAGATTTTCAAGGTGGCGAATAAATAATTGGCATTGTCAGTGCTATCCACGGCTTGCAAGCTAACATCGGTTGAGTCTAGCTTCACTTCGTAGCCGCCAATGCCTTCGCCATGAATCAGCAACTGAACGTCTTGGTTGTGCATGCCCGCCCACCAGTTGGGTGGGTCTATGCGTTCAATTGAGGCTGCCACCAACGCACCCGGCCAAATGAAAAAAAGTGCTAGGCTGAAAGCTAATTTATTCATCGGCTAGCTCCACGATGCGGGCGGCAAAGCCACCGCTACTGGCCAATGCAAGTGTTAACGTGTCGCGTGCTTTAACCTTGCGCCGTTCAATTACAATGTCGTAGGGGTTTGTACGCCAATTGGCTTTTTCTCCATCTTGATACAGTGTTATCTCATAGTTTTTGTTCATATCAAGAAAGGTGAGGTCGAGTGTTAACTCGCGCGCAGTAGCATTGGTGATACCGCCTAAAAACCAGTCGCTTGAATGGCGATCCTTGCGGGCGAAAGCAACGTACTCGCCAAATTCTGCCGCAAGCGCAATACTTTGATCCCAATCCGTTACCACGTCCTTAATAAATTGAAATGCCTCGGGTTTGGCAAGATAGTTTTCCGGAAGATCAGCCGCCATTTGGATGGGGCTGTAAAGCACCACATAGAGCGCCAATTGTTTTGCCAAGGTGGTTTGCACACGGTTTTCGGCGTCTAGGCCTTGCCAGGCGAGATTGAAAATGCCGGGGGTGTAATCCATCGGCCCCGCGAGCATGCGTGTGAAGGCTAGGTTAACTTCGTGCTCCGGTGGGTTTGGCGGGCTGCCCCAAGCGTTAAATTCTTGACCGCGCGCGCCTTCGCGTGAAATCCAATTGGGGTAGGTGCGCCTTAACCCTGTATCCTTAATGGGTTCATGGGTGTTGATACTGATTTTTCGTTTCGCGGCTTCGGTGATGTTAAATAGGTATTCGTTCACCATGAACTGACCGTCGTGCCATTCTTTTCGCACTAAACCCTTCTCATCCACGCGCTTAATATTACCGCCATCGGCTACATAACCGGTTTTAATTTGGCTGACGCCATGTACTGCATAGAGATCTAATGCGGCAGGCATTTGCTTGCGGTAGTTTGTGACGTTGCCCGATGTTTCGTGGTGGCCAATTAGTTTTACGTTTTTGGCGGCGCCGTATTGGGTGATTTCTTTGATGTCGAAATCTGGGTAGCTTTTGGTGAAGCTAAACACGTCGCCATTGTGAAACCAATCGCCATCCCAGCCCTGGTTCCAGCCTTCTACCAATACACCGTCGAAGCCGTTGCTGGCGGCAAAATCTATTAGAGCCTTGGTATTTTCGGTTGTTGCACCGTGTTTAGTGCCACTGCCCCAGGTGTTAACGCCTAGGTGCATGCCCCACCAAATGCCGACATATTTGCCCGGCTTAACCCAGCTCACATCGCCCAACTTATTCGGTTCGTTGAGGTTGAGAATTAAATCCGAATTCAACAATCCGGTAGCATTTTTACTGATCTGAATCGTGCGCCAGGGCGAGAAAAAGCCCGCTTGGGTTTTGACTTTGGTGCCGTCTGACCAAGGTGTTAAGTCAGCCTTGAGGGTGCCCGGCCGGCGCTGATCCAAGGTCATTGCAGCGTAGTCGGTGAGCGCCGCTTCGTGAATGCTCACGTGGGTACCGCTGGCTAGCTTGAAGGTAAATGGCGTGTGCACCCGGTCAATGGCATCAAACGTGGTGCGTTGGTAGAGGTATTCGTAACGGTTCCAGCCGCGCGCGGGTATCCACAGCGCTTCGGCGTGGGCGGGCTCGGCAATGACGAACTCTGTTAGCTCGTCGGTAACGATTAACTGCTGCAGTCCTTTTTGTGTAGGGATTTCATAGCGAAAGCCGATACCGTCGTTGAAGACCTTTAACCATAGGTTGAAATGGCCTTTTTTAGGATGGTTAAAAGTCGCAACAACCTGAACGTGTTGATCTTCTATTAAGCGTCGTTCACCCCAGGGCTGTTGCCACTGACTGCCGCTTTCGCTGCGCGACACATGGGTTATTATAAAATCTTTACCGAATTCGCCTTGATTCTTAAATACTAGACCGAGATTGGATGGGCTAATTACGACCTTCTGGGATAGCGAAATTGAATAGCTCGGTTGGCCTTGCTCATCGTTAAGCTCGACCTGTATGGCCCCGTTGGGACTCTGTGCGTGTATTGTTTCGGCTTGTAGGCTTGGAGCAAGAGCTATCAAGCCTGCTAACGCGAGCATGTATCGCATGATGGGTGCCTTATTATGAAATTATGGCGCAAACTTCCATGCTAGGGTTTAGATGAAGGATGGAAAACTGCTTGCATACGTATTCATAAAAATTATCTGATTCACCCGCTGGTTTGCCCAAATTCCATATAGATCGCAGTAGCCCTTAATGTCGCGTTGATGGCTGGTAACCTATTGATCTAGCAGACGTAAATTCTCTTCATGACTTGAGAAGTTCAAGCTACATCGTTGTAAAAATTGCTGTATTTTCTGATCGATATATAGATCGCCCTGTCGTGGTTGATTTGGAGCCAAATCAGGAAAGGAACCATAACCAGCTAGAAGTGCGTGCCAGGATAGGCTGGTAAAATGAGTGGAAATATCCTGGCGCGCAATTTCGGCACAAAGGTCATCTTTGTTGAACCAAGTTGAAAGCAGCTGTGCAAGTGAGTCGGAGATATTTCGATTTTCTCTATTTTCTATCCAATAATTGCTGTCGCTTCTCGTATTTAATTTGTAATGCGCAACGATATAGTCCCGCGTACGCTCGAATCGCGTACTGATACTGTTATTGTAATTTTCTCTTTGTTGCCTGTTGCAGCGATCTTTATCAAACATGGATAAAAAAAGCTCTATCGATATTTGTACCAAGTGCAGGGCGGTTGCTTCCAGTGGTTCGATAAAGCCCTGTGACAAGCCAATGGCTAAGCAATTTTTATCCCAATGCTTTTCTAGTTGTCCTACCCGCATTTTTAGGTGCCGAGCTTCAATATTATCGCTCGTGCAGTTGAGGTGCTTTCGTAATTCGCACTCCGCGCTATCCGCGTCTATGTGACTTGAGCTGTAGACATAGCCGTGTCCGATGCGATGTGCGAGCGGGATCTTCCATGCCCAGCCAGCTGAGAGCGCTGTTGATGTGGTTTCTGAAGGAATTGTTTCTGCCGTTGGTGTGGGTAGTACCACCGCGCTGTCATTGAACAGATTGTTGGCAAAAGACCTAAATCCTACGCCTAGCGATTTTTCCATCAAAAGCGATGAAAATCCTGTGCAATCGACAAAAAAGTCGCCATGGATGTGAGATTCATTATCCAAGGCGATGCTTTGTATGTCGCCAACGTCATTTTTTGTTATCGACTTAACGTGGGCAGAAATATGCTTTACGCCGTTATCTACGGCTAGGGTTGATAGAAAGTTGCCGAGTTTATGAGAGTCAAAGTGATAGCCGTACTCCATTTTGAAAGGAAAGTTTTCTGGCGTTTTAGGGCCCTTGTTGTAAGCGGCGAGTGCTCCATTGAGAAAGAAGTCATCGGGCTGGGTGTGCGTGTCTAGGCCTAATCGACGGGTGCGTGCATTTACGATAAATGCGCGTTGCGTGAATGCATCCGTTTGAGAAACGAAAGGGTGGCTGTAGCTATCGATGCCGGATTGAGGGCTCCATTGATTAAAGCGAATGTTGACTTTATAGGTTGCATTACAATATGGCATCCACGCTTTCTCATCTATTTCTAGTGCGTCGAAAAAGCGCTTCAGCGTTGGCGTCGAACCTTCGCCTACACCAATGGTAGATACATTTGGAGACTCAACTAAGGTAATGGCGACATTTTGGTTTTTTTTCCAATGGCGCGCAAATAGATTCGCTGCCATCCAGCCTGATGTTCCGCCGCCAACAATGACGATGTGGTAGGGCCTAGTCACTGGTGGCTCCACAGTAGTTGCTGAGAAAATCATCGTGACTTGGTAGCTCAGCTATCGGTGTTGATTTTATTTTTCGAATATTTTCTAGCATTTCGAATAATGCTTCGTCGGAGGGTTGATTTGCTATTGGATGGTGATCTTTAGGTGTAATGCCTTGTCCTAACATTACCTGCAACCATGAACTCTCTGCAAATAAGTCATTTTGTTCTCTAAATAATGCCCCAGTATTTTTAAAAAGTTCCATCTTGTGTCGTAGGCTATCTGGGATGTCAAGATTGCGCATGTCACGCCAAAAGCTGCTGTCTGTTCGTCGGTTTTGATAGTAATGCAAAACTATAAAATCTCGCACCTGTAAATATTCGACTTCAGATTGTCGGTTGTATTCTTTGATTGCGGTTTGGCTAACACCGGCATGGGGAAAGGTTTTAATAAACCGAACTATGGCAGATTGTATGAGATGGATACTTGTAGACTCTAAAGGTTCAAGGAAGCCACTGGAAAGGCCAACCGCAAGTACGTTGCGCGACCACTGCTTTCTGCGTCGCCCAGTGGTGAACTTAATCAATCTAGGTTCGTCGAGTGGCTTAGAGTCTAAGCGCGATAACAGTAACTCTCTGGCCTTGTCGTCATCTAAATAGCTGCTGCTATACACTAGTCCGTTGCCGTTGCGGTGTTGTAGTGGAATGCGCCACTGCCAACCAGAGCTATGGGCAATTGAGCGTGTATAGGGTAGTGTTTTTTCGCAGCGCTCCGAGGGGACGGCGAATGCGCGGTCACAAGGAAGTAAATGAGTCCAGTCGTCAAAACCGCTGCTGAGTTTTTCTTGTATGAGCAAGGCCTTGAAACCAGAGCAGTCAATGAAGAAATCGCCCTGTACGCATTTTCCATTTTCAAGTTGTAATTGTTCAACATAGCCTGTTTCGACATTTAACTGGGCATCAACCACTTTTCCTTCGGTGCGAATTACACCCATTGTCTCACTTTTTTTACGAAGAAAGAGGGCGTAAAGTGAGGCATCAAAATGGTAGGCGTAAGGAATTTCAAACAGTGGTTCAGCGCTTTTTATTTGGGCGAATTTACCTTCTTTCGCACACAGATAATTCAGGTCGTATTCCCATAGGTGAGTTTTTAATCCGAGTTTTTTTGCACGAATCCAGAAGTGATGGAAATGACAGAAGGCTAAACTTTTTCCTGGTGCTCCAAACGTGTGAAAGTAGCTACTGTCTTGATCTTTCCAACCTTCAAATTTTATCGCGAGTTTAATGGTCGCTTTGGTATCGCGTAGAAATTCGGCCTCGTTAATGCCAAGTACACTATTGACAAGTTGTATCGGAGGTATGGTGGCTTCGCCAACGCCAACAGCACCAATTTGCTCGCTTTCAACGAGTTCGACGTGTACGGCGTTGCCAAGAGTTTTTTTAATCAGTGCGGCAGACATCCAGCCTGCGGTGCCGCCACCAAGCACAACTATTTTTTTTATGGGTTTATTCACGTCCTAACCTTTGTATACGAGTCGATAGTGCCTTTTAAAGTAGCATAAAAAAGCCCCTAAGCAGCGAGCTACTAGGGGCTTTTGACTAGCTCAAACTAACAAGACGTTACTTAGATCTTGTAGTTTAGGCCGAGAAGGTAGTTCGCTCCAAAGCTTTGGTAGCGAGTAACTTGACGTGAATCGGAATCATCGGCTTGGATGGTATCCTCGTTGGTAAGGTTTTGACCTTGGAGAGTTACGCGTAAACCTTGTAACCAGCTCACACCCGACTCAGAAAAATCATAACCGATTTGGGCATCAACCAATGTGCCGCCTTGGTCTACAGTTTCAACCAATGCCAAGCTTAAGCCTCGCGTTTCGGTGGTGAATTCGCTGCGCTTGCTTGCAGCAATGCGGAATTCCCAGCCGGAGCGTTCAAAGTAAGCCGTCATCTGGTAAACACGATCGGACAAGCCAGGAACACTTGTGCCGTCATCTAATTCGCCGTCTAAGAAGGTGGCGCTACCGACTATACCGAAGCCATCCAAGCTTTCGCTGAACACATGGAAGGGTAAGCTGGCTTGCAATTCCCAACCGGTTACATCACCTGTTAAACCGTCTTCTTTCGAACTAACCATACCCAAGAATGTTGCCGGTGGTTGGCCGGTTGTGGTCTCGTGGTAACCCGGAATATAAATTGAAGAAAAATCTTCAATTGTCGAGGTATCGCGGTGCCAATTGGTGAGATCTTTGTAAAAGAAGGCAGCTGCGAAGTAGCCATCATCAACGAAATAGTTTTCGTAGCTTAAATCAAACTGATTGGCTTCAAGCGGTTTGAGTTCGGCATTGCCTTTGCTTCCGCTCCATGGGCCAGCTTGAGGGTCTGGCGTTAGGATGGCGCCATCATTGAATTGGAATGAGGCTTGAATGTTCGGACGCAGATCGTCTAGGCGTGCGCGTGACAGAGTTTTTGAAACGGCGGTGCGAATAAACTGACCGTCTGCAATTTCTAGGCTCAAGTTCAAGCTTGGCAATACGTTGGTATAGTCGGTGCCGCCATCGATAGGTGTAATCTCTACCATGCCAGGTACGCCGTCATTCGGGTCGTCGTCTCTTACTACAGTGCTAAAGCCAGTTGAATCTTGCTCAGTATGAACGACTTGCACACCAACGTTACCCGTGAGCGCCATACCGGCAACTTCAGACTCCATGTCAGCTTTAAAGAAAACTGAGGTGAGTGTTTCGTTAACTGTGTATGAGTCACCAACGCGATTTGGTTCGAAACCTGCTGCATCGGTTAGGTCGTAATAGCCACTTTTGTATAGAGCTAAGCCGTCGTACGCAAGAATGCTACCTAGACCCATAAAGGAAAGATCAGCTGTGCCCACAGTATTTGGGATAGGGCCGTCTCCAGGGTAAGTACTGGCGGTTAGGAAATAGGCATTGTTTTCTTTGGATTTGGAGCGATCAGAAACCGCAGCACCTACCTGTATGGCATTGATAATGCCCCATGAAACATCACCGTTGGCCTGTAGGCGCAAAGTGTCTAATGTTTCATCAAAGGTGGGTTCGTTTACGAAACCGTCCTGCGCATCGTCGCGACCCATACCGCCACCCCAAGCTTGTGGGCCAGCCAGCTTTATGAGGCTTGCGTCGGTATAGTCTGGGCTGGTAATGGTTGGATGGTCGCCATACATCACACCTTCGGGTGTCATGGTCCAAGAACGTGCTACACCGGCGCCTTGACCCGCTGATCCAGCACGACCAACACCTGAATAGCTTTCGATATTGGAAATGGTTTTGTCCGCTTCGCTGTGAGCGTAATCAACAACGCCAGTCCAAGCATCTGTTAGCTGGTAACTTACATTAAGGCCAACGGTGCTGAGTGTGGCTTTCTTGTTTTCGCCATCGTTGCGAATAACTGAGTGAAAGCCGTCCATGTAACCGGCCGTTGCCAAACCATCGACTACTTCGGTAATAGTGTAGTTAGCGCCGCTCCAAACTGGGCCGCCCTCTTCCAAGCCACGGAATACTTTGTCTTCTTCGAAGTCGATATAAAGGGCGTCAACCTTCACATTTAATCGATCATTGGGTTCCCACTCGAACACACCGGCTACGGATTCGCGCTTCATGAGAGCCGAACGAACAAAGGAGTCGTGGCCGCCAAGTACTTTGACTGGCTCGCCGTTGAAGGTTGCGTCTGCGTAACCCCAACCGCGGAATTGCTCTTCTTGGCTAGGAGATTCCATTGATGCGAGTGTTAGCGCTAGGCCAATGGTGTCATCCGCAAAACGGTCAACGAAGTTGAGGGATGCGCGGTGACCCTGATTATCGAAGTCAGGGTTTGCAGATTCGTTGCTATTTTGCTCCAAGCTTAGGTTAACCGCCAGGATTGGGTCGCTATCGAGAGGGCTAGCAGTGCGCAAGTCAACGATACCGCCGATACCTTGTGTTAACAGGGTAGCATCGGGTGATTTGTATACCATAACGTTAGAAATGATTTCGGTAGGGTATAGGTCGTATTCAACGCCACGGTTGTCGCCCATGCCTAGGAGCTCGCGACCATTTAAGGTGGTACCTACGTAATCTTCTTTAAAGCCGCGAACAGAAAGACCACTGGTGCGCCCGTCGCGGCGCTCGCCGGCTAAACCTGGCAAGCGAGCTAATGACTCAGCAATACTGGTGTCGGGTAGTTTACCAATATCCTCTGCAGATAAGGCTTCAACAATAGAGCTGCTGTCCATCTTCATGGCTTGTGCGCGTTGCAGCGCAGCGCGATAGCTCGCAGTGACAACAACTTCTTCTAATAACTCACCATCGTCCGCGGTTTGATCTTGCGCGTAGGCAGATGACGCGGCAAGGATGGCGGCGGACAAAAGTGTCGGCGCAAAACGCAGACTTTTACTTGGGTTATAACGGCTGCTCATAGGGTTTCCCTCAGATTACTTATTATGATCACGAATTAGCAGTGATGAGAAAACCATGCTAATGACGCAAGGCCTTGTGTCACAAGGGACTACATACGTATTCATAGCCATGCAGGCTTATGCATACGAATGCGTAACGGCATTTTTCGGCACAAGTGTACAAACCTAATGCTGAAAAGTTCTCTGAAAACAGTTTAGGCGAGAAAACTTAAGCTTGGTGGGATGAAAAGAAATGAAGGGGTAAGTTGATAGGTCAGAAACAATGAAGCCTGCTGATGCAGGCTTCATTGTTTAACACAAAGACAATGGAGATTAGATGTCGCCGTAAACGGGGAAGCGTTTACAAATATCCAGCACTTTGGTTTTCACTTCTTCAATCTTCGCCTCGGCATTGCCGCTTTCTAAGGCTTCAAGTACGTCGCACATCCAGTGGGTCAGCTGCACGGTTTCTTCTTCTTTAAAGCCGCGCGTGGTGATGGCGGGGGTGCCAACGCGCAGGCCAGAGGTGACGAAGGGCGAGCGTGGGTCGTTCGGCACGGCGTTTTTGTTCACGGTGATGTTGGCGGCGCCTAAGGCGGCGTCGGCATCTTTACCGGTGTATTCTTTGCCAATCAAATCAACCAGCATCAAATGGTTTTCGGTGCCGCCGGAAACAATCTTAATGCCGCGCTCGATGAAGGTGGCCGCCATGGCTTTGGCGTTCTTTACCACTTGTTGTTGGTAAGCCTTGTACTCGGGGCTCATGGCTTCTTTGAAGCTCACCGCTTTGGCGGCGATCACGTGCATCAAGGGGCCGCCTTGGCCGCCGGGGAATACGGCTGAGTTCAGCTTCTTCTCGATGGCTTCGTTGGCCTTGGCCAAAATCAAGCCGCCGCGTGGGCCGCGCAAGGTTTTGTGCGTGGTGGTGGTGGTGACGTCGGCAATTTGCACGGGGTTAGGGTAAACACCGGCGGCCACTAGGCCAGCTACGTGGGCCATATCGACAAATAGGTAAGCACCTACTTTGTCGGCGATCTCGCGGAAACGCTGCCAATCCATGATTTGTGAATAGGCAGAGAAGCCGGCCACAATCATCTTGGGCTTGTGTTCAACCGCCAAACGCTCAACCTCGTCGTAATCGATCACGCCGGTTTCGGTGTTGATGCCATATTGAACCGCTTTGTAGACCTTACCAGAGAAGCTAACAGAGGCGCCGTGGGTCAAGTGGCCGCCGTGTGCCAAGCTCATGCCCAGAACGGTATCGCCTGGCTCACACAGAGCGGCGTACACGGCACCGTTAGCTTGCGAACCTGAGTGCGGCTGCACGTTGGCGTAGTCGGCACCGAACAATTCTTTGGCGCGTTCGATAGCCAAAGATTCAGCCACATCCACGTATTCGCAGCCACCGTAGTAGCGCTTGCCTGGGTAGCCTTCGGCGTATTTATTGGTCAGCTTGGTGCCTTGCGCCACCATCACCATGGGGCTGGTGTAGTTTTCCGAGGCGATGAGCTCGATGTGCTCTTCCTGACGACGCTCTTCATTTTGGATAGAGGCCCATAACTCGGGGTCGTAGGAAGCAATGGTCTGTGCTTTATCAAACATGGGTAAGCCCTGTGGTAGCCTGACAATGATGAAATTTTTGAGGCGCGGATTGTACATCATTTGAACGGTTTAGGGCCGTTGAATGAGTGATTTGTACAACATTTACGGTCGTTTGTTTCCTTTAGGAAACCGAAATTTACTATAGGAAACTTTCGCCTGCAAGTGGCCGTTTTTCTTGTCAGGGGATCTCTGTGGACGAGATACAAAAAAAGGCCACCTGGGTGGCCCGTAAAGAGGAGTGCGGTAAAAATTTAGTTGTAGGGCGAGTTGATGTAGAAGTTGTTGTTGCGGCCATCAATGCCAATAGACTTAGCGCTAACGCTAGAGGCGCCGGTGTTAAGGTTGAAGGTGTCGCCCGCGCTCAGCTTGTAGCGCAGTAGGTTTTGGTACACAACCGGTAAGCCACAGCTTACTTGGGTGCGGCTGGTGTTGCCATTTTCGCGCAAGATATACACGTCACCGCTGCCATCCACGACGCCTTGGCCGCTGGCATTGAAGAAGATAGAAGTGGCTTCGTCGGCACCGATACCGGTGGTGTTAGTCGGCAGGTTTGCCATGAAGACCATGAGCCGGCCCATGCGATCGCGTTCGGCAAAGTGGGTGTCGGTAATGACTTTTTGCATGATCGGCGTGGACAGAAAGTCGCTGCTGATATTGATGTAGGGGTGGCATAAATCGGTCACCGCTTCGTCGGAGTAAACCCCCAAAATCCCATCTGGATCATAGATGTGTTGCGATTGCACAGCGTCGCCTGCTGAGGTGCCGCCGATAACGCCACCTTTCTGATACACGTGGTTAATCGCCGCCGCTAATTTGGTGCCGGCCCACTGGTTTAAGTAATCTGACTGGTCGCCACCGGCAATCCAGACAAACTCCGCGCTTTTTACTACCCACTCCACATAGGCATCGTTAGCCAAGCTTTGGCGATCGACGATTAAGGTCTCCACCGAGTCGGCATTGGTAAGGCCCTTCAGGTAACTGTTGTAGGCATCGGTGCCGCTGGTGCGCAACACGACGATGTCGCCGCCTTGGATTTGCGGCGCTACGCGATTGCTAAAGGCTGCGTCAACATCGGTGCCGCCGCCCATCAGTAATAGGCCGCCGTTACCCGAGCTTAGGCTTGGGCACTTGTCTGCCGAGGTACCGAGTATGCTGCTCGATAGCTGGCCAGGCTTGCTTGGCCGCGCGCCGTAGTTGCAGTTGTTCCCGCCGGTATCGCCACCGTCGTCGCCATTATCGAAACCAGAGACATTTAAGGTATAGCTACCTGTTCCGCGATAGCGCGTCACTTTTACATAATACCGACCGGCGCCGGTAGCGCTGGCTGAGCCTGTTTCGGTGGTGTTGCTGGTTTGAGCCGAGGCGGTATAGGAGCCGCTGCTGGGGTAAAAATACCAGTCGAAGTCATCGCCGCTGCTGTGGCTAAGAGTGATGGTTAGGTTGGCTGACTGGTTAACGTCTAGGTAATACCAGTCCACATCGCGACGGCTGGAAATGCTGCCGGCCAGTGGCGTGTCAGCGCATAAGCTACCATTGGCATTGGATTCATTATCGTTGGATTCTTGCTCGCTGGTCGTGCAAGCGAGCACGCTAAATGAGAGCCCGGCAAGCGCAAATGCGAGTGCCGTTAGTAGAGTCTTTGTCATTTTCATGTTGATGCCCTTCGTTATTGTTGTTGGGCAGAGCTACCTCTTCTGCGCCATCAAGCTTGGGAGCGATGAAATGCTATGTCCAAGACTTGGGCGCATTTTGAAAACAAATTGGTCTTTTGTTACACAAAGTTGAAAAGCGCTTAATTGATTAAGTGCTTTTCAGTAAGCCCTGCATTTGGACCCTTGATAACAGTTTTCGCTGTTGCACCAACTCAACAAAAGGAACATTGAGCTGATTAGATTCGTTAATGAGTTCACTGGTTATCTTGTAGCCCAACAGGGGGTTAAATAGCGTGGCGAGAGCGTGTGAGTGGCGTAAGTTTTTTTCACACTGGTCGGTATTTGCCTCAATCTGCTCGATGCATTTTTCACGCAGCAACTGACAGCCAATGGTGAGCCGATCCATCGCTGTAAAAAGACACTCCGCCATCAACGGCTCGAATGCATTTAGCTGTAATTGCGCCTGTTCCGCCGCCATGCATACGGCATGGTCTTTACCGATAACATCGAAAGCAATTTGATTGATGGTTTCTGGAATCACGGGATTTACCTTGCCTGGCATGATGGACGAGCCCGGTTGCATTTTTGGCAAGTGAATTTCGTTAAAACCGCAGTGTGGGCCCGAACTGAGTAAGCGTAAATCGTTGGCAATTTTCGATAGATTAATGGCTAGACGCTTTAGTGTAGAGGAGATATCCACGAGGTCGCCGGTGTCCCAGCTTGCTTGCAGTAAATCATGGCTGTGTTTAAGGCTTAGACCGGTGATCTGGCTTAAGTTGTTGAGTGCATGGGCACGAAAGTCAGCGCTGGCATTGATGCCGGTGCCGATTGCGGTACCGCCCAAATTTACATTCAATAAATGCGCGCTCGCGGCTTGAATACGGTGTTTGCACTGCGCCAAACTTTGGCCAAAGGCTGCAAATTCTTGGCCCAGCGTCATTGGTACTGCATCTTGCATTTGGGTGCGGCCAACTTTATTAATGTGGCAAAAAGCTTGGCTTTTGTTGTTGAAGCTTTGTACTAATTCGCTTAGCGCTGAAGTGAGCGTTTGGCTTTGGTAGTACAAGGCTAGGCGCAGTGCCGTAGGGTAAACGTCATTGGTTGATTGGCTGCAGTTGACATGATCGTTTGGGTGTAAATATTGGTATTCACCTTTGTTATGGCCGAGCAGCTCTAAGCCTCTGTTGGCCACCACTTCATTCACATTCATATTGGTGGACGTGCCCGCACCGCCTTGCAGCAGGCTAACGGGAAATTGATCGTGCCATTGGCCCTGAATGATTTCCTCACAGGCTTGACTTATTGCTCGTGCTAAATGTGGCGCTAGTTCAGCTGTGCGCGCGTTCGCCTGGGCGC
This sequence comes from Simiduia curdlanivorans, assembly GCF_030409605.1. NCBI lineage: Bacteria > Pseudomonadati > Pseudomonadota > Gammaproteobacteria > Cellvibrionales > Cellvibrionaceae > Simiduia > Simiduia curdlanivorans. The sequence goes on from NZ_JAUFQG010000004.1 coordinate 1,144,256, forward strand.
AGGCGATTTTAATTTGTGCCATGGCCGTTAAGAGCCGCGGAAATGCAGACAGTGGCTTGCCCAATTGGGAAAAGTTTTCCAGTGCTCGTTGGGTTTGCACACCGTAGTAAACGTGGCTGTCGATAGGTCGTGAACCAATGGAATCCATTTCTAGGCGGGTACTGTTCATGTGAGGTGCTCGCAGTAGGCAGATGAGCGCCATTGTGCGCTGGTGCTGCGCCGTGTCATCTAGGCTGGCGCATATTTGAAGCAGAGTGGGAGTTGGGTGTAAAAGTGCTTTCTGGCAGCTCGCGCAGCGACTTACAGATTTGCGACACACTTGTACAAGCAGGTGCGACATGAAGCGCCTGGTTTGCATTGTCATGATCGTATAAGTGGCTGATTTTATAAGCTATTTTTACATCCCCATAGGGCTTCTGGCGGCTGCGCGCTGGATTGATCCTAGGTCAACATTGCCGTAAAACTAATAGCCATTAACAACTCGTGAGCCCACCCATGTGCTTTCAAACTTTATTAACACCGTTTTCGACGGCCTTAACGAGGGTGGCAGCGCGCTATTGCCTCAGTGAGTGGTTTGACGAGTAACGCTTCCCTGTGTGTCCTTTGTGAGCCCGTTCGCGGGCAATTTTTCCCCTGATTTTCCGACAAAACTAATAATGAATAGAGTGTGCATCATGCCAAATAAAACCTTGTTATCTCGTTCCATTCGGGCCGCTTTGGGTCTTACTGCTGTGCTAGCGGCTAACGCCGGTGCCCAAACACAGGAGACGCTTGACTCACTGGAAGAAATCTTCGTAACCGGCACTAACATTAAAGGCCTTGATTTAGAAGGCGCGGTTCAGGCGGTACAAATAAACCGCGACGATATCGTCGCCAGCGGCGCCAACTCGCTGAGCGATCTGTTTGACGAAATCTCTATCACAGGCGGCGGCACAGGTACTTTTACCACTGAAGGTTCTGGTCCTCTATCTGGCCAATCCCCGGTCGGTGCTTCCGGTATCTCTCTGCGTGGTTTGGGCACCAGTTCAACCTTGACTTTGGTAAATGGTCGCCGCGTTAGTGTTAGCTCGTTTGCTAAAGGCAGTGAGTCTTTTGTTGATACTAATAGTATTCCCTTGGCCGCTATTGAGCGGGTGGAAATTTTGCCGAGTGGGGCGTCCGCTCTGTACGGTGCCGATGCCGTTGCCGGTGTGGTGAATTTGATTTTACGGGAAGATTTTGACGGCTTTGAAGTGGATGTTAATTACGGCGATTCATGGGCGGATAGCGACGATGGCCGTTTTAATATCAACGCGGTGTGGGGCCATAGCACGGACAACACCAACACCTTGGTGGTGGTAGATTATTACAAGCGCAATGCCACCTATGAGCGCGATCGCGAAGAGACGGCTGTAACAAAGCGATTAAGCCCAGACGGTATATACCCTTCATTTAATGACGGCTACTGGATGGGTCCGCACCCTGTGTTTGGTGGCTTGGGCGATGCGATCGAGTCTGCTTGCGCAACGCCTGCGAGCGGCGAATACGGCAGTTATTGCGGGGTAAATCAGAACGACTTTTACAGTGCAGAAGGCGAGTTGGAAGCTCTAGGTGCAACGGCGCAATTCAGCGTCGATTTGTCTAACGGCGTCACCTGGTTTAACGAGTTGATGGTGCAAGATAACCACTCTAATGGCGTGTCTTCGCCAAAACCATTTAACCTGCCCGTGAGTGCATTTCACCCTGGTTGGGGCCAAGATGCGGATCTTACCGCAGGCATTTTAGCCTCTGCCGATGATGGCGGATTCGGCTCCTCCCCTAGCGATACGGTGACAGATCTTATTTTGTCTGCAGGCGATGATGTCATGACTGCCTATGGCGCGTTTCCTGATCCGCGTGCGATAGAGGTGGACACCCAATCTTATCGATTCGTGTCGGGCTTGCGCGGCGAGATTAAGGATTGGAGCTGGGAAACCGCGTTGTCTTATGGTAATAGCCAATCAACCCAAAATGCCACTGAGGGCTTTTATGTACGCGAGCTAGTGACCAATGCGTTGTTAGGGAACTTGTGTACGGACGGCAGTTTGGTAGATCAATACGACGTAAATATTATCAACCGAGAATACACCTATACGGGCAATGGCAGCTGTGAAGATGGCGGTAAATCCACGCTCTGGTACAACCCCTTCGGCGGCCAGGCCGATCAGCAAGTGGATGCGGATTTTTTCCGCACTAGGGCGACGCGCAAGGGCGAGTCTGAATTGACCACGTTCGATGCAAAAATATCGGGCACATTATTTTCATTGCCGGCCGGTGCGGTGAGTGCAGCCTTTGGTGCTGAATACCGCGAGGAGTCGGCGCAGGACACGCCTTCGGCTAACGCCTTGGCGACCGATACAAACGATGATCCGGTGTTGGGCTTCTCGGCTACGGAGGTGCAATACGACAGAGAGTTGTTTGCTGCATTTGCAGAGTTCTATGTGCCGATAACTGAAAACTTTGAAGTGCAGTTGGCGGCGCGCTTCGATGATTACAGTGACTTTGGTTCGAGCACTAACCCGAAGGTTGGCTTGCGCTACCAGCCCATAGACGAGCTAACGTTCCGCGCTAACTGGTCTACCTCTTTCCGGGCGCCAAGCTTGGCACAGGCAGGGCAAGGTACAACATTAATCGCTTACACCGCTTACTGTGATGAAAACCCGGAGTTTTCTAACACCGATTATGGCGACGGTGACTTCTGCGGCGGACAGACAAAAACTGGGACGTTAAATGCCGAGGTGGTGGCAAACGCTGAATTGCAGCCAGAAACCGCAGAAACCTGGTCGGCTGGTGTATTGTTGCGCCCTAATGACAATATTGAAATCAATATCGATTACTGGAGTATTGATTACCAAGACCTCGTGAAACTCGATGAAGATGATTACATTTTACAAACCCTAAATGGCACTAGTGCGGGTCAAGTAGTTGTGTCTGATGATTTTAGTGCTTTAGCGACGGGCACCCCCGGTCTTTTGATTGACCCTTCAGGTGAATTGTTGGACGCACATTTTCAGTTGATTAACGCCGGCTATCAAAAAACCGACGGTGTTGACCTAGCTTACACCCAATACTTTGATACCGACGCGGGCAGTTTTACGTTGACTTGGGATGCATCTTACTTAAGTAACTTCGAAGAACAGATTTCCGATAGCTCTGTAATCGAAAACTGGGCCGGCGAATTCCGTTTCCCACGCTTAAAGTCTACTGCGGCCCTCGCTTGGCGCAACGACGGTTGGCGCGCGCGTTTGTCAGCTAACTATGTGCATGGCTACCGCGACGAACTGGCTGACGTGCGCTCAGAAGTTTTGGATAACTATGGCTTAACGAAAGACGATGAAGTCAATATTCCTTCGGTGATGCTGTGGAATGGGAATCTAGGTTACGTATTTAGCAACGACTCTTACTTACAGCTAAGTGTGAAGAACTTGCTAGATAAGCGTGCGCCGGATGTGTTTGGTTCTTCGTCAAATGTTGATTACAGCAATCACTCCATCATGGGTCGCTTTGCCACACTGCGTTATAACTACGTGTTTTAATGGTCGTCTACTATTAATGGCACTTAGAAATAGCTGAGTGCTAAGTTAAACAGCTCGATTAATTAGCTTGTTATACAACGAAAGAGGTTGGCTCGCCCTTAGTAGGGTTTTAACCTACTAAGGGCGTTCATGTTTATGCAAAATTCAAAAATGCAGGAAGAGTTGACCCCAAACACCGCCCCGGTAGCCATCAGCATGCCTGATACTTGGCTAATTTTGATGGTTATTGCCTTGGTGGCTTGGTGTTTAGGTTGGTTGATCCCCGGTGGTTATTTCACCGACGCACTCATGATCGATGGTCGCAGTGTCATTGTGCCCGAATCCTTCGTCCAGTTGCCTGAAGCGCAAGGCTTGCCCTTGTTTGCAGAGGGTGGCGCTATGGGGCTTTTAAATACCTTATTTGAAGGTTTGGTTGCCGGTGATAAGTGGGGCTCCGCCATTGGCGTTTTCGCCTTCATCTTAATCACCGGTGGTGCCTTTGGTGTGGTATTTGCCACCGGTGCCGTTGACGCCGGTATTGGTAAATTGGTTGGCACAGAAACCAAATCCACGGCTTGGCTTTTGCCGACCTTGTTCTTGTTTTTCTCTCTCGGCGGTGCTGTATTTGGCATGGGTGAAGAGGCAATCCCGTTCACCTTGATGCTAGCGCCGGTGCTAGTGCGATTGGGTTATGACGGCTTGTCGGCGGTTGTGGTGACTTACCTTGCCACCCAAGTGGGTTTTGCGACCTCGTGGATGAACCCCTTTGGGGTGGCAATTGCGCAGGGTATTGCCGGCGTGCCCTTGCTATCTGGTGCACAAGTACGCTTGGCAATATGGCTGTTTTTCACAGCGCTGGGCATGCTGTGGATCTGGCGTTATGGCCGGCAATTAACAAGTGGTGTGCCCTCGCTGAGCGCGCAAACTGACACGCGTTTGGTGGCCTGCGATAACGACAACACTATCGCCACATTTAAGCGCGGCCACGGCCTCATTTTAGCGGTTTTATGTGCCGGTATTTTTTGGATGATTTGGGGCGTAACTGTGCGCCAATACTATTTGCCAGAAATTGCCAGCCAATTTTTTTGTATGGGTTTAGCCGCTGCCGCTGTTGGCGTTTGGTTTAAGTTAAATGCGATGACCGCCAACAGCGCTATCGCAGCTTTTCGGCAGGGTGCGGCGCAACTGTTGCCCGCCGCTATGGTGGTGGCCTTTGCCAAGGGTATTGTGTTATTGCTCGGTGGCGATGATCCGAATCAACCTAGTTTACTCAACACTTTATTGTTTTACGCCGCTGGTGCCTTAGGCGAGCTGCCGTCGGCGCTGACAGCTTGGGGTATGTATGTTTTTCAGAGTGTATTTAACTTCTTTGTGACATCGGGGTCAGGCCAAGCCGCGTTGACAATGCCGATCATGTCGCCATTATCAGACCTATTAGGCGTTACTCGGCAAACTGCTGTGTTGGCGTTTCAGTTGGGCGATGGCCTGACTAATATCTTAATACCTACCAGTGCGGCGTTAATGGGGTGTTTAGGCGCGGCGCAAATAGAGTGGTTAGTTTGGATTAAATTTATTTGGCGTTTTTTTCTAGTCATCTTTTGCGTCGCAAGCCTTTGCGTGATTGGCGCCAGTTTGACGGGATTCTAAGGGTTTTGGTTATGTTGTTAATAAAAAATGCGCAGGTATTCGCGCCCCAGGCCTTGGGTAATGTCGATCTGCTAATTGCTGGCGGAAAAATAGTGGCCATGGAAAAGCAGCTCAATGTCAGTGGGTTCAAGCTTGACGAGTATGACGCTGCAGGTCAGTGGCTGGTGCCCGGCTTTGTTGATTCCTTGGTGCATATCACTGGCGGTGGCGGCGAGGGTGGCTTTGCCACGCGTACGCCCGAGCTAAACGCCGTTGACGCAATCAAAGCCGGTGTTACCACAATGGTTGGGGTGTTAGGTACGGACGCTACCTGTCGCAGCCTCGGTGAGCTGTTTGGTAAAACGCAAGCGCTGAATGCGATTGGACTGCATTGTTACATGCATAGCGGCAGCTACCAATTGCCGGTACAAACCTTAACGGGTGATTTGCGCAAAGATATTATGTTGATTGAGCCTGTTATCGGCGTAGGCGAAATTGCTATTGCCGACCATCGCGGTTCGCAACCTTCGTGGCGCGAACTGGCGAGGGTTGCTAGCGACGCTAGAGTCGCAGGCATGCTTTCAGGAAAGTCCGGCGTGGTAAGTGTCCATGTTGGTGAAGATGAATCGGCGCTTGATGTATTACATGAAGTGGTGGCTAATACGGCGTTACCGATTAGTCAGTTTTATCCCACGCACATGGGTCGTAGTGACAGTTTAATCGCAAAAGGTGCGGCCTTTGCGCGCCTAGGTGGCTACCTTGATTTCACCACCAGCACCACCGACGACATTCTTGCCATGGGTGAGCGCCGCGCCAGTGAGTCAGTGCAGATTGCATTAGAAAAAGGTGTGCCGCTATCGCAAATGACGTTTTCATCAGACGCGCAAGGCTCGCTGCCGCATTTCAACGCAGCGGGTCAGCTAGATGGACTTGAGGTGGGCGGTATTGGTAGTCTTTGGGAGGAAGTGGCGCGTCTCATTGAGGCTAAGGTGTTAAGCGTTTCCGACGCTTTAAAACTGATTACCGAAAACCCGGCGCGCATTCTTGGCCTTGCACAGGGCAAAATTTCGCTCAATGGTGGCGCCGACTTCGCCATTATAGATTCCGAGCGGTTGGCAGTGTCTGGCCTTGTCAGTCGAGGTAAATGGTTAATGCGCGATAGTAAAATTTTGGCCAAGTCTATGTTTGATCGCTAACCGATGACCAGCCAGCACTTGCCCATCAGTGTTCTGTTTTACGAGCTGGCTGACAGCTCGGGGATGGCGCGCGAGGTCATGTTACAGGCTTTAGAAACAGCGAATCGCGTGTTGGGTAAACAAATATTTTCTATTGCGCAGAGCCGCGACCACAATGCGCTGCGTATGTTTTCGGGCCAGGTTGTTGTGCTCATCGGTTCAATGCTCTGGCCCAAGCGCGGGCACCAAAATGTCGACCTCAATGAATTAGTTTTACTACAGATTAAGCGCAATGTTCATGTAATGGCGCTGGGCAATGCAGTGGTACATTTAGCCGCGAGTGGTGCATTGGATGGTAAGCGGGTCTCGGCACATTGGCAGTTACTGGATAGCTTGCGCATTAAATTTCCAGCGCTTAACCCGAGCGCGGCACTATTTGAGTGGGCGCCACCCTTAACCACCTGTGCCGGTGAGTTGGCTAGTTTGCATTTAGCCTTGCATTGGATTCGTTTGTTGTGTGGCGCTGGCATCGCAACGCAAGTGGCCGATTGGCTGCAGTGCGATAAAATTCGCCAGGGTAACGAAAGGCAAAAAGTTCCCTTACAGACCCATTTAGGCTCTCAAGAGCCGAAGTTGCTAGAGGGCGTACTGCTTATGGAAGCCAATATAGAGGAGCCTCTGGCGACCAGTGAAATTGCCGATTATCTAGGCATATCACGACGTCAGCTGGAGCGCTTATTCAAAAAATATTTACAAGAAGTGCCTTCGCGCTACTATTTGAATCTTCGTTTAGATGCTGCAAAAAAACTATTGCTAGAGAGCAATCTTTCAATTGTGGAAATTGGTTCTCGCTGTGGCTTCTCTTCGGGCCCACATTTTAGTACCGCTTATCGACAGCGCTTTCAGCAGACGCCGCGCGAGGAGCGCAGTCAATTTTTAAACTCGGTGGATTAAATAATGCGATTTCTAGTTTTCTTTGTAGTCTTAATACTGTCGTTTACGTTTGGCTCAACGGCGTTGGCCGGAGGAAAATTATTGATCGTCGGCGGTGCTCTAGAAAGCTCCAATGCGCAAGTGTACCGTGCTTTTATCGATGCCATTCCGGCGCAAGCGAAAATTGCCATTGTTCCAGCGGCTTCGGGTCGACCGGCGCTTTATGCTGAGAAATTTCGCAAGGATTTGAATCGCTACGGCGTTACCAATGAGCGGATAGTGATTGTTCCTCTCGCGCTCGTCGATGACCCGTCAACGGACGTGGACGAAAGCAAGTGGCAAGACAACGCTTATTCTACAGACTTACTTGCATCGCTAGAGGGGGTGCAAGGTTTTTGGTTTGTAGGCGGCGATCAAACTCGGATAACGCAACTTCTAATGCGCGATGGTGAGGAAAGCCCGCTACTGAAGTTCATTCGAGACAAGCTACAATCCGGTGCGATTGTTGGTGGTACTAGCGCTGGTGCGGCAATGATGAGTCATCAAATGATTGCCGGTGGCGATAGTGTTAGCGCACTTTTGTCACCGCCCGCCGAGGCTTATACCGGCATGGAGAGTCAGGAGTTAGGCCAATTATATTGGCAGCCAGGATTGAATTTTTTACCCAGCATCTTGGTGGATCAACACTTTGATCGCAAGGCGCGTTTAGGCCGGCTAGCCGTGGCCATGTGTAGGCTAAAGCAAGGTTACGGGCTTGGAGTGGACGAGGATACCGCGGCTTTCGTTGATCTGGAAAAGCAAAGTCTACGCGTATTGGGGCGCGGCAACGTGGTTTGGCTTGAGGCTGCTACTGGCGGTTGTAACCTGAGTGAGGATTCGCGCGAGCAGGCGGATGTCGCAACTGAGGTTATTCGTCAGTTCTCGCTATCGCTCATGGCCGCCGGGGATAGTTGGCAATGGAGCCGTAAACTATTTAAAGCCAGTGACGGCAAGCAGAAAACTGTTGGCCGGGAAGCCTTTGCAGGTGGCGTGCATTCCGGTGGTGGATTTGCACTGGCGAATGCGAGATTGGACCAAAGTTTGGGGTTTGATTTGTTGGATAATAGTGATAGCACGCAACTTGATCGATTCACGCTGGCTCGATTTCAAAACCATGATTACCTAGTTCGCTATCAATTTAAGCAATCCCCCAAAAGCGAGGGCTATTGGGGCTATCTCGATGGTACTAAAGACAGTTACTCTGCTGTTAATGTCATTTTCTCTGTCGAGTTGCGTCGTTTATCAGAAAGGCTTATTCCATGATGTATGTGCGACCATGTCTACTTTCGGATTTAGAAGCTTTGGAGCAGTTGGCCTACGATAGTCCGGTGGGCTTAACATCATTGCCGGAGGATCGCGATCGCCTGATAAGACGATTGCAGTGCAGTGTGGAATCATTCGCCAAAGAGGTGATCGAGCCAACTGACGAGGAGTATCTATTTGCACTAATCGATGCAGACACGGATAGGGTAGTGGGTGTTAGCGGCATTCTAGCTTGCGCTGGAAGGCATGAACCCTATTTCAATTTTCGGCTGGACAAGCACTACGTATTTTCGCCAAATTTAAATCAGCGCCATGTGCAAGACCGCCTCATTCTCTGCGCCGATAATAATGGCAAATCGGTATTTAGTGGTTTTTTTATAGCGGATAAATTTAGCACTAAAGCCAGCATAAATTTACTGGCTCAAGCCAGAATTCTCTACATGGCTAGCTACCCAGAGCGATTCTGTGACGAGGTTATAGTGGAGTTTGTTGGGGTAACCAATAATCAAGCCGAGTCACCGTTTTGGAATGCCCTAGGTAAAGCTTTTTTTGCCATGGAGTACGATCAAGCCGAGCATTACTGTGGCACTTTGAGTAAATCCTTTGTTGGAGAGTTAATGCCGCCACAACCTATCTATACGGCATTGTTGTCGCGCGATGCGCAGGCCGTTATCGGTTGCCATGATAAATGCTTTGATGACCTGCTGGCGGCTGCTTTGTCGGAAGGCTTTAGCAATACACCCTATGTCGATGTGTTTGATGCAGGCCCCTGCTTTTCATGTAAAAAACATGAATTAAAAAGCTTCAGAAGCAGTTCAGTTGACGGCGCTAATGCGGGTGAAAGCTATTTGATTTGCGGTGGTGACGGTTTGGCTTTTCGCTGTACGTTAATCGATAAAAATATCGGTCTTTATCATGTGCCTACAACGAATCGCCGTTATCTGGTGCAGGAGTCTTTGCCTTGAATATTCGCCCTGTACAAATTTCAGATATATCGGATCTGCAAGATTTTATGCCGAGGGCGAGCTGTATCTTCGGCTCGCAATTAGCCCGTACGTGGCAGATAGAAAACCAGGTTAAGGAGTCTGTGACTGCTTTCTTGTACGGAGAAGGTGAGTCCGCTTCAAATTACATCTTCGTGGCGTATGAAAAGGCTCAGCTCATGGGTATGCTCGAGTTACATACGCTCATTGGTTACAGTATTAACTGTTTAAGCTACCGGCGTTCTAAGGCATTACATAGGTCCGATATGTTGTCGGTATGTCACGAGCAGCAGGTGATCACGCTTGATCAGGGGTTGCTCGGTCAACACTCTCTGGCATTATGTGTTGTGGCAAATGGACGGGAACACCTAGCGACGGATTTGATCTCGGCGGCACTTGGTTTTCTAGCGTCGGGCCAGGATAAGTTTTCCGGTCATATTTGTATTAGCTTACCAGTAAGCAGTGGCGAGCATTTTTGGCGCGTTACTGGCTTGCCTTTAACTGGTATATCTTACCAAGACTGCAATCACCATCATGCCGAGCTCTTACCTCAAACTCCGCTTTATGAATGCTTCTTGGGCGGTGCTTTGTTGACTGCTGACAGCAATGATGCGCTGCATGAGCCGTTAGCGATTTGGCTGAGACAGCAAGGATTTATCGATAGCGCTAGACTGTCCGTCTTTGATGGCGGCCCGATATTGACCCGTTTGTTGGGTTAGGGAACCTCTGAATAACTCTGGTACCGCTCTGCGTGACCTGTAGCGGTCAGCCGCAAGGCGAGTTTCGCAGCTAATGGCCTTAGCCCTTAGCAAGAAGCTCAACGCAGCGGATGGCCGCTAAAGGCCGCGCGCTACGGGGCTTCCAGCAAATTCCGTGTGAGTTGGGGGCGGCCATCCGCTTGCGACTTCTCGACAGACCCCGGTATGCCTTCGAAGCCCCGCCTAGCCCACGAAATTTGCTGGAAGCCAGAGCGGCACCAGAGTTATTCAGAGGTTCCTTAGATCTATTCTTCTTTTGATAGCCAGCACTCAATATTTTCGGCCGTTGATGGTCGGCAAAAGAGATAGCCTTGGCCGAAATTACAGGCATTGTCGTGCAGGAAATTTTGTTGTTCCCGAGTCTCGACGCCTTCGGCAATAACTTCAAGGCCCAGGCTGTGGGCCATGGCGATAATGGCTTTTGTTATAGCAACGTCGTGGGTGCTGTTGGGGATGTCGGCAACGAAAGACTTATCTATTTTTAGGCGCCTGATGGGCAGGGCTTTCAAGTAGGACAGCGATGAATAACCTGTACCGAAGTCGTCGATAGCAACCTCTATACCCATGCTCTTTAGCTCATTGATGATTTTTACGGCTTTTTCCATGTCTTCCATCATGAAGTTTTCGGTAATCTCAACTTCTAAATATTTGCCGGGGATCGCATGTAAGTTAAGCGCCTTCGCTAAGGTGTTGACGAGTTCACCTTGGCGCAATTCGGCACCAGAGATATTAATGCCAATTCGCGGAACGCTAATGTTGTTGTTGAGCCAGTGACGAATCTGAGCACAGGACTGATTGATAACCCACTCGCCAATTTTTACGATCAAGCCGCTCTCTTCTGCTAACGGAATGAATAAATCGGGAGCAATCATGCCTTTGGATGGATGAATCCAACGAATTAATGCCTCCATGCCAATAATTTCTTCTGTGGAAAGATTGAATTGGGGTTGATACCAGAGCTGCATTTCATTGTGCGCGATTGCCTTGTGCAATTCGGATTCCATTTCTGCTTTTTTACGCGCTGCATCGGTAAAGCGCTGGGTATAAAAGGTAAAGCTGTCTCGGCCTTTGTGTTTGACCTGATACATGGCTGTATCAGCGTTTCGTAACAGCTCTGAGGGGCTGGTGCCATCGGTTGGATAGACGCTAATGCCGATGCTGGTGGTTGTGTAAAAATCTTTGCTTTGCAACTCGAAGGGCTTGCGAATTTCATGTAGGATTTTTTCGGCCACTTGAGCTGGAGCGCTAGGGTCGATCAGGTTTTCTAGTAGCACCACAAATTCATCGCCGCCAAGACGTGCAACGGTATCTTCGTTTCGTACGCAGGTTTTCAACCGAGCAGCGACTTGTTTTAAGAGTGAATCACCTATGTGGTGCCCCATGCTATCGTTAATGTTTTTGAATCGATCGATATCTAAGAAGAGTAAAGCAATCGCGTGCTTGTTCCTATGTGCATGCACCAGCGCTCGTCCCATTCGCGCTTGCAACATTAACCTGTTGGGTAAACCGGTTAAGGTGTCGTGGTGCGCCATGTGATCGAGCTTTTCCTCCGAGCGCTTTAATACAGAAATGTCGGAGAAAACCGCGACAAAGTGGCTGGTGGTATTGTTGACGTCTTTAACAGCGCTAATATTCAGCCATTCTGGCACCAAAGATCCATCTTTTCTCTTGTTCCAAATCTCGCCTTTCCAGCTGCCATTGATCGTGAGTTCCTTCCACATGGCTCTGTAAAAAGCAGGGGCTTGGCGACCCGAATTAAGCAGTCTTGTGTGCTTGCCGATAACGTCTTCACGCTTAAAACCGGTTACATCTTCAAAGCCTTGATTGACCTCAATGATGTACCCTTTGGGGTCCGCTATGATAACCCCTTCAGCGGTATTGTTAAAAACCGTGGCCGCTAACTTTAATTTTTCCTCGAGTATTTTTTGCTGAGTAATATCTTCATGGGTACCGACTATTCGTCGAGCTTTATTATTCACGCAATACTCTGCCACTTTTCCTTTGGCTCTTAACCATTGGTATTGATTGGCATTATTTCTCGCTCTAAATTCGACATCGAAGGTTTCTGTTTCGCCTCGCATAATGGCGCTGTAAGCTTGATTTCGTCGGGCTACGTCATCTGGGTGTATTTTTTCGTTCCATCGTTTAATAGGTTGTGGATCTGGCTCTGGGGGGTAACCTAGCATGGTAAAAAATTGCCCGTTGGCGGTCCATTTTCCCGACTCCAAATCCCAGTCCCACACACCTTCTTTAGCGGCATCCAGAGCCATTGCCAGCTGTTGCTTAACGTGATTGAGGGCTTTTTTCTCGTTGTGAGAAGTCGTAATATTTCGAATCAGTATGATAAATTCATCGAATCCGTTGATGTTGCGTAGCCTAGCTTCGAAGCGCGTGGTTCCAGTTGGTAGCTCTAATTCGTATTCGTAGCAAACAAGCCCTTTCGTTGCTCGTTGCTCATCGAGCTTTTCCAGAAACAATTCACCTAAATCTTGCGGCAGCACATCCTGCATGCGTTTACCAAGGAATTCCTTTGCCGGTCGGTACAGTTCCGTTTCGGTTTGGGCGCGATAATCAAGAATGGTTCCGTCTGCCCCCAAGCGAAAGAACAGATCGGGCAAGGATTGCAAAATTGCCTCCAACTCACTTTCGTGTTGGTCTCTTTCTTGTTGAGCTTGATGTAATTTGCCAAAGTCTCGCAAGACGCCATAAGTCCCAAGCACTGTGCCGTTGGCGCGCACTGGGCCTTTTGTGGTTAGGTAGGTTGAAACGCCAATTTGGTTGGCAATATTTTCTTCGAAGGTTTTAATTGTTTCAGTGCTTAGGATTTGTTTATCAATTTGCATCGACTTTTGTGCGAGTGCCGGTGTACTTAGCGATAAATCCGTCGCGCCGATGATGTTTTTTAGGGGGTGTCCAATGGCGCAGGCATAGGCCTCGTTGGCGAAGAGGTATTGGCCGTTGGTGTCTTTAATATAGATTGCATCGGTGCTTGTTTGCGCCAAGTCGTGTAGAAGCACCTGCAAGGTGTGAGTAGGGCATTCATTGACTGGTGTAGTGCTAGCTGCAGCGGGCTCTATGTCTGCTAAGAATAGATTTTCTAGCGTTGTAGAAAGGGAGTGCGTGGGATGCTCGAGCCATGTTTTAAGCTGATTTAGGCTGAGTTCTATCGGTTGGGCACCTTCTACTATCAGGCTTGAAGCACCGCTCATAACGAAAAGAGCGCAAGCTTCGGCTAGCGACCGCTTGCTATCAATATGGGGTATTGGGGCGTTCATTATTGATAAACCACTGGCTTCCAATCCATTTGTGGGGCTTGCATTGCTTTCAAGCATAAAAGTAAGCAGATGTGTCAGCATAGACGCGCTTGAATGCATTTGCAGCGAGGGCCCAGCTTATTGTTGTGTCTTTCTTAGTGCGACTCTTGGTTTGGTTATAAAAACTAAAATTGTTCGCGATTGGCGTTATATGTGATCGCGCTGCTTAGGCTGTTGGGCTAATTTCGGCAATATAATTTTCCGCATCTTGATGGTTCATGGGCCGAGCGAATAGGTAGCCTTGACCGAGGTCGCAACCCAGTTCGGTGATGACCGCGAGTTGCGCCTGTGTTTCAATGCCCTCGGCGACGGAGGTCATGCCGAGTGCATCGGCAAGGGTAACGATGGTGGTAACAATTGCGCGATTTTCATTTTTCACGTCGACTTCATCAATAAAACAGCGGTCAACTTTCAATACGTCTAACGGAAACCTGTGTAAATAGCTCAGTGATGAATAGCCTGTGCCAAAGTCATCCATGGCAAGGAAAACACCAAGCTGCTTAAGATCGCCAAGGATCTTTTGAGCGGCAATCACATTTTCCATTAGCGCACTCTCTGTTATCTCAAGTTTTAAGAGTGCGGGGTCTATGCCTGAAATTTGCAGTACATTTTTGATGCGGTCTACCAAGTCGCTGCGTGAAAAGTGTTTGCTAGAAAGGTTTACGCTGATAGATACGGAGCATTGATATTTTTTGTGCCATTGCGATACTTGGATGCAAGCTTTGAGGCACATCGCAATATCTAAATCAATGATCAAGCCACTCTCTTCTGCCAGCGGAATAAAATCACTGGGAGGAATTAGACCTTGGTTCGGGTGCTGCCAGCGTGCAAGGGCTTCAAACCCGTCGAGTTCTGTTGTGCCTAGCCGCATAATTGGCTGATAAAATACATCTATCTCGTTATTGTTAATGGCGTTACGCAACTCTGTTTCAAGCTTGAGCGTATTCATTGCTTTGGTATGCATACTTTGATCGAATACGGCATACTGTCTTTTACCGAGTAATTTCGCCTGATACATGGCTGCATCGGCATCCCTTAGCATGTCTTCTGCTCTTTCATATCCGAGTGCACTATAGGCGACGCCAATACTTGTTGAAGTGAAAACTTCATTGCCTAGCACTACAAATGGTTTGGTAAGATCTTCACAAATACGTTTGGCTACGAGTTCGGCGAAATTCAAACCCTGTACATCATCCAGCAATAAACAAAACTCGTCGCCTCCGAGCCTGGCGACAGTATCTTGTGGGCGAACAAGTTTAGTGAGTCTAACGCCAACTTGCTGTAACAACTTGTCGCCTGCTAGATGGCCTAGGCTGTCATTAATTACTTTAAATCTATCTAAATCTAAAAATAGAACCGCGAATTGAAACTTGTCTTCTCGGTTGCCTTTGCCAATGAGTTGGGCAAGACGATCCATAAATAGCATGCGGTTTGGGAGTTTTGTTAGCACATCGTGGAAAGCATCGAATTCGAGTTTTTTCTCAATCTCTCGACGAATCTCGATTTGCCTTTCTAGGGAAATGTTGGCTTGACGTAGCTCTTGGGTGCGTTGATCTACCCGTTGTTCGAGCTGATCCCGCGCGCGTTTTCGATCGAGCGCAGTGGCTACATGGTGTGAAACGTAAGTCAATAATTCTTCTTCATTTTTACCTAATACAAAGGCAGTATCGTAGGTTTGCACAACTAGTGCGCCTAGAACTTCATTGTCCAGTTGCAATGGTACACCGAGCCAAGAGACTGGCATCTGACCCTTAATATTAATGCGAGATGTAATTTCCTCAACATTCGAAGGGTTTAACAATAACGGCTGACCGCTCTTCATGACATGCTCGGTAAGGTGGTTGCCCATCGGCCTTGGTGCAGGGTCTTTGTCGGAGATGTCGATATAGTAAGGGAAGGTTAAAATGTCTGGGTCATGGATATCGGGTAGCGCGATAAAGAAATATTTTGCATACATAAGCTGGCCAATGGCGTCATGTATATGCTTGTAAAAATTTGACATATCAGAGGTGCTAGCTGATATATCTGCAATTCTGAATAATGCGGTTTGTAAGTGCTCCGCGCGCTGCCGTTCTTTTATCTCATCCTGAAGGCTTTTGTTAAGATCTGCAAGTTCTAGGGTTCGCTCTTCGACGCGCGCCTCTAGAGATTCTCGATAAAACTTTTTTTGAAGTGCCGTGGTGACGTGGGACGAAACGAATTGCAGTAGATCTAGTTCTTTTTGTCCGAATCTATCGGTCTTGTCGTATGTCTGTACGACGATTACGCCAGCCACATGCTCGTCGTAAATTAAGGGTACGCCCATCCAAACTTCGGGCTCTTTACCGACTAAACCAATTTCGCCTTTTGCTTCTAGTTCATGCCTTACCTCGCGGGTTGCCAAGAGAGCTTCACCGGTTCTAATGACGTAGGCTGTAAGGGTTTTTTCGATATGCTTAAAGGGCATATGCGGTATGGTGTCATCCTCCGTGGTTTCGGTAAAGTCGCAGAGCTGGTCGTCGTCATCGGCGTAATAGGGAAAGTAAAGTTTGTTAGATAATTTATTGTACTCGGCGACAAAGAAATTTTTTGCGTGAATAAAGCGCGCTACCAGCTGGTGAATTTCGCGATAAAGCAGGTGTAAATCACTAGTGGTTTGGGTCAGTTCATCGATGGTGAATAAGGTCTTTTGGAGTTCTTCCGCTCGTTTTCGCTCTTCTACCTCGCCCTCGAGTTTATTGTTAATTTCTGATAGTTCCCACGTGCGTTGGTTGACTCTTGCCTCAAGGGTTATGTTTGCCAGTAGCAATGCATCGGAATCTTTCTGTCTTTTAATTGCTTCGGCAAGTTGATCGGCAACAAAGCTCAGAAGCTCTAAATCATGTTCGTTGAACTCCCTAGTCTCATCGTAACTTTGCGCGGCAATAACGCCATAGGCGGTTTCACCTATTACAATAGGTGCGCCAATCCAGCTAAATGGTCTGGAGCCTGCTATTTCTAGTTCACCATTTGCAATAAGTTTTTCTAAGCGCGCTTTATTGATTAGTTGTGGCGCTCTGGTATGGAGAATGTATTCAGTGGCACCATTACTTAGTTTGCGCGATCGGGTTGTAATGTCTTTATGATCGGCAAAGTAGGGAAAGGTTATGCTGTCGCCGTCTTCATTGAGAATGGCGACATAAAAATTACGCGCATAGAATAATTGGGATAAAATTTTGTGAATTTTTGGGTATAGATTATCTACCTCACTTTCCGTATGGGAGAGTTGTGAAATTGAGTAGAGAGCAGCCTGTAGTTTTCGGTCGGCATCTTTAGTGGATAGTGTTTTTTTGAGTTCAATGTTTCTTTTTTTTAGTGTTTTTGTTCTCTCTTCAACTTGCCGTTCGAGTTGTTCGCGGCGCTCAAATCTATCCATCGCGGTGGCAATGTGTTGAGCAAGAAAACTGAGTATTTCTTTATCACTTTCGGTAAATTGGTTTTCTCGCTGGTAACTCTGTACAACAATGGCGCCTCTTTGACCGGTGGTGCGTTTCAGTGGAACACCAATAAGGCATTGGGGCATGACACCCACTAACGCTAAGCGGTGCTGGCGAATGAGCTGTTCGAAGGCTTGCTCACCTTGTAAAAATACCGTGGTGTCGTGCTTGATCAAATAGGCGCTTAAACTGCTGTCGAGTTCACTGAATGGCACCTCGATGACCTCGCCTGGCTGGGCTGGGTCCATGGTATCAACGTAGTAAGGGAACTGAATCGTGCCGCGTTTGGTGTTTTCCAGCGATATATAGAAGTTTGCCGCATACATCAGTCTTGACGTGACCTGATGAGCGCTGGCGTAAAGTGCGTCTAGCGAGGTGGACTTAAAGGATAAATCAGCAATTTCAAACAGGGCTTTCTGTACCTCAATGGCATTTTCTCGCGCTTCGAGTTGGGCTTCGAGGAAAGCGACGCGCTGTGCCAGTATTTGGCTGTCTTGTTGGCCGATCATTTGCTTCGTCATGCACTCTGAACTGTGATTTCTAAGGTTCCGTGGCACCCCGCTGGTCGCAAGTCAGGGTGAGCTTGCTTAAACTATAGCTGGCTGGCGAATAAAGTGGCTAGTTGTGTGGGTGAATAGGGGTGATTGTCACGTTTTCGGCCTTAATGGCCGGCATTGCAACATAAATCTTAGCTAGAAGGGTCTCGCTATGCCGGTACATGTCAACAATCGCCATCACTTGGCCGCCTTCTCGGCCTTGAAGTACGCGTGGATTGAGCGCTTTTTTAGCATCGAGGCGTCAGATCGTAAAATGCTGGAGCGTCCGGCCTGGATTATTGAGCAGGGTGGTTATGTGTTAACCCTCACCTCGGGTGATGAGGTGGTGGGTTGTTGCGCGCTGCTAAAGGGCGACGGGCAACATTTTGAACTGGCGAAAATGGCTGTCACACCAGCCTATCAAGGGCGGGGCTTAAGCCACCTGCTAATGGAGGCGGCTATCGCGCAGGCAAAAGCTGTCGATGCACAGGCCTTAGATTTGCTAACGAGCTCGACCTTGACCCGTGCCATTGGGCTTTACCAACGCTATGGCTTCATTACGCTACCAGCCAAGTGCCATCCAGATTACTCCCGTTGCGATGTGGTGATGCAACTGGATTTGCTGAACCACTGATGGCTGTCAAATGTTAGTAGCAGTTCACCTAGACAATATCGAATAGGGTTTTCATCAAATACCGGCCGTTTTTTCTTGTTTACCCAGTTGGCGCTCTAGTGGTTGCAGTTGACAGAGTGTTTGAGGCCGACATAGTGATCGAGGCTGACGTAGCGGCCGCCGCCCATGACCAGTAACGCTAAGCACAAAATAAGATAAGTGATAGAAAACTCGATACCATTATTTAATATCACAAAGTTGCCGCTTTCCGTTAGCCACTCATAATTGCCGTGGGTTTGTAAAATTTCGCGCGCGCGCTCAAGTTTTTCCGATGCGGTATGTACCGAGGCGTTGGCAAAGGGTGCGCTAGCATCGGCAATGGCCTGCCAGCCGTTTTGCCAATGCACGGTAAACGCCGCCACCAGCATGGTGATCGCGAGCGGTATGCTGATTAAACGGGTGCCAAAGCCCAGCAGTAGTAATATCGCACCCAGCGCTTCGGTCGCGCTTGCTAGCGCCGCCATCAACCAAGGCAAGGGCAGCCCTAAGCCCCAATCAGCATTGCCGAACCAGGCCACGGTGCTGTCAAAGTTATTGAGCTTACTGGTGCCGGCCATCCAAAACACCGGCACTAGGTAGAGCCGAATAGCCAGTGCAGGAATGCCATCTAAGTGGATAAAAGTTCGGCCTAACTGCAAGTAGTATCGATAAAATGATGAAAGCACCAGCAAATCCCCAAAAATTTATAAAAATGTGAATTTTTTGCAAGCCATTGCGTATTAGCTTAGGTCTATGGATGTACGTGGCCTGCCGCTGTTACAGGGGTGGGTGTATTTATGGTTAAATGCGCTCGGCTCAATGGCTTGAGCGCAGAGGTTTAAGAATGGCAATGGAACCTGATTTAACGTTATTGCGCGCCCAAGATCACGGCGCGTTTACCCAGTTGGTGCAGCAATATCATCCACAATTGCTGGTAGTTGCGCGCGCAATAGTGCGCAATGCGCAGGCCGAGGAAGCGGTGCAGGAGGCGTGGGTGTCGATATTTCGGGCGCTGCCAAAATTTGAAGGTCGCTCAACCCTGAAAACTTGGATGTATACCATTGTCAGTAACGCGGCCAAAGGCAAGTTACGCAAAGAGGGGCGGGAGATTACCGTTGAAGACGTGGGTGGCGTGGTGGGCGACTATCTCTCCGAGGACCGCTTTCAAAGCGACGGTCATTGGGCAAGCGGCCCGTCGAGTTGGCATATGGAATCACCTGATCGGATCTTAGAAGAACAGCAATTGAAACAGTGTATCGAAAAAAATCTCGCCCTATTGCCAGAATCGCAGCGCGCAGTATTCCTGTTGCGCGATGTGGAGCAGGAGCCGCTAGAGGTCATTTGTAACATGCTGGAGCTGTCTAACTCTAATGTGCGTGTTTTGTTGCACCGGGCGCGAGTCAGCCTTTTGTCTGTGATTGACCACTATCAGGAAACCGGCAAATGTTAACCTGTAAAAAAATTGTCGAGCAGTCGAGCGAGTATAGAGAGGGCAATATGACTCTATCGCAGCGCCTGAGTTTTAAGCTGCATTTGTATATGTGTTTGCGCTGCCGTCGTTATCTTAAACATTTTGAAACCACTATTGCTGTCGCATCTCAGTGCGCTAAAAAGTCGCTACCGGAAGTTGACGCGCAACAGATATCCAATCAATGCAAGCAGCAGAGCCGTTCGGCCGAAGGGCATAAAAAGGACTAATGCTTGCCTAGGTCAGCGCTAGATCCTCGGGCGAGGCTGGCTCTCTAAGCAGGTAGCCCTGTACCGCTTGACAGTCTAGCTGCTGTGCCACTTCCAATTGCAGCGGATTCTCAATTCCCGTCATCACTACTTCCACGCCCAAACTATGCAGGTAGCTGGTTAAACCTTTCAATTGTTTAGTGGCTTTTTCGTCGGGCAGTTTTTTCGCAAAGCGGCGATCAATTTTAATTTGGTCAAAGGGTAAATCTTGTAATTGGTAGAGGCAGGTTAAGCCTGAGCCAAAATCATCGAGGGTTAATTTAACCCCTAGTTTGTGTAGTGCATTTAAACGCGTTAGCGCGTCGTCGGTTTGCAGTGCAGCTTCCGTAATTTCTAGGTGAAGTTGGCTAGGGGTAAGTTTCGATTCTTGTAAAATATCTCGCACCAGTGCAATCAAATAGTGTTCTTGAAATTGCCGAGCGGACAAATTGACATTGACACATTTTAAGCTTGCCCCCTGACTTTGCCAGCGCAGAAACTGCTTTACCGATTCGCGCAATACCCAATTACCTATGGGACGCATGGTGCCCGTCGCCTCGGCAGCGTCGAGAAATAAGCCGGGCAATAACAGGCCCTGGCTTGGGTGCTGCCAGCGAATTAGCGCCTCGGCGCTGATAATTGCGCCCGTCTCGCTGCATAAAAGTGGCTGGTAGTGCAAAACGAATTGCCCATCCTGTACGGCTAGTTGTAATTCCTTGGCAATCTTTTGTCTTGAGGTAGCCGCTTGTTGCAGGGCCGGGGTAAACAGCAAGCTTTGGCCTCTGCCTTTCTTCTTTGCTTGTAACAATACGGTTTCGGCTTGTTTTGTGTGTAGCGCGGGTGAGTCGGCGTCGAGCGGATAAAGTGCGGCGCCTGTTGCGATACTGATGCCGCGCTGCAAGTTCGGCATGGCTTTGCCTAGCTCCAGTTGTAATTTCTCCGTGACTTGTGTGAACGCTGTAATGGCCGCGGCTTTATCCTTTAAGTCTGGCATGAGCAGGGCAAAGCGTCCCTGTCCTAGGCTCGCCAAGGTGTCTTGGGCGCGAAACAGATTGCGCATGCGGTTGGCAACATCGAGCACGATTTGCTCGTAGGCCTGCACGCCCAGTTGCTCGCGCAGAGATTCTGCTTGATCCGGCTCGAACAGAATCAGCGCCACAATATGTTGCGAGCGCTTGGCACGCAGTTGCGCCTGGCCGAGGCGATCGTTGAGTAAGGCCTGATTGGGCAGTTGGGTGTGTAAATCGAAGTAGGCCATTCGGTGTAGTTTGACGTCGGCCAGCTTGCGCTCGCTAATATCGCTGAAACTCACGAGAAGGCTCGGCCCGCGGGTGGTCTGTAGCTGCTTTATTTGAACCGCCGCCTGGAAGCTTTTACCCGGCTGTTGGTACTGCAACTCGCCCTCCCACCAACCTTTGCGCTTAATGGCATCGTTGATCGAGTTGAGCATTGCCGCACCCTGAATTGCCTCGTTTAACAGCGGACAACCCTTGCCCTTGAGGTGTACTTCATCCAGCCCGGTGAGCGCGCAATAGCTCTGGTTGGCATGCGTTAGAGCGAGCTTTTGGTCGAGTAAGCATTGGGGCTGCCGAGATTGGTAAAAAGCCGCTTCTAGCGATGGCTGCACAGAGAATCTCCTTATAATGTCCACTTCATAGTATAGGCTGTAAGGGCAATGAGCCAAATACTGATGCGGTGATTGAAAAGCGCGCGGCGTTTGCGGTAACGTGCGCGCCATTAACCCTGATACTTAAGGAAGGCCAGCTATGGCGCAATACGTTTTTACCATGAATCGTTTGGGCAAGATCGTGCCCCCGAAGCGCGAAATTCTCAAAGATATCTCCCTATCCTTTTTCCCCGGCGCCAAAATTGGCGTGTTGGGCTTGAATGGCTCGGGTAAATCCACGCTATTGCGCATCATGGCCGGTGTCGATCAAGACTTTAATGGCGAAGCCCGGCCCATGCCGGGTATTAAGGTTGGTTATTTAGAGCAGGAGCCGCAGCTGGATGAGTCGAAAGACGTGCGCGGTAACGTTGAAGACGGCATGCGCGAAGCCGTTGACGCCCTAAAGGGCCTGGAAGACGTGTACGCCGCCTACGCCGAGCCCGATGCCGACTTCGATGCCCTAGCCAAAAAGCAGGGCCAGTACGAAGATATTATTCAAGCCTGGGACGCCCACAACCTAGATCACACCTTGGAGGTGGCCGCCGATGCTCTGCGCTTGCCGCCTTGGGACGCCGATGTCAGCAAACTATCCGGTGGTGAAAAACGTCGCGTCGCTTTGTGTCGCCTGTTGTTGTCGCGCCCAGACATGCTGCTGCTCGATGAGCCCACCAACCATTTGGATGCCGAGTCGGTGCATTGGCTGGAGCGCTTTTTGTGCGAGTTCGAAGGCACAGTAGTGGCTATCACCCACGATCGCTATTTCCTCGACAATGCCGCTGGCTGGATTTTGGAACTGGATCGGGGCCATGGCATTCCCTACGAAGGTAACTATTCATCTTGGCTAGAGCAAAAAGATGCGCGTATTGCCCAAGAGCAACGCACCGAAGCCGCGCATCAAAAAGCCATGAAGTCGGAATTAGAATGGGTTAGACAAAATCCGAAAGGCCGGCAGGCGAAAAGTAAGGCGCGAGTGACACGCTTTGAAGAAATGCAAAGCCAAGAGTTCCAAAAGCGCAACGAGACCAATGAAATTTACATTCCGCCAGGCGAGCGCTTGGGCGACAAGGTCATAGAGTTCAACGGCGTGACCAAAGCCTATGGCGATCGCGTACTGATAGATAATTTAAGTTTCAATATTCCGAAGGGTGCTGTGGTTGGCATCATCGGTGGTAACGGTGCCGGTAAGTCGACCCTGTTTCGCATGATTGCCGGTGACGAAAAACCCGATAGTGGCAGTATCGCCATTGGTGAAAGTGTTAAACTGGCTTTCGTCGAACAGAGTCGACAGAGTTTAAAAGATTCCGATACCGTGTGGCAGGCCATTTCCGGTGGCCAAGACTTGCTTAAAATTGGTAACTACGAAGTGAGTTCGCGCTCTTATGTGGGGCGCTTTAATTTTAAAGGCACCGATCAGCAAAAGCGCGTGGGCGAATTATCGGGTGGTGAGCGTGGTCGTTTGCATTTGGCCAATACGTTGAAGCAAGGCGCTAACGTTTTGTTACTCGATGAACCGTCCAATGACTTGGATGTGGAAACCTTGCGCGCGCTGGAAGATGCGGTATTGGCCTTTCCTGGTTGCGTGTTAGTTATTTCCCATGATCGTTGGTTCCTCGATCGCATCGCCACACATATATTGGCCTATGAGGGCGAATCCGATGTGGTGTTCTTCGAGGGCAACTATACTGAGTACCACGAAGACTTTGTCAAACGTAAAGGCGCAAATGCAACGCCACAGCGCATGAAATATAAGCGCTTAAAAGCCTAGTGTTATTGATGAGTGCTGTTGCAAGCAGTTTTAATTAGCTGCTTGCCGTTTTCCCAGCGCTAGATTGGCTACGCTGGGCTAGCCTCGCCAAGTGATATTTAATAGATCTAATTTCTCTACAAAGCAGCAGGAGAACCCTTTGGAAGCTACCGAAATCCTCAGTCACGAGCCCTTGATCGATCCGATCCTAAGCGAGCTCGCGGAGGAAAATCCGGTGCTCAGTGAGGCCACGCAGGCGGCGATTCTAGAACTGCCAAGTGAAGACGTCGCGCTGTTGCTCGAGTCTTTACCTGGCGAGCCTCGGTTAAAAGTGTGGGCCCTCATCTCCGCCGAAGAGCGCGGTGATGTTCTCTTCGAAATGCACGATGATGCGCGTCGCCATCTCATTAACGACATGGAGGAGTCAGATTTGCGCTCCATGGCGGCGCGCCTTTCGCCGCAGGAACTGGTAGAGCTTAACGAACTCATCCCACCTAAGCTTTACTCCCGCCGCTTGAAATTGATGAGTTTAAAAGAGCAGACAGCTGTTAATACGGCGATGCGCTTTGAAGACGATCAAGTGGGTCGCAACATTGATTCGGATTTTATTAGCATCAGCGAGGGGCTCACCTCTCAGCAGGTGATGCGCCTGTTGCGTCAATGGGAGTTTCCCTCGCATACCGACCTTCTCTGCTTGGTCAATGAGGAAGGCTTGTATGCGGGTTCTGTGCAACTAACGGACCTATTCAACGCCCATCCGCAGCAGCAGATCAAAGATCTGAAAATGGAAGACGATCCGGCTGTGCGCGCCGATATGCACATGGGCGAAATTGCCGACCTGAGTTATCAAAACCATCACGCGATGATGCCGGTGGTCGATGAAGCAGATCATTTGCTCGGGCGAATTACCTCGCAAGATATTTTGGGTTGGGTGCAAACCGAAGCCGAAAATCAACTGCTGCAACAGGCGGGTTTATCCGAAGATGAGGATATATTTGCGCCGGTAAAACGCTCGGCTAAGCGTCGCGCTGTGTGGTTGGGCATTAACCTGTGTACCGCGCTACTCGCGTCGTGGACCATTGGTTTATTTGAAGCAACGCTTGAACAAGTGGTGGCGCTGGCGATATTGATGCCTATCGTTGCCAGTATGGGCGGTATTGCCGGCAGTCAAACCTTAACACTCGCCATTCGCGGTCTAGCGCTGGGTAATTTATCTTCGTCCAACGCCAGAATTATGTTTCGAAAGGAAATATTAGTAGGCCTACTTAATGGCATCGTCTGGTCGTTGGTGATCGGCATTATGGCGGGTTTGTGGTTTCGTCAGCCGGCCATTGGTTTCGTTATTGGCGCCGCAATACTGGTCAATTTAATTTTTGCCGCTATGAGTGGGGTGATTATTCCACTGGTGCTCGACAAATTTAAAATTGATCCAGCGCTATCCGGCGCCGTTATTCTTACCACAGTAACCGATGTCATCGGCTTCTTTGCTTTCTTAGGCCTAGGTTCATTATTTTTAGTGTGATGTTAAACGTTGTGAGCTTGGACGTGATGCTAAAAATATAACGGCATTGACAACTGGGCCTACCTGCGTCTTTTGTCCACTTGACGTATAACTGCTGGATAGTAATTAAAATCATTCGCGGCTAATGATTCTAACTGTGCTTGCTTTCGCCTTTATCTTTCCTTCAGTCGGCACTGAGCTTGTTTTATCGCCTGACGCTCTAGACGATCCTTACCCAGCTCGGTTCAGGGCAGCTCTGCTCGCTCCAGCGTTGGCGTTAATGACGCGGTAGTGGGGCAGATTACCTGTCTTATCGCGGTTAAATGATAAGGTAATTTATGCATTGACCTTGAGGCTAGCCTAGCTGTCTGCTACTTTTTTTAGTAGTAAATTGCCAAGGCTCTCCTATGAATGCCCTGCACAGCGCGCTTTCTAGGTGGAAAGTGCGATTAGCCACCTTTTTTTCACTTCTCTTTTGTCTATTTTTTAGTACTTATCCTTCTATAGCTTTTGCTCAGCCAGACCCTCTCAGGCACTACCAATACGCTACTTGGAGTGTTGAAGCTGGCTTACCGCAAGTAACGGTAACCAGTATGGCGCGCGGCGCTGATGGGCGTATGTGGATAGGTACCCAAAATGGTTTGGCTCGGTCTGACGGTCAAGATATCGAAATCTATCAAGTAAACGAGTTTGCCGCCTTAGGTTCCAATTGGATCAAACTCATTCAAGCCACCGATAACGGTGACTTGTGGGTGTCGACGCTAAAACATCTCGTGCGCTGGCGCGATGGTGCGTTCGAAGTGATGGCAACGCGCGAGCAGATTGGCGAAGTCACCGCTTTGTCGGTCGATAACAAGGGCAAGTTATGGGTTGCGGCAAGTCATCTCTGGTATTTCGATGGTGCAGCGCTTGTTCAATCCGATCAGTGGTCAGGTGGTGTTCGCACCTTAGTTGCAGGCGCTAATGTATGGTTAGCTAACGACCAGAATGAGATTGTGAAGCTGGGCAAAAACGCTGTCGAATTTATATCTTGGCCTGCGGAACCTTTGGTTGTTCGGCACATGGCGATTATTAAACAGCGCCTTTGGGTGGCGACGCATCAGGGCTTATATCGAAGTAATGGCAAACGCTTAGAGCGGGTGACTAATAGTCCG
The DNA here is from genome assembly GCF_030409605.1 of Simiduia curdlanivorans. Classification (NCBI taxonomy): domain Bacteria; kingdom Pseudomonadati; phylum Pseudomonadota; class Gammaproteobacteria; order Cellvibrionales; family Cellvibrionaceae; genus Simiduia; species Simiduia curdlanivorans. Next base: position 1,170,304 of record NZ_JAUFQG010000004.1, read on the forward strand.
GTGCTAGCCTTAACAACACATGGCGACGTGTTGTGGTTTGTGAGTGAAGAGGGTGTTTTTGCCTGGCGTGGCGATCAGATTGAAGCACAGCTGTTAACGGAAGAAGCGAGTGATTTTACTTTAATTACGACCATTTTCGTCGATGAGAATCAAGCGTTCTGGTTGGGCTCGCAGGCCCATGGGGCTAGGTATTTTTGGCGTGCGAGTTACGTGCAAATATCCAAACAGGACGGGCTTAGTGAATCGAGTTGGAGTTTGGTACCCATCAAAAATGGCATATTGGTGGGCTCTAATCGAGGTCTATTTTTAGGCCAGGACAATAAATTTAAAAAAATAGTAGATGCTGAAAAGATTCCCGGTGGCGTCGGTTACGCCGTGTTGCGCGACAGTAGTGGCCGACTTTGGGTTGGCACTCGAGAAGGCTTGGCGGTGCAAGAACAAGGTGTTTGGCAAAAAATAGTAGAGTTGCAAGGTAAGCAAGTAAACAGTTTGCTGGAAACGAAAAGTGGCGAAATCTTAATTGGTTCGACAAGAGGTCTTTTTCATTGGGATGGTACACATGTTGGAATATTAACGGGTACCCAAGCACTGGCAGGACATTCTGTGCGCTCGTTATTAGAGGATGACAAGAATATCCTTTGGGTTGGCACTGAAAACGGGCTGAAGGCATGGCGCGCAGGTGAATTGATTGCGGGTGAATTAAGGTTCGAGACTGCGTTGCCGCTTGCTCAAGATTTCGTTCCTGCGCTGTTGCAGTTACAAGATGGTCGTGTTCTCGCTGCCACCTACCAGCGGGGTATTTTTATCAAATCCACAGGCGGTGCTTGGACGCCAGTTGAATTGAGTCGCGGTCTGCCGACTCAAGGTGCTTTCGGTCTGTTCGAATACGAGGGCTGGCTATGGATTTCAAATGGCGATGGCGTGCAGCGAATCGAGGTAAATCAACTGGAGTTAAATAATCCAAGGCTTCAGGTTGTGTATTATGACGAAGGTGAAAAACTGGGTCGATCGCGATTGCGTTGTTGTAACGGTGGTGGCACTGGCCGAGCGGTAGTCAGCGAGGGCTACGCTTGGTTTTCGTCCTTGGCTGGCGTGGTCAGAATAGACACCAATTTGCCTGAGGTTAAGGTGCCGGTGGCAAAAATACGAAAAGTGCTCGATGTGGGTAAGTCCGAAAGTCGACTTATGAAAGACTTGGAAATTCACTACAGTGTTCTAGATTTTCGTAACGCACAACAAATCGCCTATCGCTATCGAATGACGCCTTATAATAATCAATGGCAGGAGGCGGATGATCGCCGTATTGCTTACTATACCAACTTGCCGCCGGGAAATTTTGCCTTTGAAGTACAGGCGAAGCACACATTTGGCAACTGGGGTCCGGTAGCGACCACGAAAATTTCTGTTGCGCCAGATTATTACGAAACCCTTTGGTTTAAACTTCTAATTGGCGTCTTGGTTTTAGCTTTCTTGTATGGCGTGTTCAGAATCAGGACCTTTAGCTTGCGCACCCGAAGCGTTTATTTAGCGCAAGAAATACGTGCCCGTACCGCTCAGCTTGAAACCATGAATACGGAGCTTGAAAGAGTCAATAAAGAATTGCATGTGGCGAGCATTACTGATCCTTTAACCGGTTTACATAATAGGCGCTTCATGACCGAGCAGATTGGTTTTCAGTTGGCTCGTATGAAACGGCAAAGGCAGCAGGCCGCGCAAGATGAGAAAAACAATGTCTTGGGTTTTTTTCTGATTGATTTGGACTGGTTTAAACATGTGAATGATCGATATGGCCATGGCGTCGGCGATCAACTTTTGACGGAAACAGCAGCCAACTTGAAAAAGGTATGTCGTGAGAGCGACATGTTGCTGCGCTGGGGCGGTGAAGAGTTTCTTTTGTTGACACCAGACAACAACCCTAGTGAATTTTCTCGTGTCGCCGATCGATTGCGCAATGCCGTCGCAATGGCCGGTGAAAAAATGGGCTTGCCGCAGAGAATCTCGGCCTCTATTGGCTGTGTTCCCCATCCTTTGTCTCAGCATAGCGATATCGATAATTGGACCTTTACCTTGGCCTTGGCTGATTACTGTCTCTATCAAGCCAAGGCGGCTGGTAGAAACTGCAGTGTAACTGCTGTGATTGACGATGAATTACTATCAACCTATCGAGAAGCGAAGATAACGAGTACCGAGCTTGCTACTTGGCAGGAAGAGGGGCGGTTAGATATTGTGATCCTAAGTTCAGTAGTTGGCTAGTGGCAGTTATCATTTGATAGTTAATCTAAATATCATTAATCAAGATCTCGGTCGTTGTGTTGGCTTCTAGAGTCAGAGCGGACATGCAGGTCACGCTGCGGGAAAGGAATCTCGAAGCCGTGTTGGGTTAACGCTGATTCTACGGCCCAAAAGTATGCAGACTTAGTCCGTGTTGGTTTTTGTGCCGCTTCATGTATCACCCAAACCACAAGCACAAAGTCTAGGCTTGAATCGCCGAAGCCAGTCATAAAAACACGCGTTGGATAGCGTGGCTCTATATTAACGGTTGTTTCTACCTCATTGGCGGCGGCAATGACTATATCGCGCATTTTGTCTTTGTCTGTACCGTAGGCAACGCCGAAGGGTATCCGAAACCTAACCAGACCTTCCCGCAAAGTCCAGTTAGTCACTTGGCCTGATAGAAATTCAGAATTTGGCACCAGAACATCCATGTTGTCTGGTGTATTGACGAGCGTTGAACGAACATTGATCTCTTTGATGGTGCCGAAAGTCCCCGACTGAAGCTCGACAACGTCACCAACGTTGATATTTCGCTCAAATAACATGATAACGCCGGAGATAAAGTTATTGGCTATGCCTTGCAAGCCAAAACCAATGCCTACAGACAGTGCGCCGGCGACAATAGCGAGCTTGGTAAAGTTAAAGCCGGCCAGTGATAGGCAGATAATGAGTGATAGGATAATGATGATGTAATGCAGTATGCGACCAACGGAATAAGCGGCACGTTGATCGATACGGCGGTTATCTTTTGCAAATCGCAACAGCGAGCGCTGCGTGCCACGCGATATCAAATATCCAGCGATCATGACCGCAATAATTTTAGACAGGGTGAATAGCGTGAGTGTATAGCCTTCAAAGCTGATGAGGTTTATGTCAAAGTTCAATTGCCAACTCCGCTAATTATTACAGCCAGCCTTTGCGTTTAACAAAGGCAATGCCGAAAATAGTAAAACTCACCATAAAACCAAGCACGAAAAAGTAGCTGTAGTGCCAGCTAAGCTCTGGCATGTGCTGGAAATTCATGCCATATATGCCGGCCACAAGGGTTAGCGGAAGGAATATCGCCGTCACAATGGTGAGGAGTTTCATGATGTGGTTGGCTCTATGAGCGCTGATGGATATAAAGCCGTTGATAAGATCGTTGGTGAGCTCCTGGTATAAATTTGCTAGGCTGGCAAGGCGTTCAAAATGTTCGAACAAGTCAATAAGTTCGTGTTCATCGAAAGCAAGGAGTTGATGTTCATGGCTGTTCATGATTTCTTCGATCACTTCTTTTTGATAAACGAAAGATCGGCGCGCTTTTTTTAACTGCGAGCCGTAATTAATCAGCTCGCCTAATAAATCGTCTGTGCTGGCGTTGAATATTTCGTCTTCAATTTCGCTTAAGCGCTGTTCAACTTCGAACATGAGTGGCAGATAGCGATCTACTATGCCGCGTAAAAGTTGATAGCAAAGCTGACCCATGCCGCCGCGCGGTAATTTTTTATCGGTAGTAATTTGCTGCCAATATTTATCCACCGCTTCCGAAGCTAAATCGTGCCGGGTAATGATGTGTGAGTTGTTGCTAAAAATCGCCAGTTGATGGCGCGAAAAGTTTTCTTGGTCTCCGAGTTTTGTCAGCTCGTGCATCAATAGAAACACATGATCATCGAAGGCTTCATATTTCGGCGGGTGCCGGTGCCGTTGGGCATCGCGATGCGCCAGTGGGTTGAGTTCGAATTTGGCCAGCGCATTGAGTTCGCGCTGGCTTTCTGCGCCACAAATATCTAGCCAAAGAAAGTGGTCGCTGTCGTGGTAGTGGGCTAGGAGTTCTTCCTGGCCCTGCTGAACCAACTCGCCTTGCGCGTTAAATAGAAGCGCTCTAACTGTCATAGCGCTCTCCCCAGGGGTCGGTAAAACGGAGGTCGGGGTCGCTTAAGTCTTCCATGTTTTCGTGAAACTGCTCGACGGTTTTCTCCGCATCTTGAACCGTATCGAATCTGGCGATATGAAATAGGGCTTCACCTTCATTGACTACGGGAATATTATTTCTGCCAATAATGATGCCGTTGGCCGGCGACCGAACTTCGAGTTCCATGCTCCCGTAGGGGTCGACAATCAACGCCAATATGTCATCTTTTTTAACCCGCTCGCCAAGTTCGACATTGGCCACCATCATGCCATCGTGATTGGCTCTAACCCATTGGCTTGATCGCGCCACAATTGACTCGAGTGACTTTTTACCGGACTTACGCGCCAGCATACCTAGGTGTGTCATAACGCCCAAGACACCTTTCACGCCGCCATTGATTGAGGCTTCGTCGAAGCGCAATGCTTGACCCGCTTCATAAAGGATAAATGGCTTGCCGAGTTTGTCGGCGGCGTCGCGAAAGGAGCCGTCTAAGTTAGATGAGTGCAAGACTACCGGCGCGCCAAACGCGTGAGCCAATTCCAAATTTTCTTCACTCTCTAGGTTGCCGCGAATTTGCGGCAAATTAGAGCGGTGAATCGCACCCGTGTGTAGGTCGACCACATGGGTACAGTGGGTGAGAAGTTCTGTGCGCAAAAGATAGGCGATGCGAGAACCCAAAGAGCCTTTTTCGCTGCCTGGGAAGCAGCGATTCAAGTCTCGCCTATCGGGCAGATAGCGAATCTGTTGAATAAAGCCGAAAGCGTTTACCACCGGCACCAAAATTAAGGTGCCCTTTAACTTGTCCAGTGCCGGCGACTTGCTGAGCCGACGACACACTTCAATACCATTGAGCTCGTCGCCGTGAATCGCGGCCGTCACTAATAATACCGGGCCCTCATGCTTGCCGTGGATCACTTCAACACCGATGGTGAGCGGTGTGTTGGTGTAGAGCTTGCCGATGTCCATCTCCAGCTTGGCGCGTTGGCCGGCTGGAATTGTTTCACCCAGAAGTTCAAAGTCTGGGCGGCGGGACCTACTTTGCCGCTTATCTTTATTGCCTGTTTGCCCCGCCATAGTCTCAGCCCTTGCCTTTTGTTTTTGACGCGTGTTGCTTGGCGTTTTTTTCCAGCCATAAAATAATTTCGCCCGCGATATCTTTACCGGTGGCCCGTTCGACACCCTCTAAACCGGGCGAGGAGTTGACTTCCATGACCACGGGGCCCGAGGACGAGCGCAGCAAATCAACGCCCGCAACATTTAAACCCATGGTTTTTGCTGCCCGCACCGCGGTTTCGCGCTCTAGCGGGGTAATTTTTGCCAGCGAGGCGGTGCCACCTCTGTGCAGGTTGGAGCGAAATTCGCCTTCTTTGCCTTGACGCTTCATGGCTCCAACCACTTTATCGCCGACGACGAAGCAGCGGATGTCGGCACCGCCGGCTTCTTTAACAAATTTTTGCACCATGATGTTGGCGCCCAGGCCCATGAACGCCTCCAAAATGCTTTCGGCGGCTTTGCGGTTTTCCGCCAGTACAACACCAATACCTTGAGTGCCTTCAAGTAACTTAATCACCAAAGGTGCGCCGCCGACCATATCGATGAGATCGGGAATGTAGCGGGTTTGGTTGGCGAAGCCCGTGGTTGGCAAGCCAATATTTTTCCGCGCCAATAATTGCATGGAGCGCAATTTGTCGCGCGAACGCGAAATAGCAACGGATTCGTTGAGCGGGTACACACCCATCATTTCAAATTGGCGCAAGACCGCGGTGCCATAGAAAGTGACTGACGCACCAATGCGCGGGATTACGGCGTCGAAGCCAAGTAGCTCTTTGCCTTTATAGTGCATATCGAGATCGGAGGGGTTGATGGCCATGTAGCAGCGCAATGCATCGATAACTTCAACCTCGTGACCGCGAGCTTTTGCGGCTTCGATGAGGCGGTTGGTTGAATAGAGTTTTGCGTTGCGTGAAAGGATGGCAATTTTCATGGAGCAATATCTCCTATGGGGATGTTAGGCAACAGGCCTAACGGACTGTAAGTAGGACCCTTTCGAGTCTACTAAAAAACGCCCTTCGAGTGCTTTTCGCCCGAGCAGCATTCTAAATTTCATGTTGTCGCGGCTGGTCAATGTAAGCTCCGCACGAAAGCTGTGTTTACCCAATGTAATTAAGGTTTCAATCACTGGTCTCAGCTCTTCGTGGCCGCCCGAGTCGCGCACGATACGCTTATCGAGGATTTTCGCGTCGGTAAAATATTCTTCATCGCTTTTTTGGCGCGGATGTAAACCAATACGCACCCACTCCTCACCGTCTTTATTGAAATAGTTGAGCGAGAAAGTGTGCAGTGCCGAGGTGCGCGCGCCTGTATCCACTTTAACTTTCAAACTTTTTACCCCGAGTTCGGGCAATGACACCCACTCGCGCCAGCCAATACAGGCGGTGGCTTGTCTACTTTCAGTCATTGGTTGTGTTCCTTAATGTCCGTTAACCCTACTCGGTGTCCGCGCGGGCGCGCAACATACAATAGGGGAGGCTAGCGCACTAGATGTTTCTGATGCTTTTTATGTTATTTTGAAGTAAATCAATAGTTTGTTAAGTTTAGCTGAACCTTGGCTCGCTCTGATTCTTTATTTTGGGCGGGCGATATTGGGATACTGGCGAGTGCAGGAACTGTACATAAGGGAAAAGTATTGAAACAGCTTATTTTAGGTGGCGCACGTTCAGGTAAAAGCCGATTAGCGGAGGCGTGGGTCAGGCACAAATGTGGCGCCGCTCCTGCCCACTATATCGCAACGGCTCAGCGCTCAGCCTGCGATGAGGAAATGTTGACGCGTATTGAGCTGCATCGGCAGCAGCGGGCTCGGCATTGGCTGGTGTCAGAGGAACCCTTGTGCCTTGGCCAGCACCTCAGTGAATTACCTGATAAGGTCGCGCCTGTGCTGATAGACTGCCTGACGCTCTGGTTGAGCAATTGCTTGGCGGCAGGTTGTTGGACGGAGCAAAAGGCGCTATTTCTCGACGCTGTACAACGTTTTAGCGGAGATTTAGTACTGGTGAGTAATGAGGTTGGCTTAGGTATCGTACCTATGGGGAATTTGAGTCGGCAGTTTGTCGATGAGAGTGGTTTCCTACACCAAGCGTTAGCCGATTTGTGCGATCGCGTGATTTTTACCGCAGCAGGTTTGCCTTTAGTGATGAAGGGCGAGCCTTGGTCGCTGTGAAGGCGAGTTAGATGCGCAAGAATTGAATTCGACGGATGTACCTAAGCAATGATTGAGGAATGTTGTATGCAAGGTTGGTTTTTGCAATCCCCAAAATTACTGAGTGATAAACATAGAGATAAGGCTGCAGCATGGCAGCTGCAATTAACCAAGCCGGCCGGCTCTTTGGGGCGACTTGAAACCCTCGCGGTAGAGTTGGCGGCCATGCAGCATAAATTGCACCCGCACGTCCAGAAAGTAGATATTTGCGTTTTTGCCGCCGATCAAGGCGTCTGCGCCGAAGGCGTATCGGCCTTTCCTCAGTCAGTTACTAGCCAAATGATTGCCAATTTTGTTGGCGGTGGCGCGGCCATTTCCGTGTTGGCGAAATCGCTCGGGGCAAATTTATCGGTGGTCAATTTAGGTACTGTGTTTGAGTCGGTCAGCCACGCCAGCATCTTTGATCGAACCATTGCCTCGCAAAGCGGCAATATCGTCAAGCAGCCAGCGATGACTGAGGAGCAACTCCAAACTGCCTTAATGCAGGGTAAAGAAGCGCTCACGCGAGCCAGAAAATCGGGCTGCGAATTGTTCATTGCCGGTGAAATGGGCATTGGCAATACCACCACCACCACGGCGCTATTGGTTAAGCTATTGCATTTACCTGTGACCGATTTAGTGGGCTCTGGCACGGGTTTGAATGCCAAAGGTGTGGCTCATAAAGTCGAGGTGATAGAACGGGCTTTGGCGCGTCACCAGCAAGCTATTTTACCCTTGGATATTTTGCGTTGCCTCGGTGGCTTCGAGCTTGCCGCTTTAGTGGGTAGTTATATTGCGGCTGCACAGGCGGGAATCCCGGTGTTAGTTGATGGTTTTATTTGTACCACGGCAGCGCTGCTGGCTTGCCGGGTGAACCCAGGTGTGGAGGCTTGGTTAATCCTGGCTCACGCCTCTGCAGAACCCGGCCATAAGGCCGCGGCACAGGCGCTGAATAAAGTACCTTTGTTAGATTTTCAGCTTAGGCTGGGCGAAGCCAGTGGCGCCGCCCTGGCTGTGCCACTGCTGCGCTTAGCCTGTGATTTGCACAATAACATGGCGACCTTTGCTGAAGCCGGTGTTGCCGACAAAGCATGACGGCCACCCTAGAGCACAGCGCCACCAGCGTCTACCTACTGCGCCACGGCCAATGCGAGGGCGGGCAAATCTTTCGCGGTCACACCGATTCGGCACCCACAGAGGTGGGCCGGCACTTGATGGCAAGGCGGTTGAACTCATTAGCGGGGCAATCGCTGACGGCAGTTGTAAGTTCTCCGGCGCAGCGCTGTCAGCTTGCTGCTGAGGCCTTTGCCAGTGATCAATCTCTGGCCTTTATTGGCGAACAAGGCTTTTTAGAGATAGATTTTGGCGAGTGGGAAGGGCAGTTGGTATCTGCGGTTGCAGACCGTATGCCCCGAGAATTGGAACAATTTTGGCGCGACCCGGTTAGCTATACCCCACCCATGGGCGAGACGCTGCTGGCTTTCCAAGCACGCGTGACGGCGGCGTGGCAGAAGTTATTGGCGCAGTATCGCGGCCAGCGCCTAGTGTTGGTCACCCACGGTGGCGTTATTAGGATGATATTGGCCAATGTACTCGCCATGCCTCTGCGCCCGCTTTCGCATCTAGCCGTGCCACACGGGTGCTTGTCTTGCGTGCAATATCACCATGCAGAGGGTAAACCGGATTGGCCGCAGCTGCTGTTTCACAATGGTCGGGTGGGCGATGACAACTAGTTTTTGGCTGGCGCTGATGTTTTTAACGCGCATCCCCGCGCCGAAGTTGAGGGTAGTGACTGACCGGGATCACGGCCGCGCCCTGGCCTTCTTTCCGCTTATCGGTTTAATTCTCGGCTTGCTGTTAGCGGCGATGTGGTTTTTGTTGCCCGCGTCGATGCCGCTATTATCGGCAGCGCTGTTGCTCTTGGTGTGGGTTTTTATCACCGGTGGTTTGCACATCGATGGCCTAGCAGATTCCGCCGATGCCTGGTTGGGCGGCTTAGGCGATAAGGCGCGCACCCTCGAGATCATGAAAGATCCGCGCGCCGGCAGCGCGGCGATTATGGCAGTGGTGTGTGTGTTGTTGGTTAAATTTGCTGCGCTGGCGAGTTTTGCCGGCTCCGACGGCATGTTGGCGGTTATGATAGCGCCGGTGATTGGCCGCTGTGTGCCCGCGCTATTGTTTTTGACCACGCCCTATGCCCGAACAATTGGTTTAGCCTCGCCGATGCTGCACAATGCCGAGCCGCGCCTATGCCTAGGGGTGGTCGCGGCGCTGCTGATGTTGGTATCCGCCGCGCTGTTTAGCCTGCTGGCCTGGTACGTCATTGTTTTTTGGCTGCTATTGGCGGCCTTGCTATGGGCGCTGCGTAGCTTGATGCTCGCGCGCATTGAGGGTGTAACCGGTGATACGGTAGGTGCCAGCGTAGAGATTATTGAAATGTCGGCCTTAGTGTTGATGTTGCTATTCATGCAATAGAACACATAAACCAGTGCCAGAAAGTGTCGTAAACGGTAAAAAATTGCATTTAAAAATCATGTTAAAAAGGTGCGTTATGGAGTGGGATTTTTTATTGGCAACACTGATGAACTTAACGGTGAATTTGGTGTACACCTTAGTGGCGCTCTTTGTGGGTGTGAAATCGCTGTTGTTAATTGATGACAAGCTGATGAAAACCATTAGCTTCGAAGAAGAACTTAAAAAAGGCAATGTCGCGGTCGCCATTTTTGCCTCGTCTATTTTGATTTTTGTTGCACTCATCGTGACCTTCGGCTTTAAAGGCTAATGGGCAAGCTGGTATTTTGGGTGGGTGTGCTGTTGCTGTTGAGTCAGTTTTTCGCATCGCTAAAACAAAAAACTGAAGAACAGGTGCTAACGGATCGCGCCCTGAGTGCCGAAGACTTGTTGCTTAGCGAAGCACTGGAAAAAATCTCGGCGGAGGAAGCCCAGCAAGGGCCTAAGCCCGGTGAGGTAGAGATTATCGCGCGCGGCAAACGCGTTGGTGAGTCGCAGCTGCATACGCTGCTGGGCTTAGATAACAAACGCTCGGCTTTTTTTACCTATAAATTTTACGGTGTAGAAAATGCCACTGCCTCGGCTATGGGGGTGGATAAAAAACATCACTTCGTAAACGCCTACCTCGAGGGTTACAGCCCGTTCGAAACAGACAATGTTTTTATTCCCTTGTCGGTTTTGGCGCGTCGTAAAACCTATATGCTCGACAACCTTAACTATGGCGCCGAAGAAATTTGGCAAACCAGCAAACAGGCACATGTTTTTACCCGCGGCGATTGTGAAGACCACGCCATTGCGCTAGCCGATTGGTTAATTGCCATGGGTGAAGATGCGCGCGTTGCCCTAGGGCGCTATCAAGGCGGCGGTCACGCTTGGGTGGTGCTGATAAAAGATAATAAAGAATACATTTTAGAGGCCACCAAAAAGCAGGGTTTGGGGGTAAAGCGCTTTCCGCTCGCGGCGGCCATGCCAGACTACCAACCGGAATATCAATTCAACCGCACCCAGTTTTGGCACAACGTGGGCTCTCCTGCCATCACCCAGTATCGTTCGGCGCAGTGGCTCGAGAAGAGCCGATTTCTGCGCTAAACCTCAGCCCTAAGAGTGAGCCCTAAGTCTCAGTCAGAATTCACGGGCAAAATATCCTCTGGCCCCAAGCGTCGGCCGTCAGCAGACATCACACTTAACGGTTGTATTGGCTGGCGGTTTTTCCGGTCGATAAAGGTGAGCGGCGAGCGCTCCGGATCGGAGCGCCACTTATCGAACCACTGGGCGTAGCCAATCAAAATTGGCATGAGCTCCCAGCCTTTGTGGGTCAGCTTGTATTCCATGCGCCGCCCACCTTCTTGTACTGGCTGCTTGGTCAACACCTCTTCCAGTTCTAACCGCTTTAAGCGCTCGGTCAGAATGTTGCGTGAAATCCCTAGGCTCTCTACTAGCTGGTCAAACCGGCAAGTACCGCCTTCTAGCATCAGGTTGCGTAGCACCAGCATGGACCACCATTCACCCACGATTTCCATGGAGCGGGCCACAGGGCAGCAGGAGTGCGAAAAGCTGTTTTTGACCATAGGGTTCTGCCTTTGACTTTTAACTGATATTAGTTGCATAAAAGAACTAAAGCAACTATTATAAGTTCCGTTAAGCAACTGTTGTTTTATGAAACTTATCTTTAACGTGAGCATAGGGTGTATCAGATGAAATTATCTCAAATGATCAAAGCGGCCGCCTCGGGCCTGCTGTTGGTGGGTGCAGCGCAATTATCTGCTGGCGAGTTTAACCAAGGTCAGGCGCGTGAATTTTGTGAGGCCAAAGTGTCTGAGTCGCAAGCCGATCAGTCTGACTTTGCTTTTCGCCGCAAAGCCGTGACCAATTACCGTCGAGGTGTTTACACCTTCATGTTTAACTACACGGCCAAAGCCGAGGGCGAAACCGTGTCGCGCAAAGTGAAATGCGAAGTGACCAAAGCCGGTGAACTGCAGGCGCTTGACGTGCAAAACGGGCGCTGGAGCTTTTAATCGCTGCAGTGTTGATTGTCACTAACTGTGCGCGCCAACGGCTGTCGCTGCGCGCACGGTTGTTTTTGTTTAACGTCAACCTAAGTACTTCAGTCCTCAACTCTCAGTCCTCAAACCGTACACCAGTAAGCAGCGTTGAGCTCAAAGTCTGTGACTCACTTCCGCTGCATAACCAGCTACTTACAACCCAACGTCAGCATCAGCCGCCAAAACAAACCCCTGCCCAGTTAGCTACTCGGGTCCCTCGTTCAGCAGTCACTATTGATCAACCATGGCTGCGCATGGGCGATAGAGCTGACTCGGTAAAAGTAGCGCGACGATCGTCGCTTAGCCCAATGCGTCGCCCCTTAGGTGGATCTACGGCATAATCACGGATTCGTAAACCAAGGAATTGGCGATCTAGCTCGTCTAATGCTGGAACAGGGAAAATAACCGTGCCCCATGACCGATAGCAATTTAATCAAAGCGGCGCAAGCTGGCGACCGGCAGGCGTTTGCGCGCTTGGTCGAAGCGCACTACGACCTGATGTTTCGCTGCGCCATGAAATGGTGTGGGGTAAAAGCCGATGCCGAAGATATCACCCAGCAGGCCTGTATTAAATTGGCGCGCTCGCTTGGGCAATTTCGTTTTGAATCCGCCTTTGAGACTTGGCTGTACCGCTTGGTGATCAATTGCGCTAAGGATTGGCAGCAAGCCCAGGGCCGGCACCAGCGCCGCCGAGCCCACGAAACGCCGGAGCAGCCATTGCTCGATCAACAGCCCAGCCTTAATGAAAATCCGGAAGCGAGTTTGTTTTTGTTGAGTGTGTTGGCCTGGATCGCGCTGATGGGCGAGGGTTTTAAAGAGGCCGTGTTGCTGGTGCTAGGCGAGGGGCTCAATCACAAAGAGGCGGCCGAGGTGTTACAGGTGAAAGAAAGTACCGTGTCGTGGCGGCTGCATGAAGTGCGAAAGCGCTTAAAGCAATGGCACGCGGAAGGAGGGGTTAGCTATGAGCGACCGTAAACCAGAGCAAGATTTGCAAGATGCATTCGATGACGCGGCGGCTGTTAACGCCAGTGTCGATGCCCGGGCGCGGGCGCTTCAGGCGGCACTGACGGCCTTCGACCAGGTGCAAGATGAAAAAAAATTCGCTGAGCACCAAGGATTTATCCAGCGCTGCCGTCAAAGGGTTAAATCCATAACCCCGAGACTCAATATCATGGCAAATTTTCAACGCAAATGGCTTTACACCGGCATGGCAGCGGCAAGTGTAGCGGCACTGGCTTTAATGGTGACCCAGCAAATGCCTGCACCCGATGTCGATGGCAATGCCCCGGTGTTTTCCGCTGAGACAAAGAAGGCTGCAGAGCAAAGGCTGCGCGCGCAAAAGCAGAACCAACACGCTGTCGAGTCCGAGGCCGCGCGCCAAACAGCGTCGACTTCCGGCCGAGCTGACCTAGCCACCAATCAGCCCAAGGCGTCTAAAGACGAAGCTTATTCCGTGGCTGAAGCTGAACCCGTGTTGATGGAAGAGGTTGCGCCATCGGTCATGCAGGATAGCGCGATGGCGGCAGTGCAAATGGCGCCCGCCAAAGAGAAGCTGGCTCAAGCAATGCCCGCTTCGCCGCCGCAGGTGGCTCGATTTGCGCCAGCACCTCAATCAGTCGCCCTAGGTGCGCAGGCTTCTACGGTCATGTCGCCCGATGTGATTGCGCCGGCACCTTATACTGATGTCGGCCGCGACGATTTCGAAAGCGTCGAGGAAAACCGTGTAAAGCGGGTGGCCGATGCACCTGTCTCTACCTTTTCCACTGATGTGGATACTGCCTCCTACAGTTTTGTGCGTCGACAATTAAACCAAGGGGTATTGCCACAAAAAGATGCGGTGCGCTTGGAAGAAATGTTGAATTATTTTGATTACGACTATCCTCTACCCGAAGGAAAGTCACAGCCCTTTACCACGAATGTTGTGGTGAGCGATTCGCCTTGGACTGCCGGCAATAAGCTCATGCACATTGGAATTAAGGGCTACCAAATTTCTGCCGCGCAAAAGCCAAAAACCAATTTAGTGTTTTTATTGGATGTGTCGGGCTCTATGAATAGCCCAGATAAATTACCGCTGGTGAAGCAATCCATGGAGTTGCTGTTAAGTCAACTCAACCCAGACGACACTATCGCTATTGCCGTTTATGCCGGTGCGGCTGGCACCGTGCTGGCGCCAACTCCAGCTAAAGAAAAGCAGAAAATTCTACAAGCGTTAAACCAATTGCAAGCGGGGGGATCAACCGCTGGCGCTGAAGGTATCAAACTCGCCTATCAATTAGCGGCGCAAAATTTTGATAAACAGGCGGTGAATCGTATTGTGTTGGCCACCGATGGCGATTTCAATGTGGGCATTACCGATCGCGATGAATTGAAAGGCTTTGTCGAACGCGAGCGGGAAAAAGGTATTTATCTCTCGGTGTTGGGCTTTGGCCAGGGCAACTACCACGATCACTTGATGCAGGAGTTGGCGCAAAACGGCAATGGTGTTGCGGCCTATATTGATACCTTGAGCGAGGCGCAAAAAGTCTTAGTGACCGAGGCCACCAGCGCTTTGTTCCCCATCGCCCAAGACGTAAAAATTCAAGTGGAATTTAACCCCGCAACCGTGGCCGAATATCGCTTGCTGGGCTATGAAACTCGCGCCTTAAATCGCGAAGATTTTAACAATGATAAAGTCGATGCCGGCGACATAGGTGCGGGCCACACGGTGACGGCAATCTACGAGCTGACGCCCGTGGGTGGCAAAACATTGATGGAGGCAACGCGCTACGAACAAACAGCCGCCAAGGACACGCCTAAATCCAATGAGTTTGCGCTGGTGAAGCTGCGCTATAAGTTACCCGGCGAGAAAACGTCGAAACTCATCTCTCAGGTGGTGCAAGCGGAAAATACCGCCAATGAACGCACCCGAGTCGCGGCCTGGGTGTTGCAGGAAACTCAGTTCGCCACCGCTGTAGCCGGTTTTGCGCAACTGCTTAAAGGCAGTAGCTACACCGGTAGCTGGAGCTACGACGATGCTCTCGCCCTCGCGCAAGCCAATAAGGGCGATGACCCCTATGGTTATAGGACGGAATTTGTTCAATTGGTGCGCAAGGCGAAAATGGCGAAAAACATGTAACCAAAACCAAGTAATAATTTTCTACGCACAAGAGAAAAAAGCGCCAAAGCCGGCGCTTTTCTCTTATAGACTAGCAAGCGAATAAATCAGTTGGTTTATCAAATCAATCGCTAAGGAACCTCTGAATAACTCTGGTACCGCTCTGCGTGACCTGTAGCGGTCAGCCGCAAGGCGAGTTTCGCAGCTAATGGCCGTAGCCCTTAGCAAGAAGCCAGAGCGGCACCAGAGTTATTCAGAGGTTCCCTAACCAAACTAATTGCGCATCAAATAAAAAGGAAAGATCATGGCCGGTGTGAGCCTCCTCGCGTTACTCGACGATATTGCGACAGTATTAGACGACGTCGCCCTTATGACCAAGCTTGCGGCGAAGAAAACCGCAGGCGTACTGGGCGATGACCTAGCACTTAACGCCCAGCAAGTGAGTGGCGTTCGAGCTGAGCGCGAACTGCCTGTGGTGTGGGCTGTGGCCAAAGGCTCGACGGTAAATAAGTTGCTGTTGGTGCCGGCGGCGCTCGCCATCAGCGCTTGGCTGCCTTGGTTAGTCACGCCCTTACTCATGTTGGGTGGCCTCTACTTGTGCTTTGAAGGCGTGGAAAAGCTCTGGCACAGCTTCGCCCATAAAGCCGCCGTGGCGGCGGAAAAGGCCGAACTGCACCAGGCGCTGTTGAAGCCCGAGGTCGACCTTGTGGCCATAGAGCGAGACAAAATAAAAGGCGCGATCAGAACGGATTTCGTGCTCTCGGCTGAAATTATTGTCATCGCTCTGGGCACGGTGAGCCATGCGACCTTTGTCGAACAGCTAGCGGTGCTATCGCTGGTGGCGGCGCTGATGACTGTGGGTGTCTACGGCCTTGTGGCTTTTATCGTCAAGCTAGACGACATGGGGCTGGTGTTACTCGACAGCGTCGGTGACTCGCCGTGGGTTAAGTTTAAGCGTGCATTTGGTGGCGCCATTTTGGCCTTTTGCCCCTGGTTGATGAAGACCCTGTCCGTGGTCGGCACGGCGGCCATGTTTTTAGTGGGCGGTGGCATTCTGGTGCACGGCTTCGCGCCTCTGCATCACGCCTTAGAACCTTGGTCTGCGCAATTTCTTGGCTTGTTAGTGTTACTGGCAAACCTTGTGGTTGGCTTACTGGCTGGTGCCTTAGCGCTCTTAGTTGTTAACGCCGGTGCATGGGCTAAGTCTCGGTTAACTGCTTAAATCATCGCTTTACCACCAGCCTCTGCGCGAGCAGGCGTGTCAATCGAGCTGGCATCTAAATCAGCTCAGGTCGTGGGTTCAAACGCTCTTTATCTTCAGCTATTTGCCTGGGTCTCCGGTTCTCGGAGTGCCTAGGCTGCTGCGCCTCAGGCAACTTAATTAAGGCCGAGGCAAGAAAAATCTATCAGACAGGTTTCCTCTAGAGTAAATTTATTCTTCGTTGCATTGCGCTTACAGATAGCGCAAAGCCGTGGCTTGGCCGATGCTTGAGCCGATGCGCTACGGGATTCCACTAGGCTATCTGGCGCTCCACTGTTGCTCTGTGCAAGCCTAAAATCTATAAAAATCAGTAGGATAGCTTGGTAGCGCTAAGTATTGGTCTGATCAATAGCGGGTAAAATCAGATCAATTGGTTGAACTGGTTATCTGACTTCGATATAGTCTTGATTGACGATAACCATAAAAACGGAGACGACACATGTCGATCGAGAAAAGAGCAGAGGCCCGTCAGCTTGACGGGAAAAATGAAACAATATTCGCACAGCGTCCATTGGCACATTGGGTCAAAGTCCTCGCCGTTACCGGCATGGCAGCTAGCCCTTTGTTTTCAGGCGCGGCGTTGGCGCAAGACGCGGCGGCTGAGTCTGTGGGCGCATTGGAAGAAATTACTGTTACCGGTACGCGCAAACTGATTCAAGATCAGATCGCTATCAAGCGCGATGCCACCACCATTGTAGATGGCTTATCTGCTTCTGATATTGGCGAATTACCGGCGCTGTCTATTGGTGAGGCCTTGGAGTCCATCACAGGCGCGTCTTCACACCGTGAAAACGGTGGTGCAACAGAAATTACTATTCGTGGCCTAGGTCCTTTCCTCAGTGCGACGCATTTCAATGGTCGCGAAGCCACCAACGGCAGCGGCGATCGCTCCGTAAACTTTTCCCAATTTCCCTCTGAGCTAATGAGCAAAGTCGCCATTGCCAAGTCACAAGATGCCACCATGATTGAAGGTGGTGTGGCCGGTGTGATCATGCTGGAAACATTAAAGCCGCTGGACTTTGGCAAGCAGCGCATTCAAGTAGATGCCAAGCTGAACTACAACCCCGATGAAAGCAATGTCGATAACGCGCTTCAGGATGATTTGGGCCATCGCGGTACCTTTAGCTATGTCGACCAATTCGAGTTTGGCGACGGTCAGGCTATCGGTGTATCTATCGGTGCACAGCAGCAGTCCATTTCGCAGCCAGAGGCCGAATACCGCAGCTCAAGCCCAACCGGTAGTTCGCTGTGGGCTTGTTTAAACGACCCTGCCAATACTAATGAAGGTTTTTTCCGCAGCTCTTCGGGCGATTGTGAAGATCAGGTGAGTGGCAGTCCAAACCAAGGCTATCAAACTACGATCGATCCCGTAACTGGCAAGGCCGAGAGCTACGGAACCCCTTACGCCTGGACGGGTAGCAGCCGTGGTTATCGCCAAAATGAAACCTCCGACGAGCGCGACGCCTTCTTTTTTGCTGTGCAATATCAGCCATCGGAAGCCTGGGACATTAACGTTGATGCCCAGATCTCTGATCGTACCCAAGCCGAAGAGCGTCACGACCTTTATTTCGATCAAAAGCGTGCCACGTTTGAAGACGGTGAACCAATTACCGGCCAGACCTTGGTGGTTGATTCGAACAATCAGATCGTTCATTGGGAGGGTGAAACACGTGCGCACATTGCGGGTGAGAAATTTTCCCGCGAAGAAAATTATGAGGCCTATGGGCTAAATGTTTCCCATAATGTGAATGATCGCTTTACCGTGGAGCTGGACGGCTCTTTTTCAAAAACCAATCGCGAAGAGCTGCAAATCACTAACGATACTCGCAGCACTGATTATGAGCGACTAACTTGGGATATGGGCGATACCATCCCAAATTTCACCATCGAAGATTTTGATGTTACCTCGCTCGATGAATTTGAACGTTACCGCACCCGTATTGACCGAGAAAATGTACGTGAAAATGTGTCGCGCGCAGTTCGCCTCGATTTCGATTATGTACTGGGTGGTGATTTCGTAACCTCAGTGCAAGGTGGCATTCGTGGATCTGAGTTGACCTATCTTCAATACGGTGGCACACAAGGTAATGGTTCACGCACCACTGTTAACAATAATGCTTGGAATTCATCTACGTTGCTACCCTCGACTGGCTTGAGTCTCGGTGAAAGTTGCGGTATTAACTTTCCCGAGTCGGGCCTGCTTGATCGCGTAAGTGATGGCAATTTAATTACTAACATCGACGCCAACGGCGATGTGATTGCAGATGGTACAGGCAATAGTTATGCGGCTTTTAATAACCAGTGTGTTTCCAATGCATTAGTCGAGCTCTATAACTTAGACCCCACCCTTGACCCTGAAGATCACATAACCTTCGCTTATCCAGAAGTTGAGTTGGAGAACCCTGGCACCATTGATGTTACCGAAGAAACTCTAGCGGCCTACGCCATGGCTAATTTCCAGACACAGTTTATGGAGCGTGGTTTGCGTGGTAACTTTGGTGTGCGCGTCGTGCAAACCGATGTCACCTCTATTGGCTATCGTGCGCCTTACACCATAGTAACGGACCCAGATACCGGCGTATTAACACTGGCGACTGGCGACGGCATCGAGGAGGTTAGCGGCGGTGGTAGTTATACTGAATGGTTGCCTAGCGTAAACCTCGTGTGGGATTACGATGAAGACAAAATTGTGCGCGGCGGTATTTATCGCGGCATGTCTCGCGTTGATCCTTCGGATATGGGTTATAGCCGTACTTTCCAAACTGCGGATGACGACGCAAATCCCACCACGCCTGAAGAGCTGCTAATTGGCGCCACCGGTGCAGGCAACCCAGACTTGAAGCCTTTGCTGTCTTGGAACGCCGATTTATCACTGGAGTGGTATCCAACCGATGACGCCATTTTATCGGCCGGTCTTTACTACAAAAAATTCCTCGGTGGCTTCGAAAAGCGCACGCAATTGGAAACCTTTGTGGTAGATGGTGAAAGCGTCGTATTGCCTATCACTAATGATGTGACGACTGAAGATACCAGCAACATGTACGGTATCGAAATTTCGGCTGCATATCGCTGGGACACTGGTGTCGGCGTAAAAATGGGTTATAACTGGGCCGACACTGACTTTGAGTTTGAAGACAGTAACTACGGTGATACCTATACCACGGATCTGGATGGTGTAACCACGCAGCTTAAACAGGGTAATGTCGACCCCGCTTCCGTGCCCGGCTTTTCCAAGCACGTATTCAACGGTCAGGTCTATTACCAAATCGGTGAATTCGACATGGCTGTGATCTATAAGTACCGCAGCGGCTATTTCCAACCCTATACCAGCAACGGTACGCGGTTACGTTTTGTTGAAGATGTTGGCACTTGGGAAGCGCGCGCATCCTATAAAGTTAACGATCACGTAAAGCTGAAAATTGAAGCCATTAACCTACTAGGTGCGCCAAAAGAGCAGTACTACTACCAAGAGGGTAACCTTGGTGAAGTTAACGACTATGGTTCACGTATATTTGCAGGTATTACGGTTAAGTTTTAAGTATGGGAATGTAGATCTATGTATGCGCCCGCATCCGTAGATCGACACGTTTAGAACAGGACAGGCCCGCGTAAGCGGGCTTGTTCTCAATATAGAGTTATTTTTATGTGGCAAAAAATTGCGTTATGCGTGGCCTGTGCACTCCTGCTAGCGGTTTATGCGTGTACAGATGGCGGCCTCACCGTTTCTAATGAAGCAGAGCTAAAGCGGGCCGTGCAGCAAGCGCAGCCAGGTCAAACCATCGTGATGAAAAACGGGGTTTGGAAAAACATTGAAATTCTCTTGCAAGCTGAAGGTGAGGAAGGCAAGCCAGTTTCGTTAGTGGCCGAGAGCCCCGGCGGTGTGATCATTTCCGGCGAATCAAATTTAACTCTCGCGGGTAATTATTTGGTGGTGAGTGGCCTGGTCTTTAAAGACGGCTATTCACCCACCGGTAGCGTTATTAGTTTCCGCAAGTCGAAGACTGAATACGCCAACCACTCTAGAGTGACCGAAACGGTGATCGATCGCTTTAATAAAACCGAGCGCTTCGAGTCTGATATCTGGGTAACACTCTACGGAAAAAACAATCAGTTTGATCATAATCATCTGGTTGGAAAAATGAACCAAGGTGTAACCTTGGCGGTTCGGCTCGATACCGAAGAAAGCCGTGAAAATAACCATCGAATCGAGTACAACTATTTTGGCCCTAGACCGGTGCTGGGTAGCAATGGCGGCGAAACCATACGCGTCGGCACGAGTCACTATTCTTTAACAGACTCGAAAACGAAAATTACCCATAACGTATTTGATCAATGTAACGGCGAAGTGGAAATTATTTCCATAAAATCGGGCGCCAATGAAATTTCAAACAATCTGTTTGTTGAATCAGCCGGCACCTTAACCCTGCGCCATGGCAATGGCAATATCGTAGAAAACAACGTTTTCTTAGGCAACAATAAACCCCATACCGGCGGCATCCGAGTCATTAATGCCGATCACATCATTCGCAATAATTACCTCCAAGGTTTAACCGGCTATCGCTTCGGTGGTGGTTTGGTCGTTATGAATGGCGTGCCCAACTCACCGATCAATCGCTATCACCCCGTTAAAAATGTCGTGATAGAGCGCAATACACTGGTGGATATCAGCGCTGTTCAGTTAGCTGCCGGCGCAGATGCCGAGCGCAGCGAGGCGCCCAGTGACACGAGTTTTAACGAAAACTTGTGGATGGCCACGGCACCCATGGGTGAAACGTTTACCGCCTACGACAGCCTAGATGGCATAACCTTTTCCAATGGCGGTGTGAGTGGATTAACGACGTCTGTGGCCATTAACGCCAAGGAAACCGCTGTATCAAAAAATGCCGCTGGATTTTGGCAGGCCGATGATAATTCTGTGGGTGCAAAAATGGATAATGCACCGGTTACGCTCGATCAGGTAGGCGTGGCCTGGTACCCCAAAGGCGACTTACGACCCAAGCTAAATTCAGGTAAAACAATTAGCGTCAGTGCGCAATCGGGTATGTTGGAGGCAGCAGTTGCCAACAGCCAGCCTGGCGATGTGTTAGAACTCGCTGCGGGTGAATACACAGTAGATCGCGTTCTCGTTGTGCGCCATCCCATCACCATCAAAGGTGTTGCCGCGCAACAGTTATCCGACCTCGCAACAAAGATACAGTTTACCCGCAATGCACTTTTTCAAATAGAAGACGGTGGCAGCCTGCGTATAACTTCTGTGGTTATCGATGGCAGTTCAGCGGACGATTCGGCGGGTAATGCCGCTATTCGCACCACTCGCTACGGCATGCTCAATAACTATCGGTTGGAATTGGATCGCGTTTGGGTTAAAGACCTGAACATCAACCACTCGTTTTCGCTGCTGAAGGTGTCCATGTCTACCATGGCGGATGAAATCTCCATTCGCAATAGCCGCGTTGAAACCGTCACGGGCGATGTGCTGCGTTTGAATGTTGAAACCGAAGACCTCGGTATCTTCAATGCCGACTACGTCACTCTAGTCGATAATGAATTCTCCAAGGTAGATGGAAATATTGTTGCGCTCTATCGAGGCGGCACCGATGAAAGTACCTTTGGCCCGCATTTACTTATGCAGAGCAATCGTATTGCCGACAGTGGCAAGGGTTCGCGCAATGCACAGAAGACTATCGCTTTGTTGGAGGGCGTTCAGGTTGTCGATATTCTAGACAACAGCGCCAGTCAGTCCGGCGATTTCATCGCCCACAGCCGCGTTGGTGAACCTGTATATTGGATTAAAAATAATCAGCTCGGTGAGTCTAAATTGATGGTGAGTTACAAAGGCGTTCCAGTTGACGTATCAGCAGAGGTAAACGAGCGTGAATAAACTTGTATCAAACGTATTGCTAGGTGTCGCTTTAACTTTCGTTGTTGCCTGCGGGCAAGACACTACTACTGAGCAAACTAAAGTGAAGGCCAGTGAGGCTGCACCAGTTGATGTGCAGGCCCATCCTAACTTGCTTTTGGCCGCGAAAGATTTGCCCACGCTGAAAACTGAAGCGGCTAACTATCCATTGTTCAGTCGCGCTCTGAACGCGGCGAAAACTACCGTGGACGAGGCCATGGCAGCGCCTGTGGATGTACCTTTTCCGAAAGATCCCGGCGGTGGTTACACGCACGAACAGCATAAAAAGAATGCCTTGTTAATGTATCAAGCGGCCACCTTGTCTGCGATCACCGGCGATACAGCTTATAGCGATTGGGCTATCGCCCTAATGAAACGCTACGCAGAGCTCTATCCGAGCGTGCCGTTACACCCAGAGCACAAGCATCAAGCGCCCGGAAAATTATTCTGGCAGGTGCTTAACGATGCTTGGTGGCTGGTCTACATCATTCAAGCTTACGATGCACTGCTACCGCAGATGAGTCAGGCCGATCAAACCCTCATTAGCCAGCAGTTGCTTTTACCGCATGCGAATTTTTTATCCGAGGGCTCGGCTGAAACTTTCAACAAGGTGCATAACCATGGCACTTGGGCTGCGGCCGCTGTGGGTATGACGGGTTTAGTCTTAAAGGATGATCACTTAGTTAATATCGCGTTGCGCGGGCTGGATGGCAGTGGCGCGAGTGGCTTTTTGGCACAGCTGGATCAATTGTTTTCGCCAGATGGCTATTACACGGAAGGGCCTTACTATCAACGCTATGCGTTATTACCCTTTGTGGTTTTTGCGCGCGCATTGGAGCGCAATAAACCCGAGCTAGGTATCTTTGAATACCGCGACGGCATCGTCTTAAAAGCGATTTATGCGTCCATTCAGCTGTCTAATGGCGGCCTCTTTTTCCCGTTGAATGATGCCATTAAAGACAAGGGGCTCGATACCATTGAGATGGTATTCGGCGTTGATGTGGCCTATGGCCTCACCGGTGATAAAGACCTGTTAGCCATTGCTCAGTATCAGCAACAGGTCACACTGAATGGCGATGGCTTGGCTGTTGCTCGAGATCTGCATCAATTAGCAGCAACCCCGGCTTTTAGTTTTGGCTCTAAATTGTTTCGCGATGGCCCCGCCGGCGACCAAGGTGGTGTGGCGATATTGCGTAGCAACAATGCAACCGTTGTTTTTAAAGCGGCCTCACAGGGCATGGGCCATGGTCACTTCGATCGTCTCGGCTGGATCTATTACGATGGCGCTAATGAAATCGTCAGTGATTACGGCGCCGCGCGCTATCTCAACGTTGAACCTAAGCGCGGCGGCATTTATTTACCGGAAAATGACACTTGGGCAAAACAAACTGTCGCGCACAATGCCCTGGTTCGCAACGAGGAGTCGCAATTTTCCGGCGACGTGAAAGCGGCGAGTAAGCACAATCCAGAGATAACCCGCTTTACTCGCGGCGATGGCTGGCAATTGGTCTCAGCTACCGAATCCCACGCCTACCCAGGCACCGAGTTCGATCGGACTTTTGTATTGTTAGATAATCTTGGAACAGAGGCACCTGTGGTGCTGGACCTATTGCGGGTTGACGCCAATGAAGCGGCGAATTTTGACTTGCCTTTCCACTATCAAGGTCAGTTGATGTTTCACACTGGGAAAGCAAATTTAGCCCTTGATGCGCTCAAGCCACTTGGCAAGGCTAACGGATACCAACACCTTTGGAATAAGGGTGAGCTGGTTGCCGAGAAAAATACCGTGCAAGTGAGCTGGTTGCAACGCAATCGTTTTTATACCTTGACCCAGTGGATGCCGGAGAAGTCGCGCATGGCATTAACCGAGTTGGGCGCTAACGATCCAGAATTTAATTTGCGCCGCGAAGCTGGCCTTGTGGTGCGCTATGCCAAGACCAAGCAAGCTACATTCGTATCCGCCTTGGAAAGCCATGGTGAATACAACGGTGTACGTGAATATACATTGGCGCCGCGCGGTGATATTGGTGATATAGGCTACAGTAGCGTCGGTGATTATTCGCTGGTTCATATCAAGCTAAAGTCGGGTCTTGCCTACACCGTTGCGATTGCCCACGTGGCACAGGACGGCGAGCACACAGTGAATACTGCCGAGGGTGCTATTACCTGGACGGGCGATGTGACTGTGGTGCCAAATAATTAATTACGTATCATTTTTTTAATAGGAGTAGGCTTGTGGTTAACCCTAGCCCAACATTTACATTTGGCAATGAGATAGCGCTTGAAGATTTAGGTAACGGAATATCCAGAAAAATTCTCGCCTATGAAAACTCGCTATTGCTCGCTCAGGTTTGGTTTGAAAGTGGCAGCGAAGGTTATGCACATTCTCATCCCCATGCACAGATTACGACCGTCGTAAGCGGTAGCTTTCAGGTGACCATCGATGGTGAAACCGCCGTGCTTAATGCCGGCGATTCATTCTATGCTGTGCCAAATAAAGTCCATGGCATGACCTGTCTTGAGGCAGGCTCTGTTATCGATAGCTTTAGCCCAGTGCGCGAAGATTTTTTAGTTAATACCAAGCAGTAGATAACAATATCGTCGGTGTTAGATGTCGGGTCTTTGTCCATACAACTAACAATAATAGTTAAGCCGTGGCGCTTTGCCGCTGCTATAGGCAGATGTTAAAGCGTTATTCAATTGTTCGTTATGCTTTAACGGTGCGATAAAAGTTTTTTCAGGAGAGCCAACATGAAGCTAAAAGGTTTGCGGTGGTGGGTGATTGCATTAATTGCGTTAGCCACAGTTATTAATTATATCGATCGTCAATCGCTCAATGTTCTTTGGCCAGCGATTGCTGCCGATCTCTATCCAGACAAATCGCCCGATGAGCGCAAAGAAATCTATGCCTTTATCTCCGTGGTGTTTGTATTTTCTTACGCTTTCGGTCAGGCTATTTTTGGCAAGATTTTTGATTGGGTAGGTACGCGGTTCGGTTTTGTGTTGTCCATCGGTATATGGTCTATAGCCACCGCCTTGCATGCGTTTGCGAAGGGTATCGTATCCTTTAGTATTTTCCGCGCTATCTTGGGTGTTGCAGAGGCCGGCAACTGGCCCGGCGCAACGAAAGGCAATGCCGAGTGGTTTCCCACTAAGGAGCGCGCCCTAGCGCAGGGAATATTCAACTCGGGCGCGGCCATTGGCGGTATTGTTTCCATTCCTCTCATCGCATTTTTGTCCATCTATTTTTCTTGGCAAATGATTTTTGTGTTGGTGGGTTTAGTCGGTCTGTTGTGGCTGGTGCCGTGGATTGTGTTGGTTAAAGCGCCGCCAAAAAAGCACCCCTGGATTACCGAACAAGAGCGCGAGTACATCTTAACCGGTCAGCGCAATAACGACGCAGACACAGACAAAGATGATGATGGTTATAACCCGTCGACAGTAGAAATGCTGTCGCGCAAGCAGAGCTGGGGCGTCATTATCGCGTCCGCGGCTATCGACCCCATCTGGTGGTTGTTTGTTTTCTGGATTCCAATTTATCTATCGGAAGTTTACGGCATGAACGTAAAAGAGATAGGTATTTACGGCTGGGTGCCCTATGTAGGCGCGATGTTGGGCGCTTGGTTTGGTGGCCTTTTGGCGCAGAACCGATTGAAGGCCGGTTGGAGTGTCGATAAAACCCGCAAGCTGGTAATTACGCTCGGTTGCCTCATCATGCTGCCAACCTTATTGGCAATGGCCAACCCGGGCGAACCGGTGACCGCGGTGTTATTGATGGCGGTGATTTTGTTTGGCTTCCAAACCGCTATCGGCAACGTACAAACATTGCCCAGCGATTTATACGGCGGCAAAACCGTGGGCACGCTGGCCGGGTTTTCCGGTATGGCAGCCAAGTTAGGCGCGGTAGGTCTGACCTCATTGGTGCCATGGCTAACCTCGGGCGGCAACTACACGCCGGCGTTCGTCATTGGAGCCGCTTTGGCGGTGACAGCCATGGCCAGTGTTTGGTTGCTGTGCCCGAAGATCGAGCCTTTGAAGCCTAGGGGTTGAGTGAGTGTATGGGTCTAGGCGCCGTGCCGAAGCCCATACCTAGGCGAGCGGTTCAGCCTAAGGTCTGACAGATAGTCTATCAAGTCAGACAAATTGGTTGACCATAAAATCAGATAAAGTTATAGTGTTTTCAACTAATCAATCCGAAGGCGTTTAGGTCGCCGGAGAATTACAGACAAAGGGGTTTGAGTCATGGCGGATAAATTGAAAGGAAAAATCGTACTTGTAACCGGCGGTGGCCGCGACATAGGCGCAGCTTGCGCTATTGAGAGTGCGGCGCAAGGCGCGAAAGTTGTGTTGACCTATATGGCGAGCGCGGCTGGAGCGGAAGAAGTGTGCAAGCAAATTGCGGCCAACGGCGGCGAAGCCACGGCCTTGCAGGCTGACTTGACCAAGCAGGAAGATGTCACTCGCACATTGGCAACAGTACAGGAAAAATATGGCCGTTTAGACGTGTTGATGCATGTTTCTGGTGGCTTAGTTGCGCGTAAAACAACCGCCGAGTCGGATCTCGATTTCTGGCATCAGGTGATGGATTTGAACCTCACCTCACTGTTCATGACCGTTAAAGCATCTTTGCCATTAATGCCCGAAGGCTCGGCTATCGTGACCTTCGCCTCACAGGCAGCGCGCGATGGTGGTGGCCCAGGTTCAGCGGCTTACGCCACATCAAAAGGCGCCGTGATGACCTACACCCGCTCACTGGCTAAAGAGTTAGGCCCACGTATTCGCGTTAACTCCCTGTGCCCAGGCATGATCAACACCGATTTCCACAACATTTTCACCAAGCCCGAAGTGCGTGAAAAAGTAGCTGGCGGCGCCGCGCTGAAGCGCGAAGGCCGTTCCGATGAGATTGCCAAGGCTGCTGTGTACCTGGCCTCTGCAGAAGCGTCTTACATGACTGGCGCCAATGTGGATGTTAACGGCGGCACTTACTTCTCTTAAGGTTCTACATTATGACGCGCCCAGCCGTTGCTGTTATTGGTGAGTGCATGGTTGAAGTCTCGCTAGCGAAATCGGCTAGCGGGCTGTCTGCATCGAGCTTGGCCGCCAACTTATCTTTTGGCGGCGATGTATTGAATACCGCTGTGTACCTTTCGCGCCTGGGTTGCGGCGTCGATTTTGTTAGCGCCGTTGGCGACGACAAAATCAGTGATTGGCTAGTCGACCAGTGGCAACAGGAAGGTGTGGGTTGTGACTTAATTGAGCGCATGCCCAATCAGTCGCCCGGCATGTACATGATTTCCACCGACGCCAGCGGCGAGCGCAGCTTCAGTTATTGGCGCGATAGCTCGCCGGCGCGCAAGGTATTCGATGACCCAGAGAAGGCCGAGGCCTTATTTGCCCAGCTCGGCACTTATTCGTGGTTGTACTTTACTGGCATCACCTTGGCAATACTGCCTGCCCAGGCGCGCGAAAGCTTACTGCGCTTCGTGGATAGGTATCGCGCGGCGGGTGGCAAAGTCGCTTTTGACAGCAACTTTCGTCCGCGCTTATGGCCGGATAGAGCGCTGGCAAAAGATGTTTTTAATGCTGTCTACGAGCGTACAGATTTAGCCCTGTTAACCATCGAAGATGAAGTTGATCTATTTGGTGCCGGCAGCCTCGATCAGCATGTTGCACGTCTACAGGGTTCAGGCATTGCGGAGCTAGTGCTCAAGCAGGGCCCTGAAGGCTGCGAAATAATCTTAGCAAACCAGCGCTTGAATGTGCCGGCACAGAAAGTGCGCCCGGTGGATACAACGAGCGCCGGGGACGCTTTTAACGCAGGTTACCTAGCGCAGCGAATTGCCGGTAAAACGCCGGAGCAGGCTGCACAAGTCGCGCATCGCTTGGCGGCAGTGGTGATTCAGCACCCAGGCGCAATCGTGCCGAAAGCGGTGACTGAAGCGCTGGAATTCGGCTCGGCTTAAGGTTCAAAAATTTAGCGGTGGGCACCGCTAATATCGCTCTCTCGCCCAACTTAAGGCTGCACTTTGTGCGGCCATTTTTTTTGCCTATTATCAATAGGTTTTCACCGCTTTTAGCGAATCTCATTGCCCGCACGCTCTTGCTGGCTCACCCGCCGTATGAATCTGGTGCGGGCGTTAAACCATGCCGCGCATCAGCATCAATTGGTCAGATGGGTGTTGTCGTCTTTGGCCCCGCTTGTTTGCGGAAGTCTCGGGCAGCCATTTTTTTTGAATATTTTCTGTTCGTGATGCGCCGCAGCGCTAGATCTAATTCAGACTAAATATTGCACTCGGAGGGGTCGGCTACAGCCCCCAGCAACTGGGCGACCTAGCGCATTCTGTGAAAATTATTAACAAAATCAAGAGGTTGTTGATTTGAATAAGGGTCTGATACATAGCCAAAAACCCCGTGTTTTTGGTCTGATGGTTTACTTTCTTATCTTACACTTTGGTCTGACTAATTTGTTGACCGTCAAATCGAGTTTGGATTATAGTCGCTCTTGATGAAAAACATAAAAACGGAGACAGCATCATGTCAATCGAGCAACAAAATGAAGCCCGCCAACGAGACGGGAAAAGCAGCCTAGGTTTTACCAAACGTCCCTTAGCCCAGTGGGTCAAAGCGCTTGCTGTTGCAGGTGTAGCGGCTAGTCCGCTCTTCACCGGCATGGTTATGGCACAAGATTCAGAGGCCTCCGCCGAGGCTCTTGAGGAAATTACCGTTACCGGCACCCGGAAGTTGATCCAGGATCAAATTGCGATTAAACGCGACGCCACCACCATTGTGGACGGCTTGTCGGCGTCAGATATCGGCGAGCTGCCAGCACTCTCTATTGGTGAAGCGCTGGAGTCTATTACTGGTGTAGCGTCCCACCGGGAAAACGGCGGTGCCAGCGAAATTACTATTCGTGGCCTTGGTCCGTTCTTAAGCGCAACAAATTTTAACGGTCGCGAAGCTACCAACGGTAGCGGTGACCGCTCGGTAAACTTCTCGCAATTCCCTTCAGAGTTAATGAGCAAAGTCGCCGTTGCTAAGACGCAAGACGCCTCGATGATCGAAGGCGGGGTCGCCGGTGTAATTATGCTGGAAACATTGAAGCCGCTCGAATACGGCAAGCAGCGCGTAACTGTAGATGCAAAGCTTAACTACAATCCAGACGAAGCCAATGTTAATAACTCTTTGCATGATGAGTTGGGTTACCGAGGCACTTTCAGCTACGTGGATCAGTTTGAGTTTGGCGATGGTCAAGCTATTGGTATCTCAATTGGCGCACAGCAGCAGTCAATTACACAACCGGAAGCAGAGTACCGTAGTTCCGATAATACCGGCTCATCTCTATGGGCCTGCTTAAATGACCCTACCATTACCGATCAAGGTTTCTTCCGTAGCAATTCCGATGATTGCGAAAACCTACTCGTCGATGGAAGTAACGTGGATACTGGCTATAACACTAGCATAGATCCCAATACAGGAAAGGCTGTTAATGACGGTAGCCCTTATGCTTGGGCTGGTAGTAGTCGTACCTACCGTCAGAATGAAACTTCTGATGAGCGCGACTCCTTATTTTTTGCAGTGCAGTACCAGCCTTCAGAGGCGTGGGATATTAATTTTGACGCACAAGTTTCTGACCGCATTCAGGCAGAGGAGCGTCATGATTTTGTGATTTTCAACAAGCGTGCGACTGCGGGCGTTACCGGTAGTACTTTGTTAACGAACTCGGCCAACCAGGTTATTTACCGCGAGGGTCAAGACTATCTTGGTATCAACGGTGAAAAGTATAATAGGGAAGAAAACTACTTAGGCTATGGCCTTAACGTGGCACACAATGTAAACGAGCGTTTAACGGTTAAGTTAGATATAGGTTACTCTGAAACTAATCGTGAAGAGCAGCAAATTGTTAACGATTCGCGCACTTCCGCACGGAAAGACTTTATCTTGGTGCAGGGTGCACATATCCCTAATATCACCGTAGAGAATTTCGATCCAAATTCCTATGAAGGCTATAACAACTTCCGCACCAGAATCGATACTGATAATGTGCGGGAAAATATTACGAAGGCAATTCGTTTAGACTTTGACTATGCCCTAACAGGTGATACTTTTACTTCAGTGGCCGGTGGCATTCGCAGTTCTGAGCTTACCTATGTGCAGTTGGGTGGTAACAATGGCTCGGGCTCGCGCGTAGAAACGACGAGATCGTATACATCAGAAACTATACTACCTTCTACGGGTCTCACTATTGCGGATAGCTGCGGTATCAGTTTTAGAGAGTCTGACTTCTTAGATCGTATGAGCGATGGGCCGCTAATCACAAACGTAGATTCAAATGGTAATGTTATTGCAGAGGGTACCGGTAGCACTTTTGCCACCTATGATAACCAGTGTTTCTCTGATGCGATGATTGAGTTGCATAACGCCAACCCAGCTAACGCTAATAATCAATTTACAACAGCTTATCCTGAAGTAGAACTTAGAAACCCCAATAGCATCAATGTGACAGAGACAACTGTGGCCGCCTACGCCATGGCGAATTTTGAGTCGCTGTTTCTAGAGCGTGGCCTTCGCGGTAACTTTGGTTTGCGAATTGTGCAAACTGATGTATCGTCTATTGGTTATCGCGCGCCTTATACAGTGATTACAGATCCTATTACCGGTATTTTGTCGTTAGATATTGGCGAGGGCATCGAGGATGTTGAGGGTGGTGGTACTTACACTGAGTATTTACCTAGCGTGAATGTGGTTTGGGATTTTGATGAAGACAAAATTATACGCGGAGGCGTTTTCCGTGGTATGTCTCGTGTTAATCCAACGGATATGGCGTATAACCGTAGCTTCAATACAGCCGATGAAGATACGGACCCAATGACCTTAGATGAGCTTCTAACCGGCGCCAATGGTACGGGTAATCCAGATTTAAAACCTCTAATGTCGTGGAACGCTGATTTGTCAGTGGAATGGTATCCAGTTGATGATGCTATCTTCTCGGCGGGTGTTTACTACAAGAAGTTCTTGGGTGGTTTTGAAAAGCGTACGCAAATGGAAACCTTCACCATTGATGGCGAGAGTGTTGAATTACCCATTACCAATGATGTGACCAGTGAGGATGCCAGTAATCTATTAGGTTTAGAGTTCACAGCCGCTTATCGTTGGGACTTAGGTATTGGTGTCAAGATGGGCTATAACTGGGCCGACACTGATTTCGAAGTTGAAGACAGCCTTTACGGTGATACCTACACAATAGGTTTAGATGGCGTACGAACTCAATTAACTGATGGAATAGTTGCCCCTGCTTCAGTCCCAGGATTCTCTGAGCACAGCTTCACCGGTCAGGTGTACTATCAGATCGGAGAGTTAGATGTGGGTGTCATATACAAATATCGTAGTGATTATTTTCAGCCGTCTACCACCAATAGTACCCGTCTTAGGTATATTCACAGTGTAGGCACATGGGAAGCGCGCGCTTCATATAATATTACCGATAACGTGAAAGTAAAAGTTGAAGGCATTAACTTGTTCAGTGCGCCAAAAAAGCAGGATTACTTTGAGCAAGGTAACTTAGGTGAAGTAAATGACTACGGTCCGCGTATTTTCGCGGGTGTTACCGTTAAATTCTAATGGGCTAAGTTAATCGGTTAGCCTAGGTAACCCCTAGGCTTTGCCCTGAGCGAGCAAGATTGAAAAATCCAATGGGTTTCGGCTTTTTGGATTTTTTTGTAATTAAATAGTGGTAGTTTTACTGGTGAGGGAGGGGAAGCGCTAGTACAAGATACTGGGACTGGGAAAGTAAACGACGGTGGGCAAAGGTCATACTGCGAATAAAAAATGCAGCCATAAGACTAAGACTGCATTCTTGGGCGCTGAGAATCTATCTAACAGCGCTATCCTTAGGGTTAACTAATAGCTTCCCGTCGTTAAGTGGCTCAAAGAGAACTGCTGGCGGCTCTTGAGTGCTTCTTGTCGTGCAGCCTCAATAGCCTGTGCTTCGGTGACGTGTAGCAAGGCATCGATCAGCCGGGCGAAGTGCATGTGCATCGCTTTGCGCGCGGCGCCGGAGTCTCTGGCTTTGAGCGCGTCGTAAATAGCCTTGTGTTCATCCAGCCGATTTTTACCATCCAATTTACACACACCCTCATAAGAGCGCTTAACGCGAGCAGAAGTCTCGCGGATTTCCCACAGGCGTTTGATAGTCATGAGAATGGCCGCGTTATTGGTGGCCTGCGAAATAATCAGGTGAAAACGCCGGTCGGCGGCCTCAGCGGTGAGGTCGCCCTCTTTATTTTCTTGCGCCATGAGCGCCAAGGTGCCTTCCAGTTCGACTAGCTGTTCCGGGGTGATCATGGTCGCGGCAATGGCCGCCGCTTCGCCTTCAATCACGGCACGGGCTTGGGTGAGCTCGAAGGGGCCTATGTCTGGGGCGTAGAAAGCCGCGTTTTGTTGCGGCTCTTTAACGTAGACACCGGAGCCGGTTTTCACCCGCACCCGGTCTAGCGTCTCTAGGGCAATAATCGCTTCGCGTATGGTTAGGCGGCTGACTTGAAAGCGCTCGGCTAGCTCGCGCTCTGGTGGCAAGCGGCTGCTAGGCGGGTAGTCGCCGGAATCAATTAATTTATTGATCTCTTCGACAACCTGTTGATAGAGACGACGTCCAGTCATTTATGTTCCCCTGTGGGTGTTGAGGCGCTGATGCCGCTGTAGTTAAGCCGAGTTACGATGTAGCTGGGTAAAGCTATCTGATGGATTTTATCGTATATCTATTCATCTGCCTACCCGCTTGCAAGAGGCGGATTGAGGACGCTGATCCTTTCCTTAGCGCAAGCCCTGCCTCCGTAGCTTAGTAGAAGCGCGCGCCAAAGCCAAGCAACCTATCTGGCACTGATGTCTGATTGCTTAATGCCAAATGGTTTTCCTATTGGTTTACTTATTGGTCTGATTGTGGTTTTATAGTTCGCCCTTGATGCGCGCTTGCCGCATGGGTATCGACTTAGGGGCCTCCCGTGGGTATGGGGCAAGTTGTGTTGAAAATAATTCAAATAATGAAAATGACACGAGTAGTGAGTATGAGATCCACCAAAACTGCGTTTTTACTGCTTCCCCTCGCTATCGCGATTAGCAGCTATAGCTTCGGCCTTACACCAAGCAATGTGACCGATAGCGGCAATGATGGTCACGTAGCGGCAAATACCTTGGATGGCTCGCTCGACCCCGAGTCTCGTTGGTCGGCCCAGGGTAGTGGCCAATATTTACAATATGATTTTGGTTCGGTGCAATCCTTCAGTGGCGTTAACATTGGCTTTTTTAAGGGCAACGAACGCAGTACCCGTTTTCAATTAGCAACGTCGACTGACGGCTCAAACTGGTCCACCGTATACGACGGCGCATCGAGCGCCTCAACCTTAGCTTTTGAATCTTTTAACATCAGTGGCGCATTAGGCCGCTATGTGCGCTTGGTTGGTTTGGGCAATAGCTCAAACGATTGGAACAGTATTACCGAAGTGAGTTTTGATGGCGCCACGGGCACAGCCTTAACGCCGGTAACCATTCAAAGTGCCTCTGCCAGTGCCGACGACGGCAACGTGGCCAACAATGTTTTAGACGGTAATATCAATACCCGTTGGAGCGCGAACGGCGCTGGGCAAACGCTCACTTTAGATTTAGGTGCGAGCAAAACCATTGATGCGGTTGACCTGGCCTTCTTCAAAGGCGATCAGCGCCAGGGTTTCTTCAACTTGCAGGCCAGCACTAATGGCAGTTCTTGGACGACGCTTTCAGCTAATTTGGTGAGTTCGGGCAGCAGCGTGCAAGCCGAGCGCTTCGCGGTGCCAAGCACCAGTGCAAGGTATGTGCGCTACGTGGGTAATGGCAACAGTGCAAACTCGTGGAATAGTGTCACCGAAGCGTTCGTGCTGTCGGCCAACCTAACGCCAACACCAACACCAACACCAACACCAACACCAACGCCAACACCGACGCCAACGCCGACACCATCCGGCACCTGCTCAGGTATGGATTTGTCTATTTGGGGTTACACCATTTCAGATGGTGTGTCACACAATGACCAAGCTGATATTCAGAAATTGGTAGACAGAACCAATATCGGTTCAGACTTAACCTTTGACAGCCAAGGCTGCCCCACCTTTAAGGCACCTAATAAAGGCAGCACCTCTACCAACTCCAGCTTTGTGCGCAGCGAGTTGCGTGAGCTTATTAGCGAGTACACAGATAGCTCGGCAGATGTGAAGGGCTTGACCAAAAACAACTGGGTCACCAGCAAGGCGTCATCGCATAACCAATCCCTCGTGGGCGGTGTAGATGGCACGCTGCGCGCTAAATTGAAAATCAATGCGGTATCCGTTGATGCCACCAGTAATGATCAAATTGGCCGCATTGTGGTGGGGCAGATTCACGGCGAAAATCATGAGCCAGTGAAAATCTACTACCGCAAGTTACCGGAGCACACCAATGGTTCGGTGTTCTTTACCGTGGACGGCTCCAGCGGCAGCCCGGTAGATCGCATTAACGTTGTGGGCTTCACCGACAAGAACGATACCGCCTCTGGTAGCAGCTCTGTTGAAGATCCAAGCAACGGTATTCCCTTGGGCGCAGTTTGGGAGTATGAAATAAAACTGGTAGGTGATCAGCTAACCGTTACCGTGTGGTACAACGGCAAAACTTATACCACGGCAGATTCTATTGCTTATACCAAAACACGTTCAAAAGTGCTGATCAGTAACAGCAGTGATATTAATGCCATCACCATCGCCGACTTTTATAAAGATGACTACATGTACTTTAAAGCGGGTTTGTACAATCAAAATAATACCGGTACCAGTAGCCCTAATTACGCGTCAGCTACTTTCTATACCATTGATGTACAGCACGACTAAATTTGTTTGTAACGGTTCCCTCGTAGTGCGACTGAGAAACCGAGAGCTTTGTATCGCGCACTCTTTATATTTCTAGTTTGCACCTTATGCGTCATACCCTCGGGATGGCGCTTTTTTTTAACGTTAAATAAGACAAGGAAAATTGTCGGTTTAGATTTTTTCCCCTATGGCCAGGTAGTAGAAATGCATAGTCATCGCTACTCAACGTGCAATCTGGCTTCTATAAAAAAGAGAGAGAATAATTATGCGAAACAAGAAAATAGCAATGATATTTACCGCGCTTTGGTTGGCCCTGCTCGCCCTAATGGCGCAGGCTCAGAGTCTTTCTAATGCCAGCTTTGAGCAGCAGTGGCAGGGCTGGCAGTACGCCAATGGCGCCGCGCTTTCCGATAAAGCGCGCACGGGCGATCACTCGATAAAAATAGCTCAAAAAGGCGCTGTGGTGAGTCGTGTTGTCGAAGTGCAGCCAGACACCCGCTACCGCGTAACCGCCTATGTGCTCGGTGCCGGCACCTTAGGTGCAAAGGCTGACGGGCAAATGTATTTCGATCAACCGAAACGCAAAACCAAAGGTTGGACCAAGCTCTCAGTTACCTTCGAAACCGGTGGTGCTAAACAAGCCGTGCTGTTTGCAACTTATGCCGGCTCCGAGGGTCGCTTTGATGATTTTAGCTTCGAGGCGGTGGCGGATGAAAATACCGAGTTAGCACCTACTATCGTGGCAAAAAGTGATGGTGGCACGGGCCTTTCGCCCGACCTGCCGCCGAGCCGAAACTTTGATCTGTTAGGCTGGTACCTGAGCACGCCGCGCGACGATGACGGCAATGGGGTAGGCGATATTTATTATGAGGTTGAATTAGCTCAGGGTTTTGAGGACGATCTCTACTTCTTTACCCGCTGGGATGGCGGCATGACCTTTCGCGCGCCCAACAAGGGCGGAAGAACCTCCGCCAATACCAAATTTACCCGCAGCGAATTGCGCGAAATGTTGCGCCGCGGTGACAAATCGATAAAAACCAAAGCCACCGGCGGGCCAAATAAAAATAACTGGGTTTTCTCCAGCACTTCAGCGCGCACCCAGCGCCTTGCTGGCGGCGTCGATGGCCGTATGGAAGCCACATTAGCCGTTAACTATGTCACTGTAACAGGCGAGCCCTATCA
Organism: Simiduia curdlanivorans; assembly: GCF_030409605.1. Classification (NCBI taxonomy): domain Bacteria; kingdom Pseudomonadati; phylum Pseudomonadota; class Gammaproteobacteria; order Cellvibrionales; family Cellvibrionaceae; genus Simiduia; species Simiduia curdlanivorans. The sequence goes on from NZ_JAUFQG010000004.1 coordinate 1,206,559, forward strand.
GGTTGGCCGCGTAATTATCGGCCAGATTCACGCGAGTGAAAACGAGCCTATTCGGCTCTATTACCGCAAGCTACCCAACAACACCCGCGGCTCCATTTATATGGCACACGAGCCGGCCCCCGGCCACGGCGAAGAAGTGCTTATCGATATTATCGGTAGCCGCGCCGACGATGCCGCCGACCCAGAAAATGGCATAGCCCTGGATGAAAAATTTACTTACGTTATCGACGCTAAAGGTCACCAATTAACTGTCGATATTGTCGTTGACGGCAAAGTGCGTGCGCATCAAGCCTTTGATATGAGCCAGTCAGGCTATGACTCAAGTGAAGACTATATGTATTTTAAAGCCGGCGTTTACAACCAGAATAATACCGGCGATTCAAATGATTTTGTTCAGGCGACTTTTTATAAGTTAGAGACCAGCCATGGCGAGGTCAAGTAGAGCAGCTTGTGTTACTAAACCGATAATTTATTTTTCGTTAAGGCCCAACCTTGAGAAGAAAGGGCCTTAATTGTAGTTGAGCATTAAATTTTCAATACTTCGTTTGATACTCGAGCTGTGTGCGCTAAAAACAGAGGGGATGTATCCCTATATGCATCCACCGATGGTACAGGCCGTGTTCAAGCATCGAGCAGTTATCACAATTGAAGCCGTTCATCGGATTCTATCAAGAGCGTAAGATAGCGATTTAATCGGTTATTACGCTGGGTTATGCGGAGCTTTGCCCAGGTAAAGGAATAAACTCTACTTCATCGTCAATCACTTTTGGAAACTCCCTCTGTACCCACGCTCGCTTGGCTTGGTCTATCTTGTTCCTGTCGGTGGCAACGAAATTCCACTCGATAAAACGCTCGCCTAAGGATTCACCGCCGATGAGTACGAGCCGAGTCGCGCAGGTCGCTTCAATGACTAGGTTGCGCGCCGGATCGAGGAACGCCATGCTGTTAATGGGAATGATGCTGTCTTTTACCTTAACTTCACCCTGCACTACATACAGCGCTCGCTCCTCGGCATCTGGCAGCGTTATGCGTTCTCCTGCCTCAAGCCTGAGTTCGAGATAGAGTGTATTGCAATGGACTTTTACCGGTGATGTGTGACCAAAAGCGCTGCCCATTACAATTTTAATCTTGACGCCATCTACAATGACCTCGGGAATATCCATACTTGGGTAGTGATAAAATGCGGGTTCAATGTCTTCAACAGCTACCGGTAGCGCCAACCAAAGCTGTAGCCCGTGCAGTGTTCGCGGTGCCAATGTTGCTTCTTTGCGCTCGCGCTCAGAGTGAGTTATCCCTTTGCCGGCTACCATAAGGTTTACATCGCCCGGCAGAATCGATTGATAACTGCCCAGCGAATCGCGATGTAATATTTCGCCCTCAAACAAATAGGTGACGGTAGATAGGCCAATGTGTGGGTGTGGCCGAACATCAATACCCACGCCCGGTTCGAAATGTGCAGGGCCCATATGGTCAAAGAAAATCCACGGCCCTACCATTCTACGGTGAGCGTTGGGCAACGCGCGTCGCACGGAAAAGCCGTCCAGATCTTTTTTCTTTGGCTGGGTAACTAATGCGACGGCAGTGCAGCTGTCTAAAACGGCGCACTCGTGTTCACAGGTTAGGGAGAAATTACTCATGTTGATATCACCTCTGTGTGTTGGCGCTTAAGGCTAGTATAGGTATAAACAGTCGAAATGGCCGATAGCTGTAAGTTGGGGAGCATTTCTAATGCTAATGTATTGATTCCTTTATCACTATCGGCACTGAGATCTTCAATTGTGCGAGATAATTTAACGATCTGCAAAGAGGGCGTTGTGCATTCCGGCCCGGGTAAAAAATCGGTCTACACTTGGGCCATTGTTTTAGGTGCGAGGGATGAATGAATATGGCTAGCTATCTGTTTGGTATCGGCTGCGCACTGACTTTGCTGGCTTCATGGGGCAGCGCAGGCGAATTCTCTGAGCTTAAGGCAGGTATTCCAGAAAATCTTCCGGAAGTTCACCTTGAAAATGGAAAATTAATAAGCCCTCATGCGTCTTTGCGACAGCTGCATTGCATTGAAGAAAATTTGCCCTACGCCATTCGCTGGGAGGCTTATCCTGCGGCAAGGTTGATGCATGTTTTGCAGTCTGGCAGCGTTGATTTCGCTCTTCCATTATCCGTATCGCCAGAACGAGACGCCGACTTTGGAAAATTTATTCACTTAGGAACAAACTCGGATCTATTGGTGCGTCTAGAGCAGCTACCTGGGGAAAATAAAGATACTGTTGTCGGCGCTATGCGCGGGACTATACAAGCGCAAATTGCACAGGAACGCGGCTTTGGCGTCATGAAAGTGAATGAAATAGACGTGTTAATAAAGCTCTTACGTGCAAAGCGAGTGGATGCCATTATCCTCACTGAAAAATATTTCAACGCCAACGCACAGACCTGGGTAGAACCTGTCCATTCAACACTGTTTAGAACCGAACTTTTCGGCATCTATTTCTCAAAAAGTGTGGCCAAGAAAGTTGTCGATGATTTTGCGTTAGTGGCTCACCTTTGTCGTAATGCGGCGCAGATGAAAACCATTGCAACAGATTAATCCAACCTACTCGTGTATTACTTTCTGGTCGTTATATTGCTGAGGGCAATTCTGTCCGTGGCCCGAGCCTTGTGATTGCTAATGGCAAGCCTCGTTTGGGCTTGTGTTACACCACGGCATTAGCAGTCTTAGTGAAAGCACAGTATTCTAACCATCAAAGCACTTCACCCCTAGATCTAGCGGATAAGGAATGACTATGAGTAAGGCACTACAACTTTTTTCTGAAATCAAGCAAACCGGCGAGTTGATTGTGAGTTTGCAGGAGGTGGCGGTGCCTGAGCCGGCGTCGGGTCAGGTGTTGGTGCGCATGCAGGCGGCGCCGATCAATCCCTCTGACATGTGGCCCTTGTTTGGCCCGGCCGAGCTGCGCGAAGCCAAGCTGAGCGACGATGGCCTGAGCTTGCGCGCGCCGGTGTTGCAGTCTTGGGTGGGGGCGATGAAATCTCGCTGGAATCAGGCCTTGCCGGTAGGTAATGAGGGCGCCGGCGTGGTGGAAAAAGCCGGTGCCGGCGCCGAGCACTTACTGGGTAAAACCGTGGCGGTGATGGGTGGTGCTAGCTACGCGCAATATTGCTGCGTGCCTATGCACAGCTGCCTACCCCACCAAGCCGGCGTGACGGCGCGCGAGGCGGCGGCTTCCTTTGTCAATCCACTAACGGCCTTGGGCATGGTTGAAACCATGCGCATGGAGGGGCACACCGCGCTGGTGCACACAGCGGCGGCGTCAAATCTTGGCCAGATGCTTAACCGCATTTGCCAAGAGGATAAGGTGCCTTTGGTGAATGTGGTGCGTAAACCTGAGCAGGCTGAATTGCTTAAAGCGCAAGGCGCGACCTTTGTGGTGGACAGCAGCCGCGAAACCTATCGCAAAGATCTTTACGCCGCCATTGCCGCCACTGGCGCTACTTTGGCGTTTGATGCCACTGGCGGCGGCGAGTTAGCGAGCGATATTCTCGCCACCATGGAGGCTTATTTAAGCCGTGATGCTCAAGGTTTAAATACCTACGGCTCGGAAGCGCTAAAGCAGGTCTATTTATACGGCGCACTGGATGTAAGCCCGACAGTATTGCGGCGTGCCTATGGCATGAGCTGGGCTGTGGGTGGCTGGCTGCTGCCGCGCTTTATTGCCAAGGTGGGCATGGCGCGTGCGGCAGAGCTACAAAAACGCGTGGCCTCATCGATTAAAACCACCTTCGCTAGCCAGTTTACCGAGCAGGTAAGTTTGCGCGATATGTTAAAGCCCGAGGTGATTGCGCGCTACACGGCGAAGAAAACCGGCACCAAATTTTTAGTCAATCCAGACGCATAATTGTTCCTGTTTACCGGGTGGCCGAGCCACCCGGCAAAGCCATAAAAACGCGTTGATTTAAAACTCGAAACCCAGCTGGTCCCACGATAGTTAAGAATATACGGCGGTAAAAAAATAAGGCGAACATATTCTCGGTCGCACTAGCTACCGCTATGCGCGACACTCAATTCGTAGACATTCACCACAAACTTTCCCGCCGACCCAATAGCGGCTTGGGCGTAGTTGCCAATCTTGAAATAGTAAACATGATCGCGCCAATCGCTACTCAGTTCGGTGCCGAAGGCAACGGATTGGGTGACGCCGTTGACGGTGATCGACAGTTGGTCATCGCTTAGACTGATGGTGTAATCGAACGTCTCTGTGCCCGGTGTGCCGAAGCTTAAATTGAAGGGGTCGCCGCTATCTGGGTTTTGGTTGATGATGGCGCGCACGGGTTTGGTGGGGCCGTCCCACTGTAGTTTAACCAGTGCTTTGCTCGAGTCTTTAGCGTGTATTTGGCCAACCACCACTTGTGGGTCGCCGCTGAAATAGTCTGTTACCGATACCTTCGCTGTTAGCCTATGGGTGCCGGTGGGTGACCAATTGGCGCTGCTGTCGCTTTCGCCGGCTTGCCAATCGTACAGTTCGCGCAGTTCGCTGCGCGCGTAGGTTGAATTGGCGGTGGAGGCTAGGCGTGGGTCGGCCAGATCGACGCTGAATTGCATGGCGCCATCGCTACCGGTCGCAAAGGTGTCGGTGTCGATGAAGCCATCGTTTAAAGGCGCTATGCCGTCTGGATTTAAGTCGAAGGGTTTGATTTCTGCGGCGTTCGAGCCACCGCTGCCAAAGTAAATATCCTTCGAGTAAGGCAGGGTCAGCTTCCACTGGTCGAGATTAAAGTTACCCGAGGGCGGTAGGCTGGCGTTGAGGCTGCCGGTGCGAAAGTAATCGAGTGCAGTAAAATTAACCGTCGCGCGGCCATCGGATTGTAAATACACGCCTGCTTTAAAATAGCTGCTGAGATCTTGCCAATAGCTGACATCGCGCGCATTAACTTTCACCACATCATCCACGCTGATGGTCATTTTATTGTTGGCCACCGCGATTTCCGCGCTGTGACCAGCGCTGTTATAACTGCCGAGATCGACATAGGTATAGGCGCCGGCTGCTATTAAGTCGTCTTTAATTACCGCCCATAAATGATCGCTAATACCGTTGCGCTGGCGCAGCCAAACTAATCTGAGCAGAGGTTTATTGAAGGCTTCTGAATCGTGAATTTGCATGAAGGTAAGCTGATCTACGTTGCCGCTTAAGGGGTTGTCTATAGTGAAGCTTCCCTTCATGCGATTGCCTGCATCCTTGGTATACCACTCGCTCATTTGGCGCAGTTCCGAACGCTGGCTTAAGCCTTCAACGGTAAAGGTGACGCTATTGGGTTTTAGGTTGCTGCTGTAGAAATAGCTATTCCAAGCCGAGTCGCTATCAAAGTTGCCTTGGGCTATCAGCGTACTGCTGGTGGGCGCCTGCAATTTTGAGGCATCTAAAACCGATTGAAAGCTTGGCACGGCGCGATAGGGAGCGGTTAAAATTTCTGTTGGCGTTGGCGTTGGCGTTGGCGTTGGCGTTGGCGTTGGCGTTGGCGTTGGCGTTGGCGTTGGCGTTGGCGTTGGCGTTGGCGTTGGCGTTGGCGTTGGCGTTGGCGCCGGTGTTGGCGTCGGCGCCGGCGTTACCGGTGTGTTAGTGGAGTTGGAGGAGCCTCCGCCGCCGCAGCCTATAAGAGTTGCCGTGATTAGGCCGATGGTAAATAACTTCATAGCTTTCTCTTTGAAAATGGGGGCCAAAATCCTTAAGGCGCTGGTAGGGGTAGCTAGGTCAGGGTGTAGGGCGGCGGTTAGGCACTCCTAGCCCATGGTGGCCCATGTTAAATTCTGGTCAACCGATTAGTCTGATCAACAGGTCAGACTATAATCTACCCAATCAAGGCCGAAAAGCCCTAGCAGTAAAAAATGTGGCTTTGTCGGAATTGTCTCTACCCCTTAGTGAATATTTACCAGTGCGAGAGCCGGTTTAGGGTGCTAGTTTTTAACCCTAGCGTGCCAGTGCACGAGCTTTTGGCTTTTACTAAAAGGGGCGATGATGAATTCCAAAACCAATAACATTGTGATGAATGCCGATCTAGATACCATGGGCCAGGCGGCTGGCTCTATTGAGGCTGAACGGCTGCACCGCAAGCGTCAGCTGGTGGCGGCTTTTCGGTTGTTTGGTAAATTTGGCTTTGACGAGGGCGTGGCGGGCCATATCACCGTGCGCGACCCAGAAAAAACCGACCACTTCTGGGTTAACCCCATGGGCGTCTCCTTCAAGCAGATCACCCTATCGCAGTTGCTGTTAGTCAGCCACGAAGGCGAAGTAGTTGAAGGCAATGGTTTTCTCAACGGTGCCGCGTTTACCATTCACTCCCATGTTCATGGCGCGCGACCAGACGTAGTTGCCGCTGCACATGCGCACTCTGTGCACGGCAAAGCCTGGTCTTCTTTGGGGCGGCTACTCGACCCAATCACACAGGATGCCTGCGCCTTTTATGAAGACCACGCGCTCTATGATGATTTTGGCGGTGTGGCTTTGGAAATGGAGGAGGGCGAGCGCATAGCGAAGGCTCTGGGTGATAAAAAGGCTGCCATCTTGCAAAATCATGGCTTAATTACCGTGGGCCAAACCGTTGAGGCGGCGGCTTGGTGGTACATCACCATGGAGCGCAGCTGCCAAGCTCAGCTGCTCGCAGAAGCCGCCGGTAAGCCTAAGTTGATTGCGCCTAAGGTAGCCAAGAAAACCTGGGAGACGGTGGGCTCGCCCATTGCTGGGCAATTCCAGTTTTCGCCCTTGTTTAACGTGATTAGCGCCGAGCAACCAGACATGTTTGATTAAAGTTTCTAGGAGCCGGCCATCTAGTTGCTAGACCAAGCTGCTAGATGGCCGGCCTCGAACTATTCCTTAGCCATCTCGCTATTTTTTCTGCCTTAAATTGTTAAGTACGCCGGTAACCTCTGGGTGAGGCGGGTAGGTCTTTTGCCAGGTTTCCAAGAACGCAATGGCCTCCGGTGTTTTATTAATTTTCTCTAAAATAAGCGCATAGGTGTAAGCATACCGAGGGTTATCGGCTTGCAGTTTGGTAGCTTGTTCTAATTCCGTTTTTGCGCCGGACAAATTCGTCGCACGCACGTAGAGCAGGCCAAGTGAGTAATGCACGTTAGCGTCTGTTGGCTGCACACTAATAGCCCGTTTTAATAACGCTTCACCTTCGTTGTCGCGGTCTAAACCACGGTACAGATCCGCGAGGTTGAGCAGCGCGGGTAAGTGGTTGGCCGATAGCTGCAGTGCCTTGTTATAGCTTTTTTCTGCCTGTACGTAATTTCCCTGCGCCATGTAGAACAGGCCGAGGGCTACTTGCGTCTCTGGGAAGTCGGCATTGAAGTTGGCGCTTGCGAGAAAATCTTTATAGAGGCCTTCGATAAGTTGCGCTTCTCGCGGTGGAATTTCTGCCAAAGGTATATCGGCTAGCTGCCGCGCGAGTTCGACGCGCACAGACAAAACCGGCTCATCTAACCTAGCGCTCAACAGGGAAAAGCGATAATTTGCAGGCATCGCTTGAATTGAGCGAACGGCCGCGGCGCGCACCAGCGGGTCGCTATCGGCCAGCAGTGTTTTCAGTTTTTCGATATCGGTGTGCTGAAAAAAACCATCGTGCATTAACACGGCTGTAGCGCGGGCTATGTCGGGCTGATGTTTATTCAGCGCAATGGCCATTAAATCGGGCGCCGCTTGCGCATCGCGTTGTTGGATTCTGTGGAAGGTATTGGCGAAGCTGTGGCTGGTTTGGCTTTTGCCCAAGGGTTTTAACCAAGCATCAATTGCGCTCGCTGCCCATTGATTGTCTCTATCCGTGTGGCATTGGGTGCAGGCATTTGGCGTTGCCGCCGTTTCGCTAACAGTCGGCCTTGGGATTCGGAAGCTGTGATCGTGACGCACATCTACGCCCATATAAGTTTCGGATGGCATATGACAACTGACACACTGCGCGCCGGCGCTTTGTTTTTCATGATGATGGTGCGCGCTGCTGTCGTAGTAGCTGGGTAAATGGCATTGGCTGCAAACCCCATTGCTGTCGCCTGGCTTGCCGACTTTTAACGCGAGTGAGTGCGGGTTGTGGCAGTTGCTACAGGTTACGCCCTCGCTGTACATCTTGCTTTGTAAAAAGCTACCGTATACGTACACCTCATCGGATATTTGGCCATCGCTAAAATATTGTGGCGATTCTAATAGATGCAGGCTGTGACTATCGTAAAATGATTTGTTCACATCGGCTTGCTGCAGCTCTGAGCGGCGCGAGTGGCAGGTGGCGCAAACTTGGTGTTGTTTTTCCGCCGATGGGCCAGTGCGACCTAAGGTCGTGCTAAGGGATTTTTTGGTTTGTGTTGTGGCTTCGGGCGTTTGCAGCGCCGCAATAGCCGACCACACACCTTTGTTGGCGAGGGAAAGTTTAAATCCAGCATTGCTGGCGGGTGGGTTTGCTTTGTCGCCACGCTTAGCCCAAGCCAGGTGTTGTGAACCTTGGCCGTGGCAGGCTTCGCAGCCGATATTCACCTCCTGCCAGGTGGTTTTGTAGGTGTTTTTTTCGGCATCGTAATTTTTTCTAAGGTCGGTTGAGTGGCAGGCGGCACAGCGCGAATTCCAATTAAAATAGCTGCCAGTCCAATGCAATGCGTCTTGGTGATCGATAGGGTCTAGCTGGCTGCCGCCATGTTGCAATAATTCATGTTCCGGGTAGAGGTGATACCAGCGCTGCCCGCCTTCGGCCTTCGCTCGGGTATCCCAAATAATTGACAGTACTTGCTTTCGCCCGTCGGGAAAATCAATGAGATATTGCTGTAACGGCTCGATGCCGAAGGTGTAGGTTATCTCGAACTCCTGTAGCTTTCCTTCTGCATTGTCGGTCAGGACAAAAAACTTACCCTCGCGTTTATAAAATCGACTGGTAATGCCGTTGTAGATAAATTCGGTATTGTTAAAATCGCCGAGCACACTTTTATCCGAGGCGGGTTGCATGGCATGCCAGTGATGGCTTTGTTGCCAGTCTTGATATTCGGCCTGGTGACAGCTAGCGCAGGCCTCACTACTCACGTAGGTGATTTGGTCGTCTTTTGGCGAGGGATCGAGAGCTTGGCCTGCACTGTGCCAACCAAGTGGCAGGGCGATGATTGCTAAGTAGAGGGCTCTTAGATTTTTATGCATTATGTTCGCTTATTTTTTGCCGATAGGAAGTTAAAGCGGGTACGGAAATAGTATCATCACTAAACCTTGTTATCGATTGATTTAATTGTTTTACAAATAGGAAGTTAACTATCATGAATGTACGTAGGGCATTGACACTTTTGTTCATGATTACCATAGCGACGCACGCTGTGTCTCAGGTGCTTGATCCTGACATTGAGTGCGCAGCCTATTGGCAACTCAAAAGCGTTGGGCTTGCCCAGGAATACAGTATTGCGGCGGCCATAGAATCGGAAAAATATCAGCAACAGTATGTGGCTGCAAAGAATACCTTAACCACGCACCATGGCAGCGCCGATTTTACCCGTCAGTTTTACGATAGTGTAAAAGTCATGTTGGCAAGTGTAGATAATGATCTATCGAATACGGTTGTGCTGGACGAACAATACCAAGAAAGGTGTACGCTAGAAACAGAGGCTCAATGAATGAGCCTCTCTAATGTAGATCTTAAGAAATAGTGAGTATTAGTGCGACGGAGGGGTTAACTGTCGAATAATCGCATCTTGGTCGATGGTAAAACTTGCTGCACTCTGGCGCGGCGGAAACTTCACATAGGTTTCAAAATGCTTAGCCACGTAGGCCTGTGCTGGAATTAACAGGAAAGCGCGATCTAGGTACCAATCCCAATAGGTGTTCGAGGTGATGGTCGCGTTTTCGTACGGGTCTGTGCGCAAGTTAAAGAGAATTGGCATACGGGTTTTGGTAAAGGGTTCAGCCCAAATGTTCAAGGTTCCCACTTCTCGCTGCTGCTGGAACACAACCTTCCAGTTGTCGAAGCGAAGACCGGTAAGTTCGCCATCGTCAGAAAAATAGAAAAATTCCTTGCGTGGCGCTTTGTCTTCTTTGCCTGTTAGATAAGGCAGGAAGTTGTAGCCATCGAGCATAACCTTGAACTTCTTGCCATCGGCTTTGTGACCTTTCATCAGCTTGTCTTTGATGTTGGTCTCGCCAGTGGCTGCTAACAAGGTTGGCAGCCAATCAATATGAGACATAATCTCATTCGATATCGTGCCTGGTTTGATGTGACCGGGCCAGCGAACCATTGCCGGTACGCGATAGGCGCCTTCCCAGTTGGTATTTTTTTCTCCGCGGAAAGGTGTAGTGCCGGCATCGGGCCAGGTGTTCATGTGTGGGCCGTTATCGGTGGAATAAAACACAATGGTTTTGTCTTTCATTCCCGCTTTGTCGATGGCGGCAAGCACTGTGCCGACGTTTTTGTCGTGATCAATCATGACGTCGTGATAATTGCTTTGCCATCTACCGGCCTGGCCGACACTTTCAGGCTTGGCATGGGTGCGAAAGTGCATGTGGGTAAAGTTCACCCAAACGAAGAAGGGCTTATCGCCTTTGGCTTGCGTTTCAATCCAGTCTGCTGAGCGCTTGGCAATATCGTCATCGATGGTTTCCATGCGCTTTTTAGTCAGTGGCCCGGTATCAATAATGCGGCCGTCGGCAAAACTATGAATCACACCGCGCGGGCCAAACTTTTTCTTAAACTCTGGGTCCTTCGGATAGTCCCGTTGCTCGGGTTCTTCCTCGGCATTTAAATGGTAAAGATTGCCGTAGAACTCATCAAAGCCATGGTTACTTGGCAGATGTTTATCTTTATCGCCTAAATGATTTTTGCCGAATTGTGCTGTGGCATAGCCCTGGCCTTTTAGTAGCTCGGCAATAGTGGGGTCCTTCTCATGCATGCCCATTTCCGCACCGGGCATACCGACTTTACTTAACCCTGTTCTATAGACATTTTGCCCCATGATAAAGGCCGCACGGCCGGCAGTGCAGCTTTGCTCGGCGTAGTAATCGGTAAACATCATGCCCTCTTTGGCGATGCTATCGATATTGGGGGTCTTATATCCCATCATGCCGTGGCTATAGGCGCTGACATTACTCTGGCCAATGTCATCACCCCATATCACCACGATGTTGGGTTTATCGGCGGCAAATGCCGCGCAGCTTACGAGGGTTCCTGCAATTAAGCTGAGCGCTTTAATATGCAGGCGGGATCTACTCTTTCTCATGCTGATGTTCCTTATTTAGCTTGGTACTGGTAGTCCGCCGAGGCGGGATGAAAACGTTGCGCATTTCGATAGTGATGAAGGCATATGACAATTTTGTTACTGGTTTTGGTCATTGGGATAAATTTTTCGCCAGTCCTTTTTCATGTCGACTACCAGCCAGTTTTTTTCAGCGGCTTGAGTTAACCCTTGTTTGAGTTGACCGATAGGCGAGTCTTGATCGTAGGCCCATTCACGCTCTGCATCAGTATGGTGAATGTAGGCACTCAAATGGGGCAGACTGTTGGCGTCTGTCCATTGCAGCATTTGTAAATCACCGTCGGAATTACCGAAGGCAAGTATGGGGCGCTTGCCAATGTGTTGATGAATGGCGATGGGTTTTCCAGCCTTGTCATTGATAAAGTTAAGCTTGGGCCTGCGTAAAATAACTGGGTTGCCATTGCGGTATTCGTATTCCAATTTAACGCTTGAACCAATCACATTTTCTGGCGCAACGCCATACACCTGTTCGGCCCAGGGGCGCATAAAATCGACGCCGCCACCGGAAACGATATAAACCTTAAAGTCCTTTTCCCGTAATAAGCTCATCAGTTCGAGCATGGGTTGGAACACCATGTCGGTATAAGCTTTGCCAGTGCTTGGATGCTTGGCGGTTTTTATCCACTGTGTGACAACGGCTGCATACTCTTCGCTGGTAGCGGAATCGTTGCCGGTATGGCTAGCCATAACCAGTTCTATTAAACCCTTCTCACCACTGGCCGCTAACGCTTTCATGTCATTTTCAAGCACAGCTTTGTAGGGTTGTTGTTCGAGCCATTGAGCTTTCAGTTCTGGCGATGACTCGGCGAGTGCGCGCACCCGATCCATAGCAAAAAGTAGTTGAAAGTATGCCGGTTGCTCAGACCACAAGGTGCCATCGTTGTCGAAGACGGCAATGCGATCTTTTGGTGCAACATAGAGCTTGTTGTTTGTATTGCTGACGTCGGTAATGAATTGAAATAATCTTTGACTGTTCTCGTTGTCATGCCAAGAGGGGAGGCTGCTGGCAATTGATGTCTGATCTTTGCAGGCTAATAAGCCTAACAGTAAGGTGGATATTATGAAGGCAAGCAGCAAGCGCGGGTTCGAGTTATAGGTGAAAGGTTTCACATGACCATCCTTTGCAGTGAGTTTTTACCAACCTAAAACACTAGCAGCGAATAGACATATCAGCAAAATTTCTGTTAGAAAAAATAATTCTTTCGCGTGGGCTAAGCATAGCGAGTATGGAAAGAGATAGTGCTTGCGGGCAAAGATTGGCGCATTAAGTCAAGTAACTTGTATCTTTATTTAGTTTGGATTGACTTTATAAATTGAATGGCGTCTAAAACCACGGGATTTTCGCGCCTCAGGGGAATTGAAAAGCTTGCGATAATATCCGCGTGGCCAACACCCTGATAAATGCGCTTATTGACGACGCTGTTTGCGGCTTCTAGCCGTTTATATAGACCTTCAATATTGACTGGTTTCACCCTTGTGTCGGCGGCGCCGTAGAGCAACAGGCTGGGTGGTTCGGAGCCGTCTACATAGGTAATGGGCTGCGACTCGCGCTCGGTGAGAGGCGGGCCGAACAGTTCGGGCATGTAAGCCTCGTCAAAGGGTAAGAAATTGTACGGGCCGGCTAGGCCAATAAAGCCGCTTACGTCTGCGTAGGTTTCCGTGCTCAGGTAAGCCTGATTCATCGCCAGCATGGCCGCCAAATGTGCGCCGGCTGAGTGGCCCATTAGAAATATTTGTTTCGGGTTGCCGCCGTATTGATCAATGTGTTGGTGTGTCCACTCGACCGCGTTTCTGGCGTCATCAATAATGCTAGGAAAGCGCACCTTGGGAAATAGTCGATAATCTGCAATAACCACAACGATGCCGTGCAGGGTTAAGGTTTGTGCCACAAACGCATAGTTTGCCTTTGGCAGCGTCTCGCAGGCACCCCAACAACCGCCGTAGAAAAATACCACAACGGGTAAGTTGCCGGCGCTGAGACTATTGAGGGGCGTGTAAATATCTAGCCGTTGTTCCGCTTCCGAGCCGTAGGCGATGGCGGTGTAGCGCTGCATGTCTTGAGCGAGAGCCATTTGATTAACAATAAATAATTTAGCCTGAGTTGATGTTGCAATACCGATCATCACCAATAGGAGTGCTGCAGTTAAAGCCAATAGAAATTTTCCGAGATGCTGACGTCGCATAGTTTTATCCTAAGTTATAGATGTTGCGCCTACTATATAGAGCTTATCTGTTACAAAAAGTTGGCGGCTAACGTATTACCTTCTAAGCCTAAAGACTTAATTTGGTGCTTGATCGGCAAGGACTGAAAGTATGCTGCCCTAGGGCTTTAAGGCTGGTGTCGGGGCCGGGCTACATAGCCGATTTGAGCAAAGACATCTATCTTTGCCTATCGGCTAGCTCTCGATCTGATACCGTAAATCCCCTTGCGGACATTACCGTATATACCTTGCTGGCGCACGTAAAGCCTGTTGCCTAGACTACTTGATTAATCTAGGGTATTGGACTAGAGAGCAATTTAGATGTTAGAAAATTGTGCGACCTAAGTCGTCGCAATGGCTTTCAAGCGCTGACTAAAATAGAGTTGACCTATCGCCTGAAGCCGTTGGCGAACATTTTAGATTGTTGCGATGCTTGTTCTGCAATTTTATATTTTTTAGAGCCTGTTGCTTATGGCTGCGTTAGCAACACTTGCTGGCCCGCAGCGAACAGAAAGTAAATGACATTATAGGGAGAAAAGGGTATGGGTAAAGTAATTGCTATTGTGGCGAATCGGCTCAAACCGGTTTTCTGTGCTCTATTGTTGGTTTCTATGCTCGCGCCGATTGCGCAGGCAGAGAGTGAGCTGCCGGAGGTGAGTAGTGATGGCTTACACCTACTAAAAACGAGTAAGGTGCGCGTTGCCTATGTTAAACCCGGTGTTGATCTCACCCACTACAGCAAGGTGAAGCTGCTCGACTGCTATGTTGATTTTAAGAAAAATTGGCAGAAAGAGTACAACCTCGATGAGGTGGGTTTAAGTGGCCAGGTAAAAGATAAAGATGCCGAAAAGATAAAGGATAAATTGGCCGCTGAATTTCGTACCGTGTTTACCGAGTCGCTCACAAAGGCGGGCTATCCGGTAGTAGAGGATATTGGTTCAGGTGTATTACTACTTCGGCCTGCGCTACTTAACGTTGACGTAAGTGCTCCGGATATTTTGACCGCTGGGCCATCGCGTACCTTGGTGAAATCTGCGGGTGATATGACCTTGTTTTTAGAGTTATATGACGCATCAACCAGCACGTTACTGGCTCGTATTATCGATCCACGGGCGGATAATCAAGCCTACGCGAAACTGGCCTCCGGGGTGACGAATAAGGCTGCCGCGGATCGAATTTTGCGTACCTGGGCAAATCTGTTGGCGGAAAATCTTGCCGATGTGCGCGAAAAAGCCGTTGCAAAGTAGCGTGACTGCGCCGGTTTTAACCCAGCGCCTTGCTGTTAAAAGGCGCTGATTGCTGGCTAATCAGACCAGGTCCAATTTGCAAGACGGCTGGCTAGCCGATGATCATCACGCGCCCTTCTATTGCGTATTTTTTCTTCGTATTTCGCCCATTGCCATTGGTTCAGCGGATGCCGAATCGTTGCCCTTCTTTTTCAATTGAGTCACGTTAAGCAAAAGGCCTTACTTGCTTTCCGCATTCAGCATGCTTAGGTAATACAAGCGGTTTTCCTATGTGGACTCTATTTTGCATTCTACTTGTTGAGCGCTAGAACACCCTCGAATTGTCACATTCGTGCGCTAGGATTGGGCGTATTGTTCTCGATCTGTGCGCTTTAAGTGAGCAGGAGCAGACGAAATGTCTAAAAAATTGTGCGCCAGTATCGCCTTAGTAACCGGTGCTGCGAGCGGGATTGGCTTGGGCTTAGCCACACATTTGGCGCAAGCGGGATGCCGTGTGTATTTAACCGACCTAGACGGCGCCGCGGCAAGTCGAGCCGCACAAGCTATCGATGGCGACGTGGTTGCGCGGGCGTTAGATGTAAGCGATGCCCAGGGCATTGAGCGCTTAGCGCAGGAACTCGGCACTGTCGATCTACTTATCAATAACGCCGGCATTCAGCACGTGGCTGCCCTCGAGCAGTTTCCGGTGCAGATGTGGCAGCGCATTATCGATATATTGTTAACCGGGCCCGCGCTCTTAACCCGTGCTTTCTTGCCGGCCATGCGCGCTCAACAATTTGGGCGGATAATTAATATCGGCTCGATCCATGCGCTGGTCGCATCGCCCTACAAAAGCGCTTATGTGGCAGCCAAGCACGGGCTGTTAGGTTTCAGTAAGACTGTCGCACTGGAAACGGCCAATACGGATATCACCATCAATACCTTGTGCCCAGCTTATGTAAAAACCCCTTTGGTAGAAAGCCAAATCAGTGCCCAAGCGCAAACCCACGGCATTAGCGAAGAGCAAGTTATTCAAACCATTATGTTGAAGCCTATGCCTAAGCAGGCCTTTATTGGCTTGGAGGAAATTACCGCCGCCGTCGATTACCTCGCCAGCCCTGCGGCGCGCAACATGACGGGGCAAACCTTAGTGCTTGATGGCGGCTGGACGGCCCAGTAATTGACCGGTAATTGATTCAGTAATTGTAAAAGCTATTTCATAGAGCAGAGTAGCTATCACAGTAACTACACCAATAACGACACCAGTAACGACAAGAACAGGAGTGGCTATGACGGTGGATTACGCATCGATGGTGAGTAGGCTAACTCAGCAAGTCGCCTTGCATATGCAAGATAACGCGCAGCATTTAAGTCGTATGGTTGAACACGGCGGCGTTAAAGTCTCGGTAGAGCCGAGCCAGCTGATGCAGTTGCAATGCGATCTATTTAGCCGCCAAACGCAACTGTGCAATGCCATGATCACGGCGCTTACTGAGCACAAGCCGCTACCGGAAATTACTCAGGCGACCGACGACCCACGCTTTACTGACGATGCCTGGCACGAGCAACCGGCTTATAGTTTCCTGCGGCAAAATTATTTACTCAATGCGCAGATGTTAGAGAAGCAGTTAGATGCACTGCAATTCGGTAGTGCCGCCGATGCCGCCCACTGGCGCTTTTATACCCGGCAGCTCATTAATGCCATTGCGCCGTCAAATTTTCCTTGGAGCAATCCCGATGTCATGCGCGATGCAGTACAGGAGCAAGGTGAAAGTTTACAGCGCGGCTTCAACAATTTATTGGCTGACTTACAGCGTAGCCCGTTAGAGACCCTGAAAGTTAATCAGGTAGACGGCCGAGGTTTTACCCTAGGCGAAAATATTGCCTGTACGCCTGGCAAGGTGGTCTTTCGCAATCAATTGTTTGAGCTGCTCCAGTATGCGCCGCAATCGGATACAGTGTATAAAACCCCTTTGCTGTTGATCCCGCCCTTTATCAATAAATTTTATATCCTGGATTTGAACCAGAAAAAATCGCTGGTTAATTGGTTGGTCGGGCAGGGCTTTAGCGTGTTTATGGTGTCTTGGGTTAACCCGGGGGAGCAGCACCGCAAGCTAGGCTTTACTGACTACCTGCGCGACGGTGCTGCCTGCGCCATCGATTTGGTGCGTAACCTGTGTGGCGTTAAAAAAATTCATGCGGCTGGTTATTGCGTGGGCGGCACCTTATTGGCGAGCACCCAGGCTTGGCTAAAAGCGCAGGGGCAAGACAAGCTAGCATCGCTGACCTTATTAACAACGCTGTTGGATTTTTCCGAGCCTGGAGACCTTGGCCATTACCTCTACCCGCCATTGCTCGAATCCCTTGAGCCGATGATAGAAGCGCGCGGCCTGCTGGATGGCAGGGTGCTGGCCACTAGCTTTAACTTCCTGCGCGAAAATGATCTCTACTGGCCGAACTTTATTAACAATTATTTAAAGGGAAAAACGCCACCGGCCTTTGATTTGCTGGTTTGGAACAGCGATTCAACCCATTTAACAGAACAAATTTTTCAAACGTATGTAAAAGGCTTCTATCACCACAACCCACTTGCCGGTGGTACGCCGTTGACGGTGGATGGGGTGGCGTTAAATTTGGCCGCTATCGATACACCGGCCTATTGCTTGGGCGCCGAAAAAGATCACATTGTGCTTTGGCAGGCCGCCTTCAATAGCGCGCGTCTATTGGCTGGGGCAACCCGGTTTGTGCAGGCGGGCTCTGGCCACATAGCCGGCGTTATTAACCCACCCAGTCAAGACAAGTATGGATTTCGCGCTGGGGCGCTCGCTAGCAGCTTGCCTGAATGGGAGGCGGGTGCCGAGGCTCAGCCCGGCTCCTGGTGGCAGGATTGGCGGACTTGGCTGCTGGCGCAAGACAGCCGCGAATGTCCGGCGCGCACGCCAGGTACAGCGCAATATCCGGCGCTGGCCGAGGCTCCGGGTGATTACGTGCGAGTGACTGTCTAGCCAGGGGGGCGGCTATTACACCTTGGCGTTGCTCGGCTCAGGCGATATGCTGTAATGCAGCATTTAACCGTGAGCGAAGCCTGTGATTATCGTTAAAAAGTACCCGAATCGACGGTTGTACAACACCAGTAGCAGCCAGTACATCAACCTTGACGATATCAAGCTGATGATCAACAGCCACCAAGATTTTCGCGTGCTGGATTCGAAGACAGAGGCCGATGTTACCAAGGGGCTGTTGCTGCAGATTATTGCCGAGCAGGAGGCGACGGATCAGCAGTCGCTCTTGACCAACACCCTGCTAAAGCAGCTGATTCGCTTCTACGACAGCGATATGCAGGCCTATGTGCGGCAGTACTTGGAGATGAGCCTAGCTCATTTTATGGAGCAGCAGGGTAGCCTAGATGCGGTAATGAAGCAGATGGTAAGTTCGACGCCCATGGGGTTGTTTAATCAGTTCATGAGCCAGAGCAACCCGTTTTGGCCGAGTCCCGAAAAGCCCAAAAAGAAGCCGGATTCCACTGAAGAAGATTGATGCGCCAATTTTTGCTGCACCGCAGCAAATTATGATTGACACAAGCCCAAGGCTTTTCTACTCTGTGAAAACCGTATGCTGCAGTGCAGCAAATCACACAGGAGCAAGGCCATGTTTGAACAACTTACCGAGCAGTTCCAGTCCGCGATGAAGCCCGCCAACAACCTGATGGCGGTTAACATTCAGACCTTCGAAAAATTGACTCAGCACAACACCGCGCTGCTGAGCGGTGTGGTCAACGACACCATGGCTTACACCAAGGGTTTGAGTGGCCAGAAAGATGTGAACACCTATATGGAAGGCAGTAAAAGCTTCCTCGAAGGCTTGCAGGAAAAGTTCACCAGTGCCGCTAAAGATGTCTATGGCATCTTGTCTGAGGCGCAAGAGCAAACCGCTGAAACCTACAAAGACTTATTCGCGCAAAGTGTACCGGCTGCAAAAGCGGCACCGAAAAGCGCTCCTAAGGCTAGTTAGTTACCGCGGTCGCTTTGGCCCCAACCTTGTTGGGGCTCTTTGTCTGGGAGTGGAACATGCGTTATCAAACCTTCGAAACCTACGCCAATGGTTTGCGCGTATGGCACGAGTCCTTTAATTTTCTAAAGCACTTAACCGATCAGCACCCGCTTACCCATACCCCCATGGGGCGCGCTTTTTGTGCCAGCTTGGAAATGGGGCTGCGCTTAACCCAGCGCTATGAAAAGCAGGCCTTTGATATTCGCCAAGTGACTATCGATGACAGGTCGGTGGGGGTGTACGAGCGCATCGAACACGAAAAGCCCTTCTGCAATTTGATTCATTTCAAGCGTCGCGGGCGCGAAGATAAAAATAAAGTATTGCTGGTTGCACCGCTGTCCGGCCATCACGCAACGCTCACCAAAGGCACAGTAGAGGCGTTGCTACCGGATCACGAGGTGTACATTACTGACTGGCTAGACGCGCGCGAAGTGCCCTTAACAGAGGGTGAGTTTTGCTTCGATGCCTATGTGGATTACCTCATCGAGTTTATCGAGCTGCTGGGCGACAACACCCATGTGATCGCGATTTGCCAACCTACGGTGCAGGCATTGATTGCAACGGCGGTGCTAGCAGAGCGCAAAAGTGCGGCCACGCCTAAGTCGCTGACCTTAATGGCAGGCCCCATTGATTGCTCGCGCAACCCCAGTCGCGTTAATCAGTATGCGCAAGAACACCCCATGGATTGGTTTCGCAATTTTGCCATTATGACCGTACCGAAAGGCTACCCGGGCGAGGGCCGGCGAGTCTACCCAGGCTTTTTGCAGTTGGGCGGTTTTCTCAGTATGAACCCCGATACCCATGCAAAAAAGCTTTATAATTTTTACCAAAATTTAATGATCGGCGAAGAGGAAGATGCCGATCGCTTTCGTGCTTTTTACGATGAGTATTTAGCCGTATTGGATATACCCGCTGAGTTTTACTTAGAGACTATAGAGCGGGTATTTAAAAATAATGAAGTTGCGCGCAACGCGATAACTCACCACGGCAAGCCGGTAGATTTTTTAGGTATCGATAATACGGCATTGCTGACAGTGGAAGGCGCCATAGACGACATCTGCGGCATTGGCCAAACCGAGGCTGCTCAGGATATTTGCAAAAATATTCCGAAACATATGCGGCGTCATCATTTGCAAGAGGGCGCTGGCCACTACGGTATTTTCAGCGGCTCGAAATTTCGCATGCATATCCGGCCGTTAGTCACCGAATTTATTCATAAGCACAGCAATTAAAATAAAAAGACCTTGGGGCTAGTAAACCACCAAGGTCTTTTCGTGCAGATCTTGTTAAGCCATTGACTGGCCGCCGTTCACTGAAAGGGTGGTGCCGGTGATGAAATCGGCGTCGTCTGCCACCAAAAAATTCACACAGCGCGCCACGTCTTCCGGTTTAGCTAAGCGCCCGACGGGGATCTTTTCGATGATTTTCTGTAGCACTTCTGGCGCAATCGCGCGCACCATTTCCGTATCCACATAACCCGGTGCAACGGCGTTAACCGTAATACCAGAGCGCGCCGATTCTTTCGCAAGTGATTTAGTGAAACCACACATACCGGCCTTAGCCGCGGCATAGTTGGTTTGGCCAAACTGACCTTCGAGGCCATTGATTGAACTGATATTAACGATGCGGCCAAATTTCCGCTCGCGCATCCCGGTCATCACGGCGTGGCAGGTGTAAAAGCAGGAGGATAAATTGGTTTCAATAACATCGTGCCAATTCTGCGGCGACATTTTATGCATTACACCGTCGCGCGTGATGCCGGCGTTGTTCACTAAAATATCAATCGGCCCCATATCGGCTTCGATGGTGTGAATGGATTGTTGCGTCGCTTCGAAGTCCGAGGCGTCAAATTTAAACACCGGAATGCCGGTGCGCTCAGAGAAAGCTTGTGCCACTTCGTGGTTGCGTTGGAAGCTGGCCAGTACACGATAGCCTTCGTTGTGCAAGGCAATACTAATGGCTTCGCCAATGCCGCGCGTGCCGCCGGTAACCAGAGCCAGTCTATTGGTGGTGGGTGCTGCTGCAATCATGGTCTTGCTCCTGTGCGATTAAATGCGTTCCAAAATGTGGGTAAAAGCCGAGCCGGCTGCGCCGCCGAGGTTTTGCGTCATGGCCAGCGTTGCACCGGGTATCTGTAATTCACCGGCTTGTTCCGTGAGCTGTAAAAAGCACTCGGCCAGCTGATAAACGCCGGTCGCACCCACTGGGTGACCGCGGGCCTTTAAACCGCCAAAGCAGGTAATGGGCAAGCTGCCGGTCTTGGTGAACATGCCTTCGGCGGCCATGTGTGTTGCAGTACCTGGCTGAGCAAAGCCGGCGGCTTCTAAGCTTAGCGCTGTCATCACTGTGTAGGCATCGTGTGGTTCAAATACATCGATATCGGCGGCGGTCACGCCACTTATTTTGTAGGCTTTTTTAAATGAATCGCGCGCGGCGGCGAGCGCTAGCGGATCTTGTCGATCTTCGATGGCCAAGGCGTCGGTCGCACAGGTAGATGCCAGCACTTTTACCACCGGCATACCTAAGCGTTGCGCCCGACATGCCATCTCTTTATTGCCTAGCAGCAAAGCGCTGGCGCCATCGCAAATAGGCGGTGCATCGAATAGCCCGATGGGGTCAGCTAGCATTCTGCCTGCGTCATAGTCATCGCTGGTGATGGTTTTTTGCAGCATGGCGCAACTATTTTTTGATGCATTTTCGTGCGCGTTGACGGCAAAGTGAGAAAATGCCGAGCGCTCGGTGCCGTAGGTTTCCATGTAGGCCTTCATAATGCGGGCATTTAAGGTGATAAAGGTTTCGCCCTTGCCGCCCTCTCGCTCCCAACAGGATGCTGTAGCTAAACCCCGGCTTACCTCTTCGCGACTGTTGCGGCTCATTTGTTCGGCGCCGGCAACCACCACCAGGGAATGAAAGCCGCTGGCAATGGCCATAACACCCTGGCGCATTGCCGCCGCGCCCGAGCCGCAAGCGGCCTCCGCCGTGATGGCTTCGCAGCCGGTAAGTTGGGCGTGTTGCGCAATTAACGGCGCGAGTAATTGCTGATGCGATAAAATCCCAGATAGCATATTGCCCACATAAAGCGCGGTCACTTCTTCGCGCGCAAAAACGGCGTTCTCCATTAGAGGTTCAATGGCGCGCGCGGCGAGGCGCGCTACGTCGTCTACATCGTATTTTACCGCCGGCACGCGGCCGGCGTTGAGTATAAAAACCTCTTCCATGGTAAAACCCCTGCTATTGAAGTAAGAATTGCGAGCCTCATTAACGAACCTTGTCATTCGTAATTGCAAAGTCTGCGCCGAGTTTGTGACTAATCTTTTACAGCTGGAGGCTAGGTAAGAGGTTTGGGTTAAATTAATAGAAATAGAGAGGGTTGATGCATTTTTCAGTGCTTTTAGGAATATAAAGATTGAGCTAATAAATTGATTTAGATATAAAAGTACTAACTTCAGTACCAGCTAGCGCTAAAGTGGCGGTTGAATTTCTTTGTAGTTAAATGAAATAACCTTCTTGAACGCACCAGAAAAAAGCGCATATTTTTCGATCGACTGGATGTTGCGCTAAAAAGAGTCATAAAAATGTAACTTGCCCGTCGTCAATGCATCGTTGGTGCTTTGCGCTAGGAGTAGATGCTTGGCCATGTTTAAGAAGAGGTTGGCCGTTGCTGTTATCGCTGTTTTAGATCGAGTTAAATGGTCGGCCTTTGGGCCAATGCCGAATGGGGTTGGTTGTATCTTGTTTGCTAAAGATGTTCGCGCTGATTTTTTGTCGCTATGCTTCGGTGCCTATACTTCGGCAACTCTATTTCGGTGCCTATGCTTCGATAACGACGTTTTTCCAGCGGTGTTTCGGCAAGAGTGTTTCGATAACTAGGCTTCGTCATTCGTGCGGTCGCGACACACTTGGTTTCTGCCGTTGTTTTTTGCGCAATAGAGTGCGCGATCAGCAAGACGCATGAGTTGGGTAAGGTTAAGCTCTGTTGTATTGCTGACTTGGGTGTAGCCGATGCTTACTGTAATGCCACCATGTGGAAGGCTAAGGGTCTGGGCCGCTATATTTTGTCTTACCCGCTCAAACAGAAGCTGTGCTGTTTGATCAGACTCGGCCATTATCGCGATAGAAAATTCTTCGCCGCCAATGCGCCCGCAGGCATCTTCGGCGCGCAAGCTGTCTCTCAGGGTTTTAGCCACGGCGATGATGGTTTTGTCGCCTTCATCGTGGCCAAAGCTATCATTGATGGATTTAAATAGATCGATATCTAAAATTGCGATCGCAAAAATTTGATTATGCCGTTGCACGCGAGCGAGCTGGGTTTCGGCCAGCTGAAAAAATGCCTTTCGGTTGGGCAGTCCCGTCATATAATCGTCATAGGCCAGTCTTTGCAACTCTGTATTTTTTTGCCTTAGCTGTTCTGTGCGCTCTTTAATGATGAGTTCGAGTTCCTCGCGCATAATCTTTAAGTCTTTGTTTCGTTGCTCCAGTTTTTCGTTGTAATAGGTGGTTTGGGTTATGTCGCGCTCTATGGCGGCAAAATGCGTTACCTCGCCATACCGATTTTTAAGTGGGATAATACTTAGGTCGAGCCAGTAGGGCATGCCGGTTTTGGTGTAGTTGAGTATTTTTTCTCGGCAGGGCTTTTTAGCTTCAAGGGCGATGCGAATTCTTTTTCTGGCTTCCGGGGAGGTATCCTTCCCTTGTAGTATGCGCGGGGTTTCGCCAATAATTTCGTCGGCAGAAAACCCAGTGAGTGATTCAAAGGCCTTGTTCACATACACCACCTTAGGCCCAAAGGGCGCCTGAACGTCCTCTGCTTCGGTAACGATGACGATATCTTGGGTATTATGCAGAATATCGGCAAAGGAAAATTCCGATTTTCTATCGGTGATATCGACAAAACTGACTATCACAAAACAGTTGTCGCTGCGCTGTTCTCCCTCCACATAAGCATTCACCGAAAACCAAACAATATCCGGATTACTCGAGTCGGTTACGCCGAGGATTTGATCGCGCACCGCAGTTATTGAACTGAGTGCGCGATTAACTGGGTATTCGGCGGGTGGTAGGGGAATGCCGTGTTCGTCGATAAAATGCCACTGTGGGTCTAGTGCGTCTTTGCCAATGATTTGGTTATAGGACAGCCGTAACAATCGAAGCGCGGTGGGGTTGGCATAAATAACTTTGGTATCTGCGGCATGAATCACAACGCCAATGTTGGCATTTTCTAGTAGTTTGAGAAGGCCAACCTGTGTAAACGATTGCGTATTCATTCGATGCCCATGTTGGTACAGTTTTGATAAGCCTAGCCAAACTGGCGCCTAAATCTACATCTAAGGTATATTTGATAGCGATATGGGGAGTAAGTCTAAGATGAAATTACCATAAGTGCGCAAAGTACGTAAGTAAGCCGGAAACGCGTTGAATATCTTCGAGCTGATTGGTTGATCAAGCAAGGGTAATTACGCCGATTAACCCACTGCCACCCTAGGCGAAAATCTTATTGTCAATTCAACTCTATAATAGTTGTGTACATTGCTCAATTGTCTCGCCAATGTAGAGCGCTCTGCCTTATTGACACTGTGCAGTATTGTTGATGCAGCCTAATATAAATGCCCTTCTCAAACTCGAAGGCGAGTGGCATGGTTTTATCCATGCCACTTTCAGTCGTTAAAAGGTATAGGCGGCGCCAATGGAGTAGAAATCCATATCGGCGTCATCGAGTTTAACGCGCTCATACTCCGCTCTTAATTGAAACGAGGCCACCTGGAATTTAGCGCCAATCCCGTAGGCTGGGTCTGAACCTGTGGCCTTGGCACGGTAGTCGCCATTGGTAAATGTCGTTTCCCAATCCGATAGGCCGGCTTTGGCAAATAACCCTACTGGGCCTAAGTCTAGGCCGCCCACCAAATGCAATTGTGCTGCGGTATTGGAGAAGCGCGTGGTGTCGTCGAAAAGCTCGCCGTACTGGCTACCAAAATCCACATAGCTACCTTCTAGCGCGATATCGACCATAGGGAGCAAGCCAAAGTTGTAACCGGCGAAAAATTTATAGCCGGTATCCGAGTCGTCTATGTAGTCGTCGAAACTGTCGAAGCTTAATTGTGCGCTACCAACAGATCCGCCTAAATAAAAGCCTGAATCGCTACCGGCTAGTGCGCTTTGAGATAAAACGGCAGTAAGTATAGTTGCGGTAAATATAGAAATGTTTGATTTCATGTTCTGATCCTAGCGGTTGAATAAAGAGGCTTCCTTTATACCGCTGTAAACCTGAACCGAACCTGAATAGGCTTAATCGATGTTGATATAGGTTTTTCGGGCTGATGTGGATAATGATTTCTTGGCGAGTGACTCGCTGTAAGAGCGGCATCGGGAAAGTGGATGCAAACAAGAAACTGATGGCGTGGATTGCCTAGAGTAAGTTAAAGCGCTAGGCAGTATTAGCCTAGCGCTAGCTTAGAGTAGACCTGAATCAGTAGCATGAAGGAGCGAGTTGCCAGGTACAACTAATCGTAATTCATTGGTAGCTAGGTATCTAAATCGTTCTCATGTTTTATTGAAGTGTAACTCTGATTTAAATAGGTTAATGCTGTTCTGTAGCTGTGCGCAGAAACTAGCGCGTTAATATGTTTGGTAGACGAGAAACCTAGAGCTTGTAAATTATTTAGCCAATCTTGAGCGTAATCGGCATGGATTTGATGGCATTCTGCAAGGGCTTGGCTAATCGCTTCATTGGGCTCGCTGGTAAGGGCTGCATTAATTTTTAGCGCATCCATTGTGCATGCTAGCAATTGATACTCTAGTGATTCTGCCTGCGATGCGGCGCAAATCGGCAAAATGCAAGCTAGTAACATTAAATGTTTACGAGTATTCATAGTCCATTTTCTCGTCATTAATTTTCTGTAGGCAATACCGCGGGCTTGAATGTAAGAAGCTGGCGACGCCGTCCATTGAGACCTAAATACTGCTTTATATCCAATAATGTTTAGTTATGTTTTTTATGATGAACAAAACTAAATGTATCGACTAGTGTTAGTAATGGCCCCGCTGTTCATTGTTGGTGATTTGTTTGCTAGTGCGCCCTGCGATAGTGCATTTTATTTTTTGTATTTTTTTTGGGTCAGATAAGAATAAAGGCGCGTCAATCATCGTCTGACTCTTTAAACATTTTTCTATGCTAGTGTTAATTTAAATCAATGGCGACAAGGATGCTGCCATGGCAAGACTGCCTCGAATCTCTCCTATTGGTATTCCCCAGCACATTATTCAGCGCGGCAACAACCGGCAGATCTGTTTTGGCTCTGAAGAGGATATGGCGTTTTACGCGCACTGGTTGGGGCATTATGCGCAGGCGTATCATGTGGAAATTCACGCGTGGGTTTTTATGACCAATCACGTCCACCTCCTTGTAACGCCCTTGGCAGAAAGCGCTGTCTCGGCAATGATGCAAGCCTTAGGGCGCCGGTATGTTAGATACTTTAATCGTACCTATCAAAGGACTGGAACCTTGTGGGAAGGTCGATTTCGATCGGGGCTAGTGCAAGCTTCAAGGTACTTATTGGTTTGTCAGCGCTATATCGAACTTAATCCCGTTAGCGCCGGGATGGTCACAGATCCCTCCGCTTATACCTGGTCCAGTTATCGCTGTCATGCGTTGGGTTTGGCCGTTCAGCTGCACACGCCTCATAGTGAATACCTTCACCTGGGTCGAGATACGCTAGCACGGCAAGCTAGTTACCGAGACCTCTTTAAGAGGCATTTGGATAGTGAGTTGACGGATAACATACGCGCCACGGTGAATGCGGGGTTGGCGTTAGGCGATAGTCGATTTAAGGATGAGCTTGAAGCTTTGTGTGAGCGAAGATTAAGGCCTGCGAATAGAGGGCGGCCAAAGTTAGTATAGGGTTGATTGAGGCGCCATAATTCTTATCTGACCCTAAATAAAAAAGGCCCTGATCTTCCGATCAGAGCCTTCCTAAGTATGGTGCCCAGAAGAGGACTTGAACCTCCACGGCCGTAAGGCCACTAGCACCTGAAGCTAGCGTGTCTACCAATTTCACCATCTGGGCAAATATGACGAGATTATACTGCGGCCTATTTAACGCAGTTTTTGCCTTGGGTTCTTCACGCATTTGGCGCTTGTCTGAAGAGGCAGTGGGTACTTCCTGCAACTCGTCTACAATCACCAGCAAGGCAAATCAGCTAAAAGCCGAGGCGCGCACTATAAGGATGTGGTATATCCTTGTCAATTACACCTGCACAAAAATCCTGCGATTTTTTGGGAACTTGCTGGTGTTGCCGGCTTCATAGGGTATAGTGCGCCGGTTAATGAGTAGCCTGTTGCTACATCTATATAAAGGAAAGAGTATTGACCAAGAAAAAAACGCCAAAGAATGACCCTCATGCCAGTCGCGAAGCGGCTAAGTACGATAACCCCATCCCCAGTCGAGAATTCATAGCCGAGGTGCTTAATGGCGCTGCCGGCCCGCTGAATTACGACGATCTAGCCTATAAGTTAGCGCTTACTTCTGACGATGATCGCGAGGCTCTGCGCCGTCGCTTGATCGCCATGGAGCGCGATGGCCAGCTGATTAGCAACCGCAAGGGCGGCTATGCTGTGATCAACAAGGTGGATTTGATCCGCGGCCGCGTGCAGGGCCATAAGGATGGTTACGGCTTTTTGATTCCAGCCGAGGGTGGCGAAGATATTTATTTGTACAACCGTCAGATGCAATTGGTATTTGACGGCGATGAAGTGTTGGTGCGCATCAGCGGCACCGACAACCGTGGTCGCACCGAGGGCGTGATTGTGGAAGTGCTGGCTCACAACACCCACCAAGTGGTGGGCAAGTTAGTGCACGAGCAGGGCGTGGCCTATGTTCGGCCGGATAACGCGCGCCTGTTACACAATATCCTGTTGGCACCCGAGGACATGAAAGGCGCCGTGGATGGTCAGTTGGTAGTGGTAGAGGTGACCGAGCAGCCTGGGCGCCGACAGGTGCCGCGCGGCCGGGTGATTGAAATTCTTGGCAACGAGTTTGCGCCGGGCATGGAAATCGACGTGGCGATTCGCTCGCACGGTATTCCCTATATGTGGCCGTCTAGCGTTAAGCGCGAAGCGGAAGTGCTGCCTGAGCAGGTGGATGAGCAAGATAAGCTGGCGCGCGTGGACGTGCGCCATCTGCCCTTTGTCACCATAGACGGCGAAGATGCACGCGACTTCGACGACGCGGTTTACTGCGAGCCGAAGAAAACCGGCGGCTGGCGTTTATATGTCGCCATTGCCGATGTGTCGCACTATGTGAAAATTGGCTCGGCTTTAGATAAAGAAGCCATCGTGCGCGGCACGTCGGTGTACTTCCCCGACTATGTGGTGCCCATGTTGCCCGAGGCGCTATCGAACGGTTTGTGTTCGCTTAACCCGCACGTGGATCGCTTGTGCATGGTGTGCGAAATGACTATTTCCAGCGCCGGTAAAATCAGCGGTTATAAATTTTACGAAGGCGTTATGCACTCGCACGCGCGTCTGACTTACAACCAGGTGGGCGAGGCCTTGGCTGCTGATGTGGATCAGCGTTCAACCGGTCGGAAAATTGTCGATAAAATTCTCGGTCGCAAGAAAGCCGAAAATCTTGCCCTTGGCGATATCTTGCCGCAGGTGCGCGAGCTTTATGCACTGTATAAAAGTTTACGGGTGGCGCGGGATGAGCGCGGAGCGATTGATTTTGAAACCGTCGAAACGCGCATTATTTTCGATCGCGATCGAAAAATTGAGCGCATCGTGCCGGTTATTCGCAACGACGCGCACAAGCTTATTGAAGAGTGTATGTTGGCGGCCAATGTGTGCGCCGCTAAGTTTTTAGAGAAGCACAAAATCCCTGGGCTCTATCGTGTGCACAAAGGGCCTGCCGATCAAAAGTTGGAAAATCTGCGCGAATTTTTAGGCGAGTTAGGTCTGGATCTGCCCGGCGTGGGCAGCCCGACACCGGCGGCTTATCAGTCGGTGCTGAAGGCTATTGAAGGCCGGCCTGACGCCCATGTCATCCAAATGGTGATGCTGCGCAGTTTAAGTCAAGCCGTGTACCAGCCGGAAAACTTAGGCCATTTTGGTTTGGGCTACACGGCTTACGCGCACTTCACCTCGCCGATTCGCCGCTACCCAGATTTGTTGGTGCATCGCGCTATTCGCTCGGTGGTGCGCTCCAGCCAAGAGTCTACTCAGGTGCAGCGCGTTAGCGGTGCGGTGGACTTGCCGAAGGCAAAAATCTACCCCTACGGTATTGAAGACCTTTTGGTGCTCGGCGAGGGTTGTTCGCAAAACGAGCGCCGCGCCGATGAAGCCACGCGCGAGGTGATGAGCTGGCTTAAGTGCGAGTTTTTACAAGACCGGGTGGGCGAGAGCTTCGAGGGCGTGGTCAGCGGTGTGACCGGCTTTGGTTTGTTTGTCGAGCTAAAAGACTTGTACACCGATGGGCTTGTGCATGTAACCAGCTTGCCGCACGACTACTATCACTACGATGCGGCGCATCATCGCATGGTGGGCGAGCGCACGCGGCAGGTGTTCCAGTTGGGCGACTCGCTGCGCGTGAAAGTGGTTCGGGTGGACTTGGACGAGCGCAAGGTCGATTTTGAGCTGGAAGAGGTGCTTACCAAACGCAAGCCGGGTCTGCCGAAAAAAGCCGCGAAAAACTTACGCCAAGACGTAAAAAAGAAAGGTCGTACCCAAGCTGATAAGAAGGCCGGCAAGAGCGTAGCAAAAAAGGCGGATAAAGCGCCCGATAAAAAGCCGGGTAAGGCTCGCGCCAGTAAAGCCAAGCCGGAAAAAGCGGCTACGACCAAAAAGTCCGGTGCAGAAGGCAAGAAACCGTCGGCCAAAAAACCAGCGCGCAAAGCCTCGGTGAGCAGGCGCAAGGCCGCCACCACCGGTGTGGCTAAGCCGTCGGTAAAAGCGAAACGCGCCGCCAAGCCGAAAAAGAAAACTCCTCGAGATTAAGTTAGTCGGTCATGAAAACAGAGTTAATTTACGGCCTGCATTCGGTGCAGGCCCTATTGAAAAGTGCTCCGCAACGCATTCGAAAGTTAATGCTGTTAAATGGTCGCGACGATCAAAAGCTACAGAAATTTGTCAGCTTCGCCGAGCGCGAGGAAATTCCGCTGGAGCGCTGGAGCCGCGCTAAGCTCGACGGCCTTGTGGCAGATGGCAATCACCAGGGCGTGGTGGCCGAATGCGAGCGCGGCGAATTGCACGACGAAGCTTTCCTGTTCGCATTGTTGGAGCGCCTCGAGCAGCCACCTTTTTTATTAGTGCTCGATGGCGTTACCGACCCGCACAACTTGGGCGCCTGTTTGCGCAGTGCCGAAGCCGCTGGCGTGCACGCTGTTATCGTGCCGAAAGATAACTCAGCCAGCCTCACCGGTGTGGCCCGTAAGGTAGCCTGTGGCGCCGCCGAGGTGCTGCCCCTTATCCCTGTGACAAATCTTGCCCGTACCCTCAACAAGCTGCGCGACCAAGGTGTTTGGCTGCAGGGCGCCGCCGGTGAAGCAACTATCGACCTCTATCAAGCCGACCTCAAAGGCCCGCTTGGCATCGTCATGGGCGCCGAGGGCGACGGCCTGCGCCGCCTAACCCGCGAAACCTGTGACGGCCTCATTAGCATCCCCATGGCGGGCGAGGTCTCCAGCTTGAATGTCTCGGTGGCGACCGGGGTCTGTTTGTTTGAGGCGGTAAGGCAGAGGCGTTAGGCTTTTTAGCCGCAAGCCGCAAGCCGCAAGCCGCAAGCCGCAAGCCGCAAGCCTGAGATGCCCCCGCTATTTCGGCCCCTACAAGCTACAAGGCAGGGCCAGCTTTTTTTCAATAGAAAAGTGAAAAAAATGCTCTTCTCTTGAAGCTTGCTGGGGGTGCCAACCCCCAGTCTTGAAGCTTGCAGCTTGGTCCTATTGATCAAACTTGCATCAACCGCTCGCCTCGCATACAATCCGTCGCCCAAAACTGGCTGGGTTAATGTTTACTCAGCTCTCCTTGTCTCACCACAATTGCGTGGGAGACGTAACCCGTAAGGAGCAATAAATGCGTCATTACGAAATCGTTTTTCTGGTTCACCCGGATCAGAGCGAGCAGGTGCCCGGTATGATCGAGCGCTACACTACTACCATCAATGCTGATGGCGGTAAGGTGCATCGCTTGGAAGACTGGGGTCGTCGCCAGCTGGCATACTCCATCAATAAGATTCACAAGGCTCACTATGTTCTGATGAACGTAGAGTGCAGTGAGACTGCTTTGGAAGAAATGAACACCAACTTCCGTTACAACGACGCTGTTCTGCGTAACCTGGTGATTCGTCAAGACGAAGCTATCACCGAAGAATCCCCCATCATGAAAGCTGAGAAAGAAGGCCGTGAGCGCAAACAGCGTTCAGATTCGCGCCGTGAAGCCCGTAATGATGCGGAAGATCAAGACGACAGCGACGACGATGTCGACGCTGACGACGCTGACGAATAAGGAGTTACACCATGGCACGTTTTTTCCGTCGTCGTAAGTTCTGCCGTTTCAGCGCCGAAGGCGTTAAGCAGATTGACTACAAAGATCTGGAAACTCTGAAAGCATACGTTTCAGAGACCGGCAAGATTGTTCCAAGCCGTATCACCGGTACTAAGGCTAAGTACCAGCGTCAGTTGGCGACCGCTATCAAGCGCGCGCGCGTTCTGGCTCTGCTGCCTTACACCGATAGCCACGAGTAAGACCTAAATAGCGTGCAGGCACTGCTGAACTTCATTATGCGCGGCCGCTTACAAGCGGCGATTGTAGCGATGCTCGGCAGTTGGTTTCCATTGGTCAGTCCGGCCGTGGTAGCTTTGGTTTGTCTGCGCAAGGGTGCTTTTGAAGGCACCTTAACCATGTTGTGGGCCATGTTGCCCGCATTAGTGGCCTTGGTGATTAGCGACCAAGGGATGAGCGACATGGGGCCGTTAATGCCCTTTGTCACCCTGATTGGATTGGTGGCGGTGCTAATGTCCGCCCAAGTGTTGAGAGCCAGTATTTCATGGCCCTACACACTCACGGCTCTAGTGGCTTTCTCGGCCCTAGGCGCACTGTTACTGGCGATGTTTTTGCCAAACCCGGTGCAAAGCCTGATCCAGATTATGGGTGACTTGTTGCGCGAACTAGCCGCCAACGCGCCGGAAGGTGCTGCGGTTGCAAACCCGAGCGACACTTTTGTGTTGGGTTTGATTGCCTATGTTGTCGCTTTGAGCGGTCTAGGCAGTTTGCTGTTGGCTCGCTGGTGGCAAGCCTTGTTGTATAACCCAGGTGGTTTTCAGCAAGAGTTTCACCAGTTGCGATTACTGCCCGTTCAGGCGGTGGTTTGTAGCCTCGGCGCAATCTATTGCTTGTTGCAGCCTGCGGGCTACCAAGCATGGGCGAGTTTATTTGCGTTGCCATTGTTGCTCACCGGAGTTGCGCTGGTGCACGCCTTTGTACGTGCACGCGATTTAGGTAAAGGTTGGTTGGTGTTGATGTACTTTGGGCTCTTTGTTGCAGCCCCGTTGAGTGCAGCGATATCCGCCCTAGCCGTGGCCGATACGTGGTTAAACTTACGTGATCGTTTGAAGGTGAAAACACCGTCTGACGATTGATGCAAACGAATTGCAAAATTTAGAGGATTACCGAGATGGAAGTTATTCTGCTCGAAAAAGTAGGCAAGCTAGGCAAGATTGGTGACAAAGTCGCCGTTAAAGCCGGTTATGGCCGCAACTTCTTGTTGCCACAGGGCAAAGCTATCCGTGCAACGGCTAGCAATGTTGCTGAATTTGAAGCGCGTCGTGCTGAGTTGGAAGCCGCTGCTAACGCCAAGTTAGCTGAAGCTGAAGCTCGCGCTGCGAAGATCAACGAATTGGCTATCACCATCACCGCCAACTCTGGCGACGAAGGTAAGTTGTTCGGTTCTATCGGCACGCGCGACATCGCTGATGCAGCAACTGCCGCTGGCGTTGAAGTGGACAAAGCTGAAGTTCGTCTGCCAGAAGGCGCGCTGCGCGAAGTTGGCGAGTACGAAATCGACGTTCAGGTTCACTCTGACGTGACTGCAGTACTGAAACTGACTGTTATCGCCGAGTAACCCTTATCGAGGTGAAAACCTCGGTAGTGACAACTTGCGGTAAGGGTTACAATCGGGCACTTTGTTGGTCCCCACTAAGCCTTGGCGATAGCCTTTGCGACGGTGAGGTTCAGCTCAGTGCCCGTTTTGTTTTTGGCTGGTGCTGATTTGCCGCCAAGGCAAAACCAAGCGCCGTTGAAAACGATAAAAACCAGCTAGAGATCATCCATGGCCGAGCCCCGTCAAAAGCGTGCACCTGAGGATCAGGTCGATAACCTCAAGAACACCGTGCTGCCTCATTCCCTAGAAGCCGAGCAGGCCGTGTTAGGTGGTTTGATGCGCGATGCCGGTCGCTTCGATACGGTGGCCGAGCTCATAACCCCGGAAGATTTTTTCCGCGACGACCATCGGCAAATTTACGCCATGATGGAGCGCTTAGTCGCCAGCGAGCAGCCGATTGATGCCATTACCTTAGTCGATGAACTGGAGCGACACGGTGAGCTGGAGCGCGTCGGCGGTCACGCCTATCTGTTAGATCTTGCACATAACACGCCGTCTGCCGCCAACATTGCCGCCTACGCCCGCATTATTCGCGAGCGCTCAACCCTGCGCGACTTAATTGCCGCCGCCAATGAAATTAGCCACACCAGCCTTAACCCGGCCGGTTTAGATTCCGATGACTTGCTCCAGCTGGCCGAGCGCCGCGTTGCCGCCATCGCCGAAGATCGCCCGAAAGAGGGCGGCTTTGTTGGCGCTGAAAGCCTTTTGCACGACGCTGTGGCGCGCATCGATGAACTGTTTCGCACTGATTCTGACCTCACCGGTTTATCCACCGGCCTCGCCGATTTGAACGAGCGCACGGCGGGCTGGCAACCGGGTGAGTTGATTATTCTCGCCGCGCGTCCATCCATGGGTAAAACCGCGTTGGCCTTAAATTTCGTCGAAGCTGCACTGCACAACACCAAGAAGCCATCGCTGGTGTTCAGCATGGAAATGCCGTCAAACTCGCTCATCATGCGTATGCTGTCGAGCCTCGGCCGCATCGATGCAGGTAAGTTGCGCAACGGCAAACTAACAGAAGAAGATTGGCCCAAGTTGTCGAGCGCGGTGGCCAAGCTCAAAGACAAGCCGCTCTACATCGACGACACTCCCGCGCTAACGCCGCAGGAGGTTCGCGCTAGGGTGAAGCGCGTGGTGCGCCAACATCAAACCAAGTTGCTGCAAGAAAACCCAGACATGACCTCAGAAGAGGCAGAAAAACAAAGCCAGCCGGGCATGGTGATGGTGGATTATTTACAGCTCATGCAAGTGGCTGGAAGCAGCGATGGTCGCACCCAGGAAATTTCCGAAATCTCCCGCTCGCTCAAAGGTTTGGCGAAAGAATTTAGTTGCCCTGTCATTGCGCTATCGCAGCTGAACCGCGGTGTGGAGCAGCGACCTAACAAGCGCCCCATGAACTCAGATTTGCGTGAATCGGGCGCCATCGAGCAGGACGCCGACGTTATTTTGTTTATCTACCGCGATGAATATTATAACGAAGACAGCCCCGATAAAGGTATGGCCGAGTTGATCATCGGCAAGCAGCGCAACGGTGAAATTGGTACCTGCAAGGCAGCGTTTGTGGGCAAGTACACGCGCTTTGAGAATTTAGCCCCGGAGTATATGCAGGCACCTGACTACGGCCCTTAGCGCCTTAGCGCTAGCTGTGTAGCTCTCGCGGCGTTGCAGCGGTCTTGAAAAATGCTCATGTACTCTTCGTACACTCCGCGTTTTCAAAACCACTGCGCCTTGCGAGAGCGTCCTCGCAGAACGCGCTAAGTTCACTGTTTGAGTTTGGGTGGCATGAAGTGCGGCTTTGAACGCTTTGCGTTCTGGCCAAATAAGATAGTGAAACTGCAAGGTGATTATATGCCCTGCGTGCGTTGCAGGGGCGTCTCATCCGCTTTTTCAAAACCACTGCGCCTTGCGAGAGCGTCCTCGCAGAACGCGCTAAGTTCACTGTTTGAGTTTGGGTGGCATGAAGTGCGGCTTTGAACGCTTTGCGTTCTGGCCAAATAAGATAGTGAAACTGCAAGGTGATTATATGCCCTGCGTGCGTTGCAGGGGCGTCTCATCCGCTTTTTCAAAACCACTGCACCTTGCGAGAGCGTCCTCGCAGAACGCGCTAAGCTCGCTGATTGGGTTGGTAGATAGCTGATTAAATATATTGCCCACCAACCTATTTTCGCTTGAGCGCTGCTGTATCAAACTGAATAGGCGCATCCTTCTAGCCTGTGGCGGCCTGGCCCCCAAACTTCTCACGCCCTCGCACTATCGGCGTCTTTTTACATTCCAGAGGTGATGACTATGAAAATTGTTGCCGTTTTATTATGCGTTTGGTTTTTAGTGGCTTGTAGCTCGGACAAACAAGTAGAGGCGGATAGACCTGAGGGGGCGATACCTCAGGCGCAGCTTCAGGCGTTGGAGAAGGCTAAAGCGGTTGAGCAAACCTTGCTGGATGCCGATGCGGCGCGGCGGGCTAAGGCCGACGAAGCGACCAGCCCCGAGTAGCAGGGCTAAGGCTTAAAGGCCGGATAGGTAGATCAGAATAAAGCACTCACCGCTGAGCGACCACTCGCCGGCGGAGGGGTCTTCAATCTTTAGCAAATGGCCGGCTGGCAGCGAGTACTCGTCTTCACCTATGCCTTGGCGCAGGGTTAGGGTGGTGCGATGGCTGTAGGCAAAGCAAAAGCGCTCTTGCAGTATGTCGACCTTGCTCGGCGTTTTATAGGTGTGCAAGCGGGCCTGATAGCGGTGGCTCTTGGTGACGATATTAAAGTCGGTAATGGGGCCGTCAATGAGCTTGCCGTGAGTTTGCCAGCTGCCGTCGAAATCGGCGAAGGGTAGGTCGCCGCTCAGTTTTTGGCTATGGCCTATGGCGTGCTCGAGAATGATACCGTTGCCTTCAAGTACCACGAGTGTGCGTTGGTAGCCGGTGAAGTCGGAAAATGGGCCGTCTTCTTCCACTTGAGCAATGCTGATGCGCCAATCGAAGGATTGAACCGTATCGCCTTCGCTGATGGCGAGCTCCAAGGTAGTTCCCTTGCCGTTTTTCCAGGGGATTTCTTTGAAGTCTTCTGGACCGAAAATTTCAATCATCGAGCTACTCACTTGCTTGCGCCCTACAGGGGGCGTTCGACTCAAACTCCGTTAGTCCGCAATCCTACCACTCATTGCTGAGCTGTTAATCCTATTTCATGTAAAAAAACACACGAATAGTAGGCTTTCGGGGCGATCCCCCGTAAATTATCGAATATTCGTTCCGTTTTTGCTCATAGTGTTCAAACAATCGTTCTAGTATCATCTGCGCGTTTTAAAAACACCTGTTGAGGCCACCTCATGCGAATTTTTCATCAAATCCAGTCGTTGCGCGATGCACTTAAAGCCGAGCGTGGCACCGGCAAGCGAATCGGTTTTGTGCCCACCATGGGTAATTTGCACGATGGTCACATTGCGCTAATTAAACAGGCGCAAACCGCCTGCGACGTTGTTGTCTGCTCCATTTTTGTCAACGGGCTGCAGTTTGGCTTGAACGAAGATTGGGATAAGTACCCGCGCACCTTCCGCGAAGATTGCGACAAACTCAAAGCGGCCGGCTGTGATTATCTGTTTAACCCAGACGATAACGAAATGTACCCTAATGGTTTGGATACCCAAACCCGCGTAATCTGCCCAACCATGACCGACGTGCTGTGCGGCGCCAGCCGGCCTGGGCACTTCGAAGGGGTGACCACCGTGGTCACTAAGTTGTTCAATATTGTGCAACCCGACGAGGCGGTTTTCGGCATAAAAGATTACCAGCAGCTCGCGGTGATTCGGCGGATGGCGGAAGATTTGTGCATTCCTATTCAAATCACCGCGGCGCCTATACACCGCGAAGCGGATGGCTTGGCGATGAGTTCGCGCAATTCCTATTTAAAGCCTGAAGAGCGCACCAAGGTGTCGCAATTACAGGCCAGCTTGCAGTGGGCTGCGGCACAAATTAAAGCCGGTGAAAAGGATTTTGATGTGATAGAGCTGGAGGCAAAATCGCAAATTATTGCCGCTGGTTTTCGACCAGATTACTTCTCGATTTGTAACAGCAAAACCCTGGCACAAGCGGCGCACGACGATAAAAACATTACCATTTTGGGGGCGATGTTTACGCAGTCTGCGCGACTCATCGACAATCTTTCCATCGAATTGAATTGAGGTACGGCATGTTAACAACGTTGCTAAAAGGTAAGCTGCACATGGCCAGCGTGACAATGGCGGAGCTTTGGTATGACGGCTCTTGCGCCATCGACCAAAATCTTGTCGAACTGGCGGGCCTGAAAGAATTTGAGCAAATTGATATTTATAATGTCAGCAATGGCGAGCGCTTTACCACCTACGTGATTTTGGCCGAGCCGGGTTCTGGCACCATCTCCATGAACGGCGCCGCCGCTCGACGGGTACAAAAAGGCGACCGCGTTATCATTGCAGCCTATGGCCAGTTTACCGACACCGAGGCCGCCGTGCATAGACCCAAGCTTGTTTACTTAAACGCCGACAACAGCGTTGAGCGCTCTACCAATACCATTCCTATGCAAGTGGCTTAACCAGTACTGCTCATGGGCTTAAGGTTTTTGATAGACCCCAAAATACACATGGGGTTTATCGCTGCTTTGCCCCTCTCTAACTCTCTGTGGTACTTGATGTTGTACCGGTGCGAGGCTCTTCAAATAGTGTGCAATGGCGCGCGCATCAGGGTCGGATAATTGTGCGTAAGCGGCCCAGGGCATAACGGCCGACTGACGAATACCGTGGCGATCTTCACCGGCTTTCAGCATTAACACTATGTCTGTCTCCGACCAATTGCCTAAACCTGTACCTGGGTCTGGGGTTAAATTCGGCGGAAAGACGATACCGGGTTTGGCGCTCCTTAACGGGTTGCTCGTGGCTATGCCTGTGTCTGAACCAGCCAGCAAAAATTTTGAATTCGAATTACCTGTTAACGCGCCGTCGGTATGGCAGGTGCCGCAACCTAATAGCGTTACAAGGTAAGCACCTTTGAGACTGAGTTCAGTCGGTTGTGCGGCTGGTGTTGGTGCCGTTTGAGCCGTGTCTGGGTGTCGCTCGATAAAGGTCGCGTCAGTCGCGTGCTGAGCGCAAGCGGCGAGAGAGATGAGCGTGGCAGATAGGATGACCTGACTAAGCTTCATAAGAAGACTCCTCTAGTTCTTCTTAATTTAGCCGGTATCTGGCGCGATTATATTGATGTGGCGCAAGTGCTGATTTATCGTTTGACAAAAATTTGCGCTATTTTTTGCTCCAATACATCGTAGGTAAAAGGTTTTGTGACATAGGCGCAAATACCGGCCGATAACACTTCTTCTATGCGTTTCTCACTACTGTAACCGCTCGATATGATCGCTTTAATAGCCGGGTTTATCCGTTTCATGGCCTCAAATAATTGTTGCCCATTCATTTCTGGCATCAGCATATCCAGCACCACTAGATCGAAATCTCGCCAGTGATGTTGGTAGTGTTCAAGTGCGTCTGTCGGCCTGCCAAAGGTACAGACTTTATGGCCGTGTAAGCTAAACAGCTGCTCAGAATAGGCCAGCACCATGGCTTCATCGTCGACAATGAGCATGGACACTTGAGGCGCGTTAACTTTGTTAACCACGGCCATTTTCGACGAGGTGGGCGGTTCGCCTAGGGGCAATAAAATCTCGAACAGGGTGCCCTTGCCCGGTGTGCTAATGCAGCTGATTGCGCCGCGATGTAAGTGCATGGTGCCGTAACTTGTGGCTAAACCCATGCCCATACCGGCACCGCTGCTGACGCCCTTGGTAGTAAAAAATGGCTCGAATATATGAGAAATAATATCTTCATCCATGCCATTGCCTGTATCTTCAATGCGCAAGCGTAGGTATTCACCCGGTGGCACTTTGAACTCGCCCACATGAATCAGCGAGGTTAGTGATACATTTTCCGTGTTAATAGTCAGCTTGCCACCTTTGGGCATGGCGTCTCGAGCGTTGAGGCAAAGGTTGAGCAAGGCATTTTTAATTTGCGTCGCTTCACCGAGAAAATAAGGTGCTTTGGCGTCTAGCTGCGTGGCTAGTTCGATGTTGCGTGGGAAGGTGTGTTTAATGATGGACGTGGTGTCGGCAACTAAATCGTGCAAGTTGCATTGCTTAAATTGGTAGGAGCCTTTGCGTGCGAAGGTCATGAGTTGTTGGGTAAGGTTTGCCGCAGAGGTGGCGGTACTAATAATTCGCTTGGCCTGCTGGCCAACTTCATCTTGAGACGAGATTTTTTCGATAATCTCGGCATAGCCGATAATACCGTGAATTAAATTATTAAAATCGTGTGAAATGCCGCCGGCCAACTGGCCGATGGCCTGCATTTTTTGCGCTTGCCGCAGCTCCTCTTCGAGTAGCCGTTGCTTGGTGATATCCGAACCGATACTTAGCGCACCGATGGGCTCACCCAGCTCGTTGAGCAAAATTTTATTGGTCCAATTTATCCAAACTCGCTCGCCGTTGCGCTTGACGTTTTCGTTAACATTCAACGCGTATTTTTCGGGGTTCTGACAGATGTCATCCATCAGTGGCCTCAGGTCTCGCCCCGTTGTTTCACCTTCGGGCACGATAGTATCCATGACATGTTTGCCAATAATTTCTTCGGCGCTGTAGCCGAAAAACGTTTGTGCGTATTCATTGAAGAAGGTGATGATGCCGTCGCGATTCCAACGCAAAATAATCGCATTGGCATTTTCCACCAATTCTCGATATCGCTCTTCGCTGGCTTTTAGTTGGCTGTAGAGTTGGGCTGATTCCCGGCTCATGGTCACCTCTCCCTAGGCAGTGCCCACGTATAGTAGCAGCTTGTTCTGCCCGGCGTTAACCGCCAATTAACGCGAATGAACGAATTCTACCTCTTTGATAAATAAGGTTTTTCTTATCTGTTCGCCAGGCTATTGGTGCACCGGTGCAATATTGTGTGTACATTATACTGAATATTGTATACAGTTTTCTTGTCGGTTTTGATACGCGACATCTCATCGGTTAACAATAAGAAAGAGGATTCATCATGCCTAGCGGCCAAAACAACGCCTGGGGCTGGCGCCAGTCCGCCCTCGCGCTCGCCATAGCTTCAACACTTACCATTAGCCCCGTCTTTGCAGCGGAAACCAGCAGCGGTTCGCTCAAGGGCGTGGTTACCAACAGCAGCGGTGTTGCAGTCAGCAACGCCAGTATTCTTGTACGCCATAAGGACAAAGGCTTCACGCGAACCATTAACACCAACAGCCAAGGGCAATACATGCTGCGTAACTTGCCCGTGGGCGAGTACGAATTGGTGGTGAGTAAAGACGGCTTCGGTGCAGTCTCGGCCAGCTCTGTGGCGATTCAGGTTGGCCGCTCGGCGATTTACGACGGCCAGTTGATCGCCGTCGGCGTCGATATGGAAACCATCGAAGTGCTTGGCACCATGCGCCGGCTAGTGGACACCGGGTCTTCGACAGCGGGTATTGTGGTAACGCAAGAGCAGCTGGGTATGATGCCCATCAACAATGGCTTTGAGGCCATGGCCGTGTTGGCGCCAGGTGTTTCGAGTTCCAGCCAGTTTGGCGCGTCAAGTTTTGGTGGCTCATCCTCTGCGGAAAACATCTATTATCTGAACGGTTTAAATGTAAGCACTATTCGCCGCGGTATCGGCTCTCTGCCGCTGCCTTGGGAGGCAATCGAGCAAACCGAAATTAAAACCGGTGCTATAAATCCGGAATTTGGCGGTGCGCTGGGTGGTGTCATCAACGCTGTGTCGAAATCGGGTGGCAATGAATTTGATATTGGTGGCAGCTATCGCATAGATCCTAACGCAACCAGGACAAGCCACGATTCGGTATTTGAGGCTGACGGTCAATACGCGATTAACACTGAGAGAGATGCCGAAACCTACCAAGAAGTCAATGTATGGGCCAGCGGCGCGCTCATCGAAGATCAGTTGTTTTTTTACGGCCTATATAACCCACGCAATACTCGCGATGAATGGGCATCGGGCGGCACCTATTTCGATAGAAACACAGACGAAGATCGCTGGCTGGTGACGTTAGATTACCAGATCAACGAAAATCACCGCGTTGATGTTACGGCCATTAATTATGAGCGCGAAGGCGATTACGACAGTTACGCCTATACGCCTGCCGATGATGAAATTAATGGCCTTAACGGCAACACCAAATTTGCCAATGGTGGCCAGGTTTATGGCGCCCATTACAGCGGTCAATTAACCGAGGCTTTTTCGGTCGATGTGGTTGCAGGGCGCACAATCGAAGAAGTTTACAACCGCGCCAGTAATGATTTACCGGGTGTGTGGGATTGCCGCAACGGCAATTGTATCGCCTACAGCAGCCACTCTGATTCCAACATTGTTGAAGAGGAATATACCCGTGATCAATTCAAAATTGATCTGCGCTATGACCTTGACAATCACTCGCTGCAAGCTGGCATTGATGCCACCATGCTCGACGTCGACTATCTAGAAACGCAAAATGGTGCCGGTACTGCAAGAGGTTGGTGGAGTATTAAAGTCGCGGGTTTGAACGACCTTTCAGGCGCGCCACAGGGCGATACCTATATCGAAGAGCGCCGTCGCGATACCGGTACCAGCTCAACCGTGTCGAGCCAAGCATTCTACTTGCAAGATTCTTGGCAGGTAGCGGACAACTGGTTGTTAAACATCGGTGCACGTTACGAAAGTTTTGAGAACACCGTTACCGGCGGCGAAAAATTTGTCGATACCAGTGGAATTTCCCCGCGCTTGCAAGCCATTTGGGATGTTAATGGCGACGGCGATACTAAAGCGTTTGCATCCTTTGGCCGCTACTATCAGCCTGTTTCTGCAAACATGAATATTAAGCAGGGTGGCTATCAGCGGGAAACATTCGAGTACTATCGCGTTGATCAAGTGGATGCCAATGGTCGACCCGTACTGGGTGCCGACGGCGCGCCGTCCCATGGCGACGCCTATCGCGACACCTATGTGCGCCAAGCCGGTATCGTCGAACCAGAGCTGATTGCGGACAATGATCTCGAGGGCATGTACAGCGATGAGTTTACGCTGG
Source organism: Simiduia curdlanivorans (assembly GCF_030409605.1). Lineage (NCBI taxonomy): Bacteria > Pseudomonadati > Pseudomonadota > Gammaproteobacteria > Cellvibrionales > Cellvibrionaceae > Simiduia > Simiduia curdlanivorans. Next base: position 1,248,510 of record NZ_JAUFQG010000004.1, read on the forward strand.
GCTTCGAATCGGTGGTTATGGACGGCATGGTGTTTGGTATGCGCGGCGTCTATCGGGATTTAAAAACTTCCATCGAAGATACAGACATGGCGCCAGTATTGGCAAAATATTTTGCCGAAAATGGCATCGCAGATAACGTAGGGCAAGGCTCCTACTACGTGTTGCACAATCCCGGTGAGGATGTGTCCATTCGCTACGATTTTGATCAGAACGGCGTTATTGAAGGTGCAGAAAACGTAAAACTTTCTGCTGCCGATATGCAGCTGCCCGATCCGAAGCGCCGTTATCTCGCCTTAGAAACCACTTTTAAAGGCCAGTTGCTCGACAACCTCTACATTGATGCATCTTACGTTTTATCGCACAGCTACGGCATGACAGAGGGATTAGTGCGCACCGATAACGGTCAGGCCGATCCGGGTTGGACTACCAGCTATGACTATGGCGATCTGATGGATCACGGCGATGGCGATCTGCCTAATGATCATCGCCATGCGTTCAAACTTGCAGGCTACTATGACATTACCGACAAGCTTACCTTGGGTATGGTGTCGTCATTAATGTCGGGCGCACCGACAAATTATTTCTCGGTTCACCCTCAAGGTGTCGATAGTTGCGCGCCGGGTAGTGCTTGGGAGGCGTGTATCTCGCGCTACTATGGCGAAGCCTCTTTCTATGATGAGAATGGCAATCCAGCACCGCGCGGCTCGGCGGGTCGCTTAGATTGGCTGTTTAATATGGATTTGTCCTTAGCCTACGGTTTAGAACTCGGTGTTGGCAGGGTTGATATTAAAGGCACGGTTTACAATGTGTTTAATAGCGATACCGCAACGGCCATTAATGAGCAGCGCTCCATCAACAGTGGTAGTACGGCTAACGGTTTGGCGCTAAATCCTAACTATGGCTTGCCAAGCGTGCGCCAGAGTTCCCGCTTTGCATCTTTAGAAGTTCGTTACGAGTTCTAAGTGGGTTAAAGCCATCGCGACACGCTCAAGTGAGCTTGTCGCGATGGTCGAGTTTCCTCATTGATCAGATTAATGCTGCATCAATTTAACGTGCATGGCTGCCAACACCTTTAGCTGTGCACTTTTTTGTACCGCGTCGGTCAGATTGTGGTGCGGAAAAAATCTACTTTACAAACGTTAATTTTCGTCGCATATTAAAAGCAACAGTAAGACGCAAGCTGAAATGACTTAAACCTGATGTTCGCGCTAGAAAGATGTCGCAGAAAATTTGGGTTTGATCGCGAGGCGTTCTTGCCGCTCCATTGGCCAAGCGCCTCCTGTGTGAAACTCTTCACGCAATTGTCATCTTCGCTCTGCATACTGGAACTTCATAAATTACTTTAAGTCTTTGGCTGGGTAATACGCAATTCATTGTTTTCAATTAAAGGGAGGGTGTGCGTTCTTGTTGTAAAAGCGGCGACACAAATGCCCTATTTTCGGTTGTGTCACTGTTCCAAGGTTTTAACATTGCCTTAATGTTTTAAAGAAGCAGCGTTACAGAGTTTATGCAGCTAGGGATTTCGGCGGCAGAAAAGATAATTTCAGCATTGGCCGGCCCTGTTACTTGAAACCAATGGAGTCTTACCTCATGGCGAAAAGATCGCAAGCGCGACGCAAAAACTACGACGAACAATACTCAGATAAAAAGCAAAAGAAAGGTAGCCGCAACGGCCGCAAGCATCAAACCAGCCATCACAGTAATATTGTCGAGCTCAACGCTCACTACAACACCACCGACACAGCCTACTCAACTCAGCGCTCCAATCAGCCACTCAAAGCTCGAACGCCCGCCCAGCAAACCTACATTAACGCCATCAAAAATAATGCGCTCACCTTTGGTATTGGCCCAGCCGGTACCGGAAAGAGTTACTGCGCCGGCGCCTTGGCCGCGCAGGCTTTAGAGTCAGGCGAAGTAGAGCGCATCATTATTACCCGTCCTGCCGTTGAAGCCGGTGAAAATCTTGGCTTTTTGCCCGGTGGGCTGGATGAAAAGTTTGCTGTCTATATCGACGCCTTCCGCGACATTCTCAATGAGCGCTTGGGCTCTGGCACGGTAGATTACTGCTTGCGTCACGGCCGAATTGTGGCAGCACCGCTGGCCTTTATGCGCGGAAAAACCTTCGACGAAAAAACCTTTGTAATCTTAGATGAAGCGCAAAACACCAGCCTCGCGCAAATGAAAATGTTTTTAACCCGCATTGGTGAGCGCTGTAAGGTGGTTATTAATGGCGATATCAAGCAGAGCGATATTCGTGGTAAGAGCGGCCTAGCCGACGCGGTCAATCGCTTGCAGGGTGTCAACAATGTGTTCGTACATGAATTCGAACGCGCTGATATTGTGCGCAGTGGTTTAGTGCGGGAAATTATCGAGCTCTACGAGCCAGATGAAACCGAAGTGGAAATGTAGTCGAGCCGGGTCTGCAGCGATTTGATTCTCGCTTTGAATTTAACTGAGTTCAAAAGTAGCTTTAAATTAGTTCCTAAGTAAATCTAGCCAGCTGTAAACCTAACGTTAGACCGGCGATAACTTGGTGAAAATAAAAAAGGGGAAGCTCTGCTTCCCCTTTTTGCGCGCTCTTAATTAATCGTGCGAGGTTGCGCCGATTTTATGGATAGACAGATCCGCGCCATTGAACTCGTCCTCTTCGCTAAGGCGAATGCCGGAGACTAGATCGACGGCTTTGTACACCAGATAGCCGCCGACCAGCGCGATAGATATACCGAGTAGCGTGCCGACTAGCTGAGATAAAAAGCTAACACCGCCAAGGCCACCGAAAGACTCAAGGCCGAAAATACCGGCGGCTATACCGCCCCATGCGCCACACACGCCGTGTAGTGGCCAAACGCCTAACACATCATCCACCTTGTGCCAGCGGTTTTGAATGAAGGTAAACAGTAATACAAAAATGCCGCCGGCCACAGCGCCGGTGAGCAGGGCGCCGATGGGATGCATTAAATCCGAGCCAGCGCAAATAGCTACAAGGCCGGCGAGTGGGCCGTTGTGAATAAAGCCGGGGTCTTTTTTACCCACAATCATCGCCACCAAAGTGCCGCCGACCATGGCCATCAAGCTGTTCACCGCCACTAAACCGCTGATGCCCTCCAAGGTTTGTGCGGACATGACGTTAAAGCCAAACCAGCCGATGCATAAAATCCAGGCGCCAAGGGCTAAGAAGGGAATGTTTGACGGCGCAAACGCAACCACATTGCCATTGCGCACGCGGCCGTTGCGAGTGCCTAAAATAATGATCGCGGCTAAGGCGATCCACCCACCCACCGCATGCACGACAACGCTGCCGGCGAAATCGTGGAAGGGGTTGCCGAACTGCTGGGTGAGCCAATCTTGCACGCCGTAATTACCGCCCCAAATCATGCCTTCGAACAGCGGGTAGACCAAGCCAACCACGCAAGCTGCCGCAATTAACATGGGGTAAAATTTCGCGCGCTCGGCCACGCCACCGGAAATGATCGCGGGAATGGCGGCGGCGAAGGTTAATAGAAAAAAGAATTTCACTAATTCGTAACCATTATTTTGTGCCAGCGCCGTGGCCGAGGCAAAGAAGTGGGTGTCGTAGGCGACGTAATAGCCGACGAAAAAGTAAACCAGCGCCGAAACGCCAAAATCCGTTAGAATTTTTACCAAGGCATTAACTTGGTTTTTCTGTCGAACCGTGCCCACCTCTAAAAAGGCGAAACCAGCGTGCATGGCAAATACCATGATGGCGCCGAGTAAAATAAAATAGGTGTTGGCACTTGAAACTAAAGTTTCTACGGCACTGTTAAGTGACTCCATTTGCGTCTCCTGCGGTCTAGTTTGGTGCGGTTTTCAAAGTAGGCACAAAGTTGGTGCTTTTGTGGCGTAGTTGAACCTGCATAGTTTTATTTTATCTTATTGATTTTTAAGTGTTTTCTGTGGCGATAGCCAAATGCGAACATAATAGAGCAAAAAAAATGCCAACCTGCACCAAATTGGCGCGTCTCGCCCGTCAACGTGCAGCCTTACTCATCCGTTCAGCGTGAGCCTATGTACCCAGATTCAGACCAACAGCTCGGCCATCAAGATCATCACCCCGTCGCACAGCGGCGCTCGATCTCCGTGGTCATCCAAAACTTTGCGGCGCCGGCCAATGTGGGCGCCGTGTTTCGCAGTGCCGATGCCTTTGGGGTGGCCTGCGTCTACCTCTGCGGCGATACCGTAGCGCCGCCCAACACCAAACTGCGTCGGCTTTCGCGCGCCGCAGAGAAGTACGTGCCTTATAAAGTGGTGGCAGATGCGGTGGCGTTAGTGCAGCAATTAAAAGCGCAGGGGCTGCAAATTATCAGTTTGGAAATTACCGCCAATAGCTTGCCCTTGGCGGATGCGCGCTTAACGGAGCAACCGCTGTGTTTAATTCTGGGCACCGAAGACGAAGGTGTTGCGCCTGAGTTGCTGGCCCTGTCTGACTTGGTGCTTCATATCCCCATGAGTGGCTACAACTCGTCGCTCAATGTGGGCAGTGCCTGTGCGGTGGCGCTTTACGAATTGACCCATAAAGCTAGCTAGCTCTGGGCGAGACGCGCGAGCTGTGGCACACTCGGGCGGCATGTAAATTTTACAACAAAGGAGTGATGTTTTATGGCTAGCTTAGCTGTGATAGACCCTATCAATGTACCCGTTGGCGGTATCGCCACACTGCAACTGCAATTAGTACCACCCTTTAAAAATACCGACCCTGGGCGCCCAGAAAATTGGAGCATCTTGAATGAGGCGGGCGAAGTGGTTGATCCGAATAGTTTGAGGATCGTGTTCAGCTCTGATTCCTGTTCATTTCAGCGTATGCGTGAGCGCGCAATTATTATGGTCACGCTCACTACGGCGGGCTCTGATAAGGATGATCGCTTCAAGTTTTTTGGCAATGGACTTGAATATGCCGAAGATAAAGAAGATGTGAATGACGATGTGACAACGGATTTGACCAAAGATGGTCAGACGCTTGTGTTCACTATCCAAAATCAAGGTGGCGTTGAGTCGACGGTTGATTTTGGCTTTTTAGTGTCGCGGAAAAATCGTCAAACGGGCGAGCTTCATATATTTGAGGGGCCTGATCCAATATTGATTATTGAGCGCCCTCGATAACAGGTGCTGCTTCGGTGCATGGGGATTTTGCTTGTGCATCGAAGAATAGTGTTTGAAAACGCTCATCGATACATAAAGCATTAAACCAAGGAAAATTATACCATCCAATGTGATAGCCCATTTCAAGGCTGCTATGAACTCTGATCATTGCGTTGTCTATGTCCTTTTTGGCAGAAAAGTAGAGGGCTTCGGCATATATTAAATCTGCATTCTCCGGCTCTAGTTTTTTTGCCTCTTCTAAGTCTTTATGCGCTTCTACCAGATCGCCTAGATGAACACGTATAGTCCCTTGTAGTATGAGGCTTGAAAGGTCTGATACATCTTTTGAGTATTTCAAACTCATGTTTAGGTGGTTTTCAGCTTCTTTTATTTTATTTTGTGCAAGATATATTTCCCCTAGTGTGTGCTGCTTCTTTGGGTCAAAGGGTGCAAGATCGACTGATGCTATTGCGCTTTGCGTGGCAGCGCTGAGGTTGCCACTAAGAAAATACGCTATTGAAAGATTGTTCAAGTCATTTGGATGCGATGAGTTTTTTGCTATTTTTTTATATGCCTCCGCTGCAGTTTTAAACTCTCCCCGTATCATGGAAATCGCCGCGAGAAAGCTATTAGTTTTTCTATGTTCAGGATTCAATTCTAGTCCATTGCGCAAAGTGGTAATCGATTCATTCAATTTTCCCTGAGCATATTGGCAGTAGGCAATAGAGTAGTAAATGTCAATGGATTTTCGAGATGCAAGTAGTTGAGAAAATAATTCTTCTGCCCTAGAAAAATCATTTTGATCCAGCGCTAATTTCGCTTTAAAGCGATAATAAGTGTCGTATTGATTAAATTTTTTTAATTCTTCTATTTTTGTATTGGCAGCGTCTAGTTGCTTTAATGCTGCTAGCATTAATATTTCCAGCTCGATGCTTACTTCCGGATCGATCAAGTTTTGATTGTCTCGAAGTATGTCAGAAGACTTTCTAAGGAAAGTTCCGTCGTTAGTTACATCGTAGTGTGATATTGCTGCATCAACCAGTAGCCTGTATCCAGGAATGAATGCGGGATTATTTTTTAACTCATCAATCAATTCGAAAAAATCTTCCGAAGATAGTGAGCTCGTAGTGTCGTATTTTTCGGCGATTTCCAAATAAATTGAATAACTTTTCTCATTTAAAAGTTCACGATATTGCGCTGTGCTATCGAACAGTTTTAAGGTGTTGTGCCAAGTGGTAAAATAGGCGTCTTGTGTGGAGGACGTATGAACCGCCCAAGATTTACGTTGGGCTACGTTCCAATTCGGCGCCGTTAGCCTTTCAATCGTAATGTTGCAGCGGGTACCTTGGCAGCTAAGCTCGGATCGTATAATCGAATCTGCACCCGTTTGATCGCCAATAGTGGCTAAGGCATCTGTTTCATTCCATTCGCTCTGATCGATAAGCTCGGTGCTATTGGTGCTTAATAGCGCCGACCGCATGGTATCGAGCACCGTGAATGCGATCGTCTTGTTGTCCAAATCGGACGTTACGACAGGTTTTAGTACCGCAACATGTTGTTTGCCTTCAAGCGACAGCGATGCGACTAGTGCGAGAGAGCCAGCGGCGATGAATACCAGTGTGGTTATTATTATGGCATTTAGGGAGCTTGTGTTTTTCCGATTTGTTTCAATCAACACCGTTTCAACCTTCTTCACCGGCAAGGGCTTAAAGGCGACTGCCATGTTTGCGGCAGTGGGCCGGCTCTTCGCCTTTTTTTGCAAGCTCTGTTCAATGATCTCTGCGACCTCTTGGCCGCGCTCATCGCTTTCTACATTGAATTTAAAAGGCGCAGGAGCTCTGTACAAGATACTGTGCAGCAGCGTATCTGTGTCGCTGGTGTCGCCAAAAGGGTGATGCCCGCACAGCAAGCTATAGGCCAAAATACCAAAGGAAAACACATCGCTTGCAGTGGTTAAATCTTCACCAACTGCTTGCTCGGGGGACAGTGAGCCAGGGCTGCCAACAAATTCGCCCGGCAAAACTTGGCTGTCGTGAATGTTGGTGTGCTTGGGCTGGGCTTGGTGCCGTGCGATGCCGAAATCCATGATTTTTACCGCGCCGTCTGCGGCAATCATGATGTTTTCGGGTTTCAGGTCTCGGTGAATAATGCCCTTGGCGTGGGCGCAGGCTAAGCCTTCGGCAATTTGCTTCAGCCAATCGAGCCGCTGATCGAAATCTATGGCGTCTGAATGCAGCTCGTCACTATTAAGTATGTCCAATAGCGTTCGGCCACACACATATTCCATCACCAGCGCGGGCACGCCATGCCAGTCGATAAGATCGTAAATTTGGACAATATTGGTGTGGTTAATCTGAGCTAAGAGTTTGGCTTCTTCCTGAACCGCTTCTACCCAGTGTTCGTTAGCGCGGTTTTGCCGGATACACTTGATGGCAACTTTGCGATTTAAGCGCTTATCGTACGCCAAATACACCACGCCCATACCACCTTTTCCAAGAATGGATTCGACCTCGTAATTGGCGGCATTATTGAGCGGAATTGGGTTCATGCGTGGCGTCAAATTGGGTTATTTTTATTTTCCCTATGTCGTCATGTGCCCACGTCCTTGTGCTGCCAAAATAGGTGGCAGCAGGAGCAAAGGCTAACTTACTGTGCCAAGCCTTGGGTTGCAACGGCAAAGTTGCAAACCCTAGCATTTAGACCATTGGCTAATAGGTATTTAGGTGCAAGTTGTTATAGTGGTTGACTAACAATAGGGTGCACAACAATTAGATCGGAGTTTATGTACATGTCAGACGTTAAAACTTACCCCATCCCCAATAATTTTGCCGATGCCCATATCACAAAAGCAAAATATGAGGCCATGTACGCGCGTTCAATAAACGAGCCAGACGCGTTTTATCGCGAACAAGCTGCACAATTTTTAAGCTTTTCTAAGCCTTTCGACTCAGTGTGTGAGGCGAACCTTCTTAAGGGCGAAGCGAATTGGTTTGCCGGTGGCCAGCTTAACGTGTCGGTGAATTGTATCGATCGACATTTGCCTGCGCGCGCCAATCAAACGGCGTTTATTTGGGAGGGCGATGACCCGAGTGTGGCGAAACATATTTCCTACGCCGAGTTACATGAACAAGTGTGCCGTTTAGCCAACGTTTTGCGCGCGCGCGGCGTCAAGAAGGGCGATCGGGTGTGTATCTATATGCCCATGATTCCAGAGGCGGCCTACGCCATGTTGGCCTGCGCCCGCGTGGGTGCTATTCACTCGGTGGTGTTTGGTGGCTTTTCGCCCGACGCTCTGAAAGATAGAATTTTAGATTCCGACTGCAAGGTGCTGATCACTGCCGATGAGGGCTTGCGCGGTGGTAAAGCAGTTGCGTTAAAGGTTAACGCCGACAAAGCCTTGGCGTCTTGCCCCAATACCCACACTTGCTTGGTGGTTAAGCGCACTGGCGGCAAGGTGGCTTGGGACGATAGCCGCGATGTTTGGTATCACGAGGCAGTGGCGGGTGTTGCCGCGCAATGTGAACCAGAGCCCATGGGTGCGGAAGACCCCTTATTCATTTTGTATACCTCGGGTTCCACCGGTAAACCGAAAGGCGTGTTGCACACCACGGCGGGCTATCTTTTGCACACGGCCATGAGCTTTAAATACACCTTCGATTACAAGGAGGGTGAAATCTATTGGTGTACCGCCGATGTGGGCTGGGTGACGGGCCATAGCTATATCGTCTACGGCCCCTTGTGCAACGGTGCCACCAGCTTGATGTTTGAAGGCGTGCCCACTTATCCCTCGGCTGCGCGCTGTTGGGAGGTGGTGGACAAGCACAAGGTGAATATTTTCTACACCGCACCGACGGCCATTCGCGCCCTTATGGGAGCCGGTAATGACTTTGTAACCAAGACCTCGCGCAAGAGTTTGCGAGTATTGGGTACCGTGGGTGAGCCCATTAACCCAGAGGCGTGGGAGTGGTACTACCACGTGGTGGGCGAAGGCCGCTGCCCCATCGCCGATACCTGGTGGCAGACTGAAACCGGCGGCCACATGCTGACGCCTTTACCTGGCGCCATCGCCACTAAGCCGGGCTCGGCGACACTGCCCTTCTTTGGCGTGCAGCCGGTGTTATTGGACGGTGAAGGCAAGGAAATTAACGGTGTGGGCGAGGGTAGCCTTGCCATTAAGGCGTCTTGGCCCAGCCAGATACGCTCTGTTTATGGCGATCACCAGCGCATGATCGATACCTATTTCAGCACCTTCCCCGGTTACTACTTCACCGGTGACGGCGCCCGCCGCGATGCCGATGGTTACTACTGGATTACCGGACGCGTGGACGATGTGCTTAACGTCTCTGGTCATCGCATGGGTACGGCAGAAATTGAAAGCGCCTTGGTGCTGCACGACAAGGTGGCGGAGGCCGCGGTGGTGGGTTGCCCGCACGACATCAAAGGCCAAGGCATCTATTGCTATGTGACTTTGATGGCCGGCACCGAGCCGAGCGATGCGCTGAAGAAAGAGTTGGTGGCCTTGTGCACTAAGGAGATTGGCCCCATCGCCAAGCCCGACATTATTCAATGGGCGCCGGGTCTGCCAAAAACCCGCTCGGGCAAAATTATGCGCCGCATCCTGCGCAAAATAGCCGCCAATGAGATTGATAGCCTAGGCGATACCTCAACCCTCGCCGACCCGTCAGTGGTTGACGAGCTGATCGAAAATCGAGCGAATCGTTAATATTTAATCCAAAAACGGCGGCTAGCCGTAGTAGTTTTCGCACCCTCGGGCAGCTTTCGTTGCTCGTACTCTGGGCGGTCAAATTGACCGCCCTTTTTTTGCGCGTTACTCTTCCGGCTTTCGTGTGTGCAACAGGCCAATAGACCCTGCGGAGAATTGATGTGGCAGGCGCAGGTAATTTTGATTTCCCCCATCCGTTTACCCAGCCATTGGTGGTTGAAGCCGGTCATATCGATGGCTTGAACCATGCCAATAATGCGGTTTATGTGCAGTGGTGTGAAGCCATTGCGTGGGCGCATTCGCAGGCGCTAGGCCTGTCGATTGAGGACTATCAGCGTTTAGATAGGGCGATGGCGATTCACAAGGCGGAATACGACTACTTAAAGCCGGCTTTGCTATCTGAGCAGCTGGTCTTGGCGACTTGGCTCACTGGTTCGGACGGCAAGCTCAATATGACCCGTCAATTTCAGCTGCTACGCGGCCAGGATACGCTGATGCGGGGGCAGTGGCGGCTCGTGTGTATTGAGATGAGCAGCGGCCGCGCTCGGCGCATGCCCGAAGCTTTTCTGCAGGCCTACGAGCCTGCGTTGGTGGGGGTGCCCCATGAGTGACGATAGAGTTAAGACAGAGAGTTTTCTTGGTCTTATGAGCGAGGCGATGCCCGATGTTCGGCCGATCAATATCGAGCCACGCGTCGATCTGGTGAAACCGAGGCTGCCGGAAGATACCCTAAAGGCTAAACGCGCTGAGGCGGTAAAGGCCGAGGTGGAGGAATACAACCGCCTGAGTGGTGAGTTTATCGAGCCGGTAGACCCCCACGATATACTGGCATTCAAGCGCGCCGGCATTCAGAATGGCGTATACCGAAATCTGCGCTTGGGCAAATACCCTATTGATGCCCAGCTCGACCTGCACAATCTCACCGTGGAGCAGGCGCGAGCAGCGGTATTTGGCTTTATCGAGGAGTGCTGCAGCTACGATATTCGCACGGCCTTGATTACCCACGGTAAGGGTGAGGGTAGAAAACCGCAACCGGCGCTGTTAAAGAGTTGTATTGCGCACTGGTTGCCCCAATTAATAGAAGTTCAGGCCTTTCACTCGGCCCAGAAGCAGCACGGTGGGGTGGGGGCGACCTATTTGTTAATCCGCAAGAGCGACAAACAAAAATTGGAAAATGCCGAGCAACATCACAAGCGGCGCTAACCGATCAGTTACGGAAGACTGAATAAACGAAGTAACCAGAGACAAGAATAATGACTGAAGAAGCAACTCAGCAGCCTCAGGCCGCTAGCGGCGAAAAGCCCAACATTACCCTGAATATCCCAGAAGTGGTGAATCTCGCTTGCAATGTATTGCACGGTGGCTTCATTGCTAAAGGCGATGAGCACGGCAAAAAATTATTTAAGCAATTGAAAGAGCAGGACAGCATGCCGGCGGGCACCATGACCGTGGCGGAAAAGCTGTCTATTCAATTGTCTGTGGCCTTGGATCGCAAAGAATTCCGCGGCCAATTTGGCTTCCCCGTTTTCAAGGCAACGCTGCAAGCCATGCTGCAAAATATTGGCAAGACCATCAATGCCCGCCAAGATCTCAATTTCTTGACCAGTGAAACTGGCAACATCTTGATTCATAAACCAGGTGTTATCGAAAAAGACGGTGAATTTAACGTTTTGGTCTTGGTGTTAATGCCAAAGCCCAAAAACGAAATGCAATTGTGCTTAACGTACCTAGATCCCGATCAGTACGAAACTTTGCGCAACGCCAAAGAATCCAAAGACCCTTCCTCTAAATAAAAGAAAGCGAGACATTTTGTGACTAAGCAACTTCTAATTTATGGCAATGCCACCCCCGTTTCCAGTGAGCGTCATCGCAATTGGGCAATTGATGCGACAGCTGATTTAAATTTTGCAAAAACCGTTAATTCCGTGCCGCTGACGGCCGTAGAATTTTTTAATGCTGCTGAAACTTACCCGGTTGTATTCACTAAGAATGGCGATACTGTAATTCCGTTGGCGGTAATGGGCGTGAAGCCGGAGACGAATCTATTTATCGATAAGGACGGCAAATTCACCGGGACTTACTTACCCGCCTTTTTCCGACGCTATCCTTTTGTTTTCTCAAGCAATGATGACGGCGCTAACTTTTTGCTGTGCTTAGACGAAACCTACCCTGGTTGCAACACCGAGGGTAAGGGCGAGCGTTTGTTTGACGACGAAGGAAAGCAAACAGAATATTTAGGCAAGGTTCTCGAGTTTTTGAAAGAGTACCAAATGAACTTTTCACGTACGCAAACATTTTGTGCGCGTTTGCAAGAGTGGAATTTGCTAGAGCCAATGGAGGCAAAATTCACCCCTAAAAGTGGTGGCGAAGAAATTCGCCTCGGAGGATTTTTAGCGGTAAATCGCGAAAAATTAAAGGCCTTAACGCCAGAGCAAATGGCAGAACTTGTTAAGAGCGATGGCATGGAGTTGCTGTACACGCATTTACAGTCACTGCGTAAATTCCGCGAGCTAATCGCAAAAGTAGGTGCTGAAGCTAAATAAAACTAGCAAGGCATAAAAAACCGCCAATTGGCGGTTTTTTTATGCGTGCTATGACTGCGAAAGCGTTGATTACAACCAGCTCATAGCATTCTGTGGCTTAGTTGCGATTGATTTAATTGTTCAGGCTGGGGGTTTTAGTTTAAGAGAGTGTGCCATGAAGATCGGTTCTTATGGACGCGCCTCGAAACCAGCCATTTGATGCATGCACATTGTCTTGCGGTATTGGCTGGGTGTCATGCCCTCAGTTTTTTTAAACATGCCATTAAATGTGGCCTTCGAATTAAAGCCCGCCTCGTACATGATGTCGAGCACGCTAGTGCTCTTGTGGGCGCTCTCAGATAGCAATCGTTTAGCCTCTTGTATGCGGTAGCCGTTGATAAACTCAAAGAAGCTGCAGCCGTAGTGGCCATTAATCACGCCGGATAAGGTGCGCGGCGAAACCCCGACACTGTGGGCCAGATCATCGAGTGACAGTTCTGGGTTGGTGTATATCTTATTGTTGAGCATGAGCGGTTCTAGTGTCTGAATGTGTGCAAAATTAAAACCTGATTTTGTGGTGCCTTTACTAAGCTGAAGTGGCTTTAAAAAACATTGCTGCACTGCATCGCTATGTAACTTTGAAACTAGCGATATAAAGTAGACCGCGCAGATATAATTCTGAAAAAGACCAATATACCCCACAGGTAGCGAATATTTCGTGAGTACTTGCGCGGTTAGAAAAATTGCGTTGAGCAGGCTGATGCTGGTGTATAGGCAAAGCCCATAGGCTAAAACATGTAACCATGTTAGTTGATTTGGCTTTAGATTTGATTCAGGTGTAAGCGTATATTTTTTTAATAAAGTAATTGACGCAAGCGCTAAGGCTAGACGAAATATCTCCCGCGCTGTTTGGACAAAAAATATTGTTATCGAAAGATCCATAATATCCATTGTCGACTGGATGCTTTCTTTAATGGCTAATGGAAGCGAGTGATAAGCAATGAGTTGATGTGAGGTGTTTAAAAAAAGCGGCAATAAAAGTAGATAGTCTATCGCTTTAAATTGAAAGTTTTTATCCAGTTGGCTCCTTACTAAAAAATAGGCCATAGGTGCTTGCAACCAAGCGCCGAATTCAAACAGGTAGATCAACGTTAAATGATGCTTCACCATCCAAGGGTGAAAGCCGGCGCCGAAGTTAATCAGAATATCGAGAGGAATGGCAAAGCTCGCTAGACAAAAGCCAATAATAAAAACTTTGTGTAGCTTTGAAGGCTGCGGCAGTTGAAGTAGGAGCAGCGCGAAAATTATGCACATCAACATGGTGCAAAGTAGCACGGCATCGTGCGTATTAAATAGAACTTCACTCATGAACACACCTCTAGTACCAGCTCTTATTGATGACAAAACGTAATTGTCTGTTATGGCTTTTGGATCTGGTACGTTAGATCCTATAAAGGTCATTTAGACAATAAGATAATTGTGATGGCTTTACAAGCTGTGTGTTGGCCGTGGTTCGCAGTTTTTTTAGGCGAATTCTTCATAAAAAAATAAATGCTATTCAGTTCACAAAACCGGTGGCGCGGGAAAAGCCCTGACAATAGAGGCGCCATTTCTGCCGAGCAATACTTCTGTTTTTACTGCTATTTAAACTTATTTGCGGGAAGTTGAACGTTTGAAATGACGCAATGCCGTTGCGTAGACGACAGCTTATCTACCGAGCGGTAATTTTACGCTCATCAGTCATCGAGGTTCAGACTGACAATCACGAAAACTAATAACTAGATGTACAGGTCAGGAGCAAAGTAATGAATAGAAAAATTTTAGGCCTTGCTATCTCCGCGTTGCTAGCCGCAAACGTTGAAGCGGCACAGGTTTCCATGGCAACTAGCGGCGATTGGGGCAGTGCGTTTCAAGGCGACACAAAAATCCTCAATAATGAAGCCACAGGTGTGAACGGCTGGACTATCGAGTTCGGCGCTAGCTTTCAAATAGATCAAATCTGGAACGCACGTATCATCTCGCACGTGGGTAATACGTACGTCATTGGCAATTTGGATTACAACGGCCAGATCGTTGCTGGCGAAACTGTAAATTTTGGTTTTATTGGTTCGCCGGGCAATGCAATGATGCCGGTAGACATTGTGTTTAATGGCGGTGTAACACCGACACCGACACCGACACCGACACCGACACCGACACCGACACCAACACCAACACCAACACCAACACCAACACCAACACCAACACCAACACCAACACCAACACCAACACCGACACCGACACCGACACCGACACCAACACCGACACCAACACCAACACCAACACCAACACCTACGCCGACACCACCGGGTAACGCTCTACCGGGTGATGACTGGTTGAGTGTTTCAGGTAATACCCTTGTCAATAAAGATGGCAAGGCCGTGTGGTTAACGGGCGCCAACTGGTTTGGTTATAACACCACCGAACGCACCTTTCATGGGCTTTGGAGTATCAACCTTGATGCAACGGTCAAGGCCATGGCGGATCGCGGCATTAACCTTGTGCGGGTGCCTTTTTCGACGGAAATTGTGAAGGAGTGGATGGCAGGCACCTTTAAAACAGTCAACGTTAACACCCATGCGAATCCAGAACTGGTGGGGAAAAACAGCTTAGAAATTTTTGACGCCTTCTTGGCGTCGTGTAAAAAACATGGCGTCAAAGTGTTAATGGATGCCCACTCGGCGGAGGCCGATAACTCGGGTCACGTGCAACCCTTATGGACGAAAGGTGATATTACCGAGGCTGATTTTATCAATACCTGGGTTTGGTTGGCCGAGCGCTATAAGAACGATGACACCATAATCGCGTTCGATTTAGAGAATGAACCACACGGCAAGGCCCATAGTGATTCTGTATTTGCCAAGTGGGATAACTCTACTGACGCAAATAACTGGAAACACGTTGCGGAAAAAACTTCGAAGGCTATTTTAGCGGCTAATCCCAATATGCTCATTATGGTCGAGGGTATTGAGGTTTATCCGAAAGATGGCGTGAGCTGGGGCTCGAAAGATAACAAGGCTTACCATTTTAACTGGTGGGGTGGAAATTTACGCGGCGTCGCCGATCACCCTGTGCTTGTGCCTGGTCATCAAAATAAAATCATGTACTCACCGCACGATTATGGTCCGCTGGTTTTTGCACAAGATTGGTTCTACGCGGGCTTTTCAAAAGACACGCTAATTGCCGACGTGTGGCAAGACAATTGGCTCTACATACACACCAGTGGTACGGCGCCATTGCTAATGGGTGAGTGGGGCGGCTTCCTCGACGGCGGTGACAACGAAACCTGGATGCTCGCCATTCAATCCCTGATGAATGATTACAAAATTCATCATACCTTTTGGTGCTTGAATCCAAATTCTGGCGATACCGGTGGCCTGTTAAATGGCGATTGGACCTCCTGGGATGAAGCCAAGTACGACATTCTTGAGCCAGTGCTTTGGAAGAATAATAGCGGTCAATTTATTGGCTTAGATCACGAAGTGCCGCTGGGCTCTAGTGGCATCACCGTGAAAACCCACTACCTCAACGGCGGTGCAGAGCCACTCGGCTTGTAATTAACCCTTAACCTCTACATCGCCCGCTGACGTTTCAGCGGGCTTTAAGCGAGATTCATTTCATGAAAAAGACATTTATCAAAACAGCACTCTTTAGTGCGGTAGCTTTTTGTTCGGCAAATACCCTAGCGGCGCCAAACTATGGTGAGGCGTTGCAAAAATCGATTTATTTTTACGAGGCGCAGCAAGCGGGTAAATTACCGGCTTGGAACCGTGTCGAATGGCGCGGTGATTCCGTGCTAGACGACGGTTCAGACGTTGGAAAAGATTTGTCCGGCGGCTGGTTCGATGCCGGCGACCACGTGAAGTTTGGCTTTCCCATGGCCGCCTCAGCTACCATGTTGGCGTGGGGTGTTATTGAATATCCGCAGGCCTATACCCAATCAGGTCAAATGGCTCACATCAAAAATAACTTGCGCTTTGTGGCAGATTATTTTGTTAGCGCCCATACCGCGCCGAATGAATTATACGGCCAGGTGGGTTCGGGTAGCGCAGACCACGCCTGGTGGGGTTCGCCAGAGGTTGTACATTTAACCAGCCGCGCAGCGAGTAATAGACCCGCTTTTAAAGTCGATGCTTCTTGCCCTGGTTCTGATTTAGCGGGTGAGACGGCCGCGGCACTATCCGCCATTGCGATGGTGTTTAAAACCGATGATCCAGCTTACTCTGCAAATTTAATTAACCACGCTAAGCAGCTCTATAGCTTCGCCAATACCTACAAGGGTAAATACAGCGCCTGTATTACCGACGCCTCCGGTTTCTACAATTCGTGGAGTGGTTACAACGATGAATTGGTGTGGTCGGCTATCTGGTTGCATCGCGCCACCGGCGAACAAAGCTATTTAGATGCAGCGGTTACCGCTTACGACAGTTTAAATACCGAGCAGCAATCTACAGTTAGATCTTACAAGTGGACACACGCTTGGGATGATAAAGGTTACGGTTCTTATGTATTGATGGCGCAATTAACCGGTGAGGCTAAGTACAAGGCCGATGCGGAGCGCTGGTTGGATTATTGGACCACAGGTTACCAGGGCGCCAAGGTGAAATACACGCCGGGTGGCTTGGCCCAATTAGATACTTGGGGCGCTACCCGCTACGCCTCTAACACATCCTTTATCGCGTTAATTTACTCCGACTATTTGAAGTCAGTGAACCCGAGCGATAGCCGTGTTAGCACCTATTACAACTTTGCTGTTAGCCAGTTGGAATATATTTTGGGCGATAACCCCATGGGTATTTCCTATCAAATTGGCACCTCGGCCAACGGCCCGAAGAACCCCCATCACCGCGGCGCACATGGGACTTGGGCCGATAGCTTAACGGTGCCCACCGAGAGTCGCCATCTATTGGTCGGCGCTTTGGTTGGTGGCCCAGGCACGGGTGACAGTTATGTCGATGACCGTGGCGACTATATTGCCAACGAGGTGGCAACCGATTACAACGCAGGCTTCACTGGTGCGGTCGCGCGCTTGTATATGGATTTTGGCGGCTCACCCATCGCAGAGAATCAATTCCCCGCGCCAGAAGTTCGCGATTTAGAATATTTTGTTGAAGCGAAAACCAATGCCACTGGCCCACGCCATGTGGAAATTTCAGCCAAGGTGTATAACCGCTCGGCATGGCCTGCGGCGAATACCGATAAATTAAAATTCCGTTACTTTGTCGATTTAACTGCCGAAAAAGCAAAGGGATACTCAGTGGCTGACGTGAAAGTGACGGCTGCTTACAGTCAGGCGACGAGTGTGTCTCAGCTAAAACCTTGGGGCAATGCGGCAGATGATATCTATTACACCGAGATCGACTTTACCGGTGTGGATATTTTTCCCGGCGGTCAGTCGGATCACAAGAAAGAAGTGCAATTTCGCTTGTCGCTACCCACCACGGGTGACTCGGCGGATTGGGTGAACGCTGGCGACCCGTCTTGGGACAGCTACACCAACGCGGATAAGCAGGCGCCTAAAATTGCGATGTATAACGATACAGCGCTTATTTGGGGCTCTGAGCCAACCCCACCTTGCGGCGCTGGCACCGGCATCAATTGCGCACCTAGCGCGCAAAATGTCGCAGTGACCACGCAGCAAAATACGGCGGTCCAAGTTACGCTTTCGGCTGCAGATAGTGACGGCACCATTGCATCCTACCAAGTAGCTAGCCCTGCAAACGGTAGCCTTGCGGGCACCGGCGCGGTGCGAACCTATACTCCTGCAGCAGGTTTTTTTGGCGTGGATAGCTTCACCTACACCGCCACCGATAACAGCGGCGCGGTTTCAAATGAAGCCACCGTTTCCGTTACGGTAACGGAGCCTATTGTGCCTTCGGTTGCAATATCTTCGCCCAACAATAATGCCCAAGTGTATACCGGCGCATTGGTGCCGGTGAGTTTCACGCTGGCCAATGCCGCGAGTGTAAAAGTGTTGGTCAATGGGGGCCAGGTTGCCACCGGAGTTACCGGGTCGACTGTTAGCATTACCGCGCCCACAAGTACGGGCAGCTTTTTAGTTGAGCTAATTGCGCAAGATGCGAGTGGTGCAGATTTAAGTGCCTCGGCCAGCCTCACTTTAAACGCGGTTACGCCACCGGCGAATACGCCGCCTGTGGCTTCGTTTACATCGGTAAGCAGTGGCTTAACTGTCAATGTTGATGGCTCGGCATCATCGGATGCCGACGGCGATGCGCTGACCTACAGCTGGGATTTTGCCGGCGTGAGTA
The DNA here is from genome assembly GCF_030409605.1 of Simiduia curdlanivorans. NCBI lineage: Bacteria > Pseudomonadati > Pseudomonadota > Gammaproteobacteria > Cellvibrionales > Cellvibrionaceae > Simiduia > Simiduia curdlanivorans. Next base: position 1,267,160 of record NZ_JAUFQG010000004.1, read on the forward strand.
AGTCGGGCAAGACCGCAAGTCACACCTTTGCGGCGGCCGGAAGCTACGCCGTTCAGCTAACCGTATCCGATGGCATCGATACTAACGTAACGAGCAAAAGCGTTTCGGTGACTGCGCCAACGCCCGGTGTTAGTTGTGATTACATCGTCGCCGATCAATGGAATACCGGCTTTGTTGCCAACATTCGGTTGACCAATACCACCAGCGCGCCGGTGTCAAACTGGTCGGTAACCTGGAGCTACCCAGCCGGTGTTGCCCGCACCAATGGTTGGAATGCAACAGTCGTGGGTAATAACCCCTACACCGCCACATCTGCCGGTTGGAACAACACCATTCAACCTGGCCAGTATGTTGAATTCGGCATTCAAGGCACAAAGCCTAACGGCCAAGCCGCGCCGGTACCCACTGTCACTGGTGCTGTTTGCCAGTAAATGAATGGCCCAGCTTTTCGCTGGGCCTTTTTAATGGAGAAAAAATATGTACAGTCAAATGAAAAAAGGCTTGCTGTCATCGGCCGTGCTATTAACGTCGCTAGGTGTTTCTTCCATTGCCCTTGGTCATGGTTTGATGGTTGACCCGCCGGCGCGCAACGCCAAATGTGGTTTACAAGAAAAGCCTGACCAGGCCACCACACAAGCTTGTGTGGATGCCTTTGCCAATGATTCCAACGGCGGCTATCAATTTATGAGCGTGTTAAGCCACGACGTGGGTCGCAAAGGTGTGACGCCCTTGCCTAGCAACGTTTGTGGTTTCGATAGCGAAGTGTGGAATGGCGGAGCTACGCCCTGGGACACGGCGACCAACTGGCCCACCACGCCGGTGGTTGCCGGTGAAAAAGTGTTTACTTGGAATATTTCCTGGGGCCCGCACTTTGATGACACCGAGGAGTTTCGCTACTGGATTACTAAGCCAGGGTTTGTTTTTGACTCGAATAAAAAATTAACCTGGGATGATTTTGAGACGGAAGCCTTTTGTGTTCTGAATTATGACGACAAAAACCCTACTGCCAACCCCTTGGTGGTAGCCGATAAAGCTAACACGCTTTTTCATACCAGCTGTCAGCTACCAGAGCGATCTGGGCATCATGTGGTGTACGGCGAGTGGGGTAGAAACTACTTTACCTATGAGCGCTTCCACGGCTGTATGGATCTGGCTTACTCGACCGGACCAACGCCACCTAGCGCGCAAAATCAAACGGTGACATTGGAGAAAAATGGCAGTGCGGCCATTACCTTAGTGGCCACCGATGCCGACGGGCAAGTTATCGATTACAGCGTGACGTCACAGCCCGAGCACGGCGTCGTTACTGGCACGGGTGCTAGCCGCGTTTATACGCCAAATGTTAACTACAGCGGTGCCGATGCCTTTGCCTTTGTGGCTATCGATAACGACAACCTAAGTTCGGCACCCGCTACGGTTTCTATCACCGTAAAGGCGGAAAACTCGGCACCGGTGGCAAGCTTTATGGCGTCGACTAATGGCTTGGAAGCGACGCTACATGCGCATGATTCTTCTGATCCGGATGGGGATACACTGAGCTACGCGTGGGATTTTGGCGATGGCAATGTTGGCCAAGGTGTTCATGTTGTACATGCTTATGCAGTCGCCGGAACCTATGACGTTAGCCTGACGGTTTCTGATGGCAACTTAACTGATAGCGTCCAACAAGCTGTCAGTGTGAGTGCTTTGCCAAGCAGCGATATCAGCTGTGAGTACGTCGTGGAGAATGAATGGAACACGGGTGCGGTGGCCACCATTCGGATTAATAACCGAGGTGCGAGCGCAGTTAACGACTGGACCCTGGGCTGGCAATATGCCAACGGTAACCGTGTCGCGAGTTCGTGGAATGCGACCTTAACTGGCGCCAATCCCTACCAGGCGACGGCCTTGAGTTGGAATAAGTATATTCCTGCTGGGCAAACGGCTAGCTTTGGGGTGCAAATCACAAAAGCCGCCGGTGAAAGCGCCGTACAGCCGACGTTTGTTAGCGGAGTTTGTGCGCCAAATTAAAATGAATTAAGGTAATTTTGCTCTATTTGGCGAGCCTTGTGCTCGCCATTTTTTTATCTAGAGCAGATAGGGCGCTTGTAAGGCAATCGGCGCACCGACGAGACTTTACAATTGTTTACATTACTAGACAAAAGCTAATCCATGTTGACTGATTGAATCACAATCTCTTGATAGATTGCCGCTTCTGAAATTTTTCCTGAGGTGGTAGTGACGATGTTAGACATAATTCATACGCGTAAGTGGTTGGCGCGAATCTCCCTACTTGCCCTAATGCCGTTGATGTTGGTGGCCTGTGACGACGATGACGATAGCACCAGCGTCGACGACCGCGGCTATTTACAGTTTTATAATGCATCGTCTAACTCTTCCACCACCCAATTTCGCTTAGACGATGAATTAGTTGGCTCGGCGCCCTACGGTGATGTGACGGCATTAGCTGCAATAGAGTTAGATGATTACACCCTCACCCTCGAGCGCGCTGATACCAGTGATGCGAGCAATAATGTGGTTGTGGTGGAGCAAGACCTAACCATTAGTAAAGATGACTATACCCTTTGGGCGATGTTTGGCGATTTCACCGCACCTGAGTTAGTTGCTTACGACTATGAACCCTCAGACGATTTCGAAGACGATCAGTTTGAGCTGATGGCTTACAATTTCACCTCGAGTTCGAGTCAGCTTGAGATCTACTATGCGCCCGAGGATGGCAGCTTTGATGAGGCTAGCTACTTAACCACGTTAGGAGCGAGAGAGCAGTCCGCAACCTTTGATCTTGAAGAGGGTGACTATACCTTTCATGTGATTGAGGTAGACAGCGGCGAGCTTATTTTGTCTACGGCCGAGGTGCCTTTTGTTGAAGCTAAAACTTATTTTGTCGTGCTGCGCGATGATGATGAGAGCACCGACGGAACCATTTCCTTAGATCAAGTTACCACTTCTACCTTTGTGTATAACTATACGAATGAAAATAATGCGGCGCAGTTGCGCGTGTATAACAGCATTGATGAGCTGGGCTCGGTGGATATACTGCTTACCGGTCGCGCTGAGAATCCGAGTTTTTCAGCCATTGATTTTGACAGTGCGTCTGAATTTCAAACCATGCCCTTCGGTGATTACACCTTAGCTATGACCGAAGTGGGCAATCCAACCAACAAGTACATAGAAAACAAGCTGGTATCACTCGCCTCTGGTGCTTCCAAAAATGTGGTGTTTTACAAGAGTACCAGCAATGTCGTTAGCGCCTTGGTCTTTAGCCAAGATGTTCGAGAGCGTGTATATGAACACGATATTAACTTGTTGAGCTTCGCTAATAAGTTGGACTCAGATGGCGATCGCTACTTGCTAAAAGCATATTTCGTGAACGAGGCCGAGGGAGAAACCCTGGAGTCTGCAGCGCAAGTCTTAACCGGTGTGGATTTTGCGAAAGTACGCAATTTTACCTTGGTATCTGGTGACTATGCGGTCTACATTACCTACACCGACGACGATGGGGTAGAGCAGGCGTTAGTTGATGATATCTATCTGGAGTTAGAGGCCAACACCAATTACATGTTGATATTAGAACCGGACAGTTCGGCATACGGTGGTTATCGTATTAGTGTGGTCCAGTAGTTCTAAACCTGCACGAGGGTCGCTGGGCGGTGGCCTTCGTGTGTCGATAGCTTGTATTTGGGGGCAGACAAGGCGCTGGTCAAAAAACAACCTAAAACAACCTGCGAAGTCTTTATCTCCCAGTTTTCCCAGGGGTGCCAAGCAAAACCAAGAAAACTTGCTGTTTCTGAACTAAAAGGGTGTTCAGCAGTCCCAAGAGTTGAAATAATCCCCCGTTATTTAATTCTGGGTCGAAATCAGCATATGGAAACTCTTCACTCTCGTGGCCGTGGGCGTCAATTTGGTGCCGTGTTGTTAGCCTGTTTGGCTGCTTTAGTTGCAGCTTGCTCGGATAGCAATAGTAATAGTCAAAGGGCGGCCGATGCTGGTTATCTACAGTTTTACAATGCCTCGCCCAACTCTTCGGTGACGGATTTTGTCATCACCACTACCACGTCTGAGACGAATACGAGCCTTGTATCAAAGGCTGAATACGGCGATGCGTCGGCTATAACGGCGGTGACTCCGGCTGATTACGCCTTGTCGATTGAGCGCGCTGATCCTGCCAACCCAGGCGAGAAAATTGCGTTGTTCGAGCGCGATGTCACTGTTATTAAAGATGAACACAGTTTTTGGCTCATGACAGGTGATTATTCTGCACCCGAGCTGACGGAGTATCGCTACGTTCCACCTACGCCCTATAACAGTGGCGAATTCGGCATTACGGTATTCAACGTCACGGAGGCGCGCGGACAAATTGAACTGTATTACGTCGCCGAAGGCGGCACTTTTGACGAGGCGCAATTTTTAGTCACCCTCGGCGATGGCGGCCGCTCTGAGCCAAGCACGCTTAGCGAAGGCAATTATATATTTTTCGCGGTGGACGTGGACTCGGGCAATCGGATTTTAACTACCGATGTCGTGCCCTTCGTTAAAGCAAATACCTATTTTCTTATGTTGCGCGAACTGGGTTATGGTGATGCCAGCACCGTGGTATTAGATCAAGTCTCGGGCTCGAGTTTTGTGTACAGCTATCAGGATCAATTGAACCCAGCGCCTACCAAGATTCGCGCTTATAACAGTATTACAGACTTAAATAATGTCGACGTGATCCTCACGGGGGCATCAGAAACCCATACGATTTCAGGCTTGGCGGCCAGTACCTTGAGCGATGTCCAAAGCCTCGCGGGTGGCGAGTATGATGTGGAACTAACGGCCGCAGCTAACCCGGATGTTGTCCATTACCAACGGGAGGAGGGTAGAAAGCTTGCTTCTGGCTCGAATTCGATACTGTTCTTTCTGGAGAACGTGTTGGCAACTGGTAACGATGTAGTTTTGCTCGATTTTCTCCTGTCCCAACCTCTGAGGCCGCGTTTATACGAATCACATGTTAACTATGTTCATCTAGGGGTTAAACAAGTTGAGGTGGAAACATCTTCTGGTGAGACGGTGTTAGTGGCGGACCCATTGATATTGCACTTTGTTAATGAAGATGCAGGTGAGGTGTTTGAAGCGGTTGATGGCGAAGGCAATTTAGTTGTAGCGCCGACATCAAAATATAATTTGACCAATCTGGAGTTTGGTAGTCAGCGAAACTTCAGTATGCCGGTCGCAAACTATGTGCTTTATTTAACCTACTCAACGACTGCGTCAGTTACGAATGAGGACGGGACAGTCACTGTTGTCAGTACCCGCCATCAATTTGGTGATTCGTTGGACTTTGAAGTGCTAGCCGGTGAAAACTATTTGTTGACCTTTGAAGCGGATGCTTCTGCAACAGATGGCTATCGTTTAAAAATTAGCCAGTAGCCGCCTGACAAGTGATAATAATGGCCGCATGTAGCGGCCATTATTTATGGTGCGGCTGGTATACCTGTGGAATTTAAATAGGTGAGCCCGGCGGCATTTTTCCGGCATCATCGCCATCAGTGGTTAATTTACCTATTTTCTGACGCGCCAGCGCGCTTAACCATTGCCCTTGGGTAGTCTCGTTTGCACCTTTTAGGTCTGAATCTTTGACAATCTTGTTCAAGGTTTTGAGTGCTGCTGCTTTCACTTCCGGGGCTGCTTTGGCTACCAATAAAGCACCAATTTTATTGACATAAGCGGTCTGAGCTCGCTCTTGTATGATTGGCGCAGAGTTAGATTTTTCGCTTAGACGTTGCCAAACTTGCGCCATTAATTTTTCTGCATTGGGTAGAGTTTGCATATCGATGTGTTGCCAGTTGAGGCGCGCGAGGCGCTCGGGCGCGATGAGAATATCGAGGCTGTGGTTGACGCTTGCCTCAGCCATCGACACTGGATCGAGAACCGTACCGGTATAGCCTTGAGTGCTTTCGCGGGTTTTACTGTAGCCGTAAGCTTTGGGCGGAATCAGTGCCTCAATGGTTTTTGGTAGCTGCAAAAACGCCGGCTCCAAGGTGCCCAACAGCGCGTCTATGGCCTTTAATTGGCGCGCAGCGGCAATGGGCTCGTGTACTAAATTCGCCGCATCGCCTTTCACGCCATAATTGTACTCGAGCCCGCCTATCCATTTGCCAGCTGCTTCAGCTTGATAGCGATGAAAAAAATAAATCGGTACTAGGATTTCTTCGAGGTCTGAAAAGGGTCGGTTAGGGGCTAAGGCATTTTGATTAAAATTTTCCAGCGCGACTTTGCGTAACGCGATTACTTTGCTTAGCTCTGCAACCGCGTCTGCGCCATTATCCCAAAGGCTTGAGCTGGCGTGGGTATCGCTGGCGCTGCGGCTGTCTGGGTCTGATATAAAGGTAAAGCCTTGCGCGCGCGATTGATCAATAAAATCCAGTCGCGCCTGTTGGTCGGCAAAATCGCCGTAGCCGTATTGAATAACGCGCTTGTCCCAAGCGCCAATATTCTCGGCATAGGCGTTACTTAAGGTTATTTTATTTTCACCGGTGAGCTCGAATAGGGGATGCGGGTAATCCATCACCGAGGCGCGATCTTTATTACTGGCGGCAAAGTTGTGGGCTATGCCTAGGGTGTGGCCAATTTCATGGGCCGACAACTGCCGAATTCGCGCCAAGGCCATGGCCGATTGTGCTTGTGTGTCTGCGTTGTCGGTGGTGAAGGGCGCTGTCATCCCTTGGGCAATTAAATAATCTTGGCGCACCCGCAGCGAGCCTAAGGTTACGTGGCCTTTGATAATTTCGCCGGTGCGCGGGTCGGTTAAGCCGTAACCGTAGGACCAACCACGAGTGGCTCTGTGCACCCATTGAATGACGTTGTAGCGCGCATCTAAGGGATCGGCATCTTCGGGTAATATTTTTATTTGGAAGGCGTCTTTGTAGCCAGCTGCTTCAAAGGCTTGGTTCCACCAGCGGCCGCCGTCTAGCAAGGCGGTGCGCACCGGTTCAGGTGTGCCTGGGTCTAAATAGTAAATAATGGGTTTTACGGCTTCGCTGAGCTCGGCTGAAGGGTCTTTCTTAGTTAACCGATGGCGAGGAATAAAGCGTTTGGTCATATCCTCTTCAATGGCGGCGGCATAGTCTTTGTATTCGAAAGACCAGAAACCACTTTGGGGGTGAAAGGGTCGGGGTGTGTAACCGGCGTCTGGCAAGGCGACAAAGCTATGGTGCATGCGCAGGCTAATGGCATAGGCATCTGGGCTAACGTCTTGAACGAATTGCCCCGGCTCTTCGCCGGTGAAGCTGACCGTCGCTTCAATTTCGGTATTGGTTGGGAAGGCCTTGGTGCGCGGCAGATAGATGGCAGAGCGCGAGCTATCCAAACGGAAATCACCTTGTTTGGTCTGTTTTAATCGGCGTGCAACACCATGGCTGTCGCGCAGGGCGAACTCCGTGGCGTCCACCAATACATGGGAGTCGTTGCGAGCCACCACCGGAAAGCCCCAGAGTACCGAGCTGGCGAAAGCTTCTTGTACCGATTGTTGCTCCAAGGCATTACTGGAATCGGCTCGATAATAGGTGTTTAACTGCCGCAATAACACCTTGTCGCCCACTGTTTCGAATCTAACCAACTTGGTGTTGAGATCCATCAATTGGCCGCGGTCTAGGCCGATATCGTTGGAGCCTAAACCCTGCGGTAAGCTGAAGTAATAGATATATTCGGGCGAGGTTTTCGCCACTTCCAAATACACTTTGCCAGTGTCGGGGGCGTAGTAGATGGGAATCAGGCCTGCTTGTGCCTGCATATTTTGGGTGAAACTGGCTATCTCATGGCTGGGTGCTGGGGCTTGGTTACAGCCAAGCAGTAGGCCACAAAAGCTGAGTGCGAGTGCGATCAATCGTGTTTTCATCGAATCCTCCGTTTAGATAAAGACCCTTGGGCGAGGCTTTCCCTCAATAGTCTGCGCCAATGGCGTTTGCCGATCAGTTGATGCAGGTCAAGGCAGCCCCCAAAGGCACTCTGCAAAATAGGCGCTCAATCTTGTTAGCGTTTGGGCATTGGGTATTATGATTAACAACTTTTCCGATTTAATCCGGATGGCGTCAGAGCAAAAAGATGCCCAGCGTATGTTGCTGCTTTTTGCCTCGGCGGAATCCGAAGGTAAAAGCCCTGATCAGCAGTCGGAGCGCGGTACACTGTCACCGGTCATGTGCGTGGACAAATTGCCGGCTGACATAAAAAGTTTCAAAGCTTTAGTGGCCGAAGCGGACTCGATTAGCCCTGAATGGGACATGATGTTTGTTGCCGGTCTCAGTGGTAAGGGCCCGATTGCCCCGTCGGAAAAAGATGCAGAGCCCTATTTAAACAAAATGACTAGCGATATCAAAACCGGGCAAGATCTATCCCAGTATTTAGTCTTCGATCGCACGGAGAATTTATTAATGTTTGACCGCCAGTAGGTTGCAACTCAGTCTAAGTAAAAAGCCCTGCAATTGCGGGGCTTTTTACGTTTTAAACATCTTAAGTTAAAATAGCTTGAACCAAGTGGCTATTGATTAAAATGCTGTGGCGCTAGGCTCATGCACCCGGCCCGCAATCCAAACACTTCTCTACCATCTCTGGGCCAATGTGTAATTGGTGGTTTAAATCCCGCAGCGCTGTGCGCACCCCTTCTTCAATCACGGGGTGATAAAAGGGTAGATCCAAAATTTGCGGTACGGTCATGCGCATTTGTATCACCCACGCCAATTGGTGGGCGATGTGCTCGGCCGCAGGGCCAAACATTTCTGCGCCTAACAATAAACCGGTTCCTTGCTCGCCATATACGCGCAATAAGCCTATATTTTTGTGCATAACCCGGGACCGACCTTGGTCTTCAAAGCTTACTTCGCCAATGGCGTAACAGTGTTCGCCGCGCTGTTTAAGTTGCGGCAGTGATAGACCGACTGTGGCGATCTGCGGTTCGGTGAATACAACGCCTATGGGGGTGCGGCGCAAGCCGGCGCGCACGTCGGCAGCATTCTTGAGTGACCGACCGGCGTTATCGCCCGCAATTTTTCCTTCGTCCGCCGCTTCGTGCAGCAGCGGTATCGCGTTTGATACGTCGCCGGCAATAAAAATGGGGCTCTGGCCACATTGACCTGTGTAGCGGTCGTGCACGGGAACACCGAGGTCATCGAGCGTCAAGTCGGCGTTTTCTATGCGTAACTGCGTCAGGTTGGCACGTCGGCCAGTGGCGGCGAGAAGGTAGTCAAAACTCTCGCTGATCAAGCCCTTGTCTCGGTGCTGGTAGCGCACCTGAACGCTGTTACCCTGGTGAGATATGTGCTCAACTTTGGCGGCCGAGTCTAGATAAAACTCTTGGTTAAATTGAGCATGTGCGTAATCTCGAATTTTCTCGTCTTGCAGTGGCCCAAGGCTGCCAGAGGCGCCAAACATTACCACCTTCACACCTAAGCGAGACAAAGCCTGGCCTAACTCAAGGCCGATGACGCCAGGGCCAAAAACCGCCACTGATTGAGGTAGGTCGGTTAATTCGAACAAGTCGTCATTGATTAACAGCCGGTCGCCTGCACTCTTTAAAAATTCAGGCACGAAAGGTGATGACCCAGTGGCGATGACAATGCGGTGCGCGTTAATGGTGAGCTGAGTTCCGTCGGCTTGCTCTACCTGCAACTGCTGTTGATTAACAAAAGTGGCATAGCCTGAAATCTTGTGTTGCGCAGGAAAACTGTCGACCGATTTGAGGACGAAGCCGACAAAGCGATCGCGCTCTTTTTGCACCCGTTGCATGACTTTTTTACCGTCAATTTTCGGCGCCGCGTAATCCACGCCAAACACGCCGTTATGGCTGGCGTGGTGCGCGTGTTCGGCCGCGGCAATTAATAATTTACTGGGCATGCAACCTACTCGCGCACAGGTCGTTCCATGTGGGCCGCCTTCGATTAATAAAACCTTGTCGGTATGTTCGCGTGCGGCGCGGTACGCGGCGAGGCCAGCGGTACCTGCACCAATAATCGCGACGTCTGTGCTGAGGGTTTGCATTATTAACTCCAGTTAATAGGGGGATAGTTAACGGTTCATTTTTCGTGGTGTATTGGTACACCCTTCGCCTGCCCTTTGGATGCAGGTGCAGGCGAATTGTTCCAAACGGTTTAGGCCGTGCTTAGGCTTTTTTGAAGTAAGCTTCTAACTCGTCGGCGCCACCGATATGCTTGCCGTTAATATAAACTTGTGGCGTTGTTCCGCGCCCAGTAATGGCATTGAGTGAGGCATAGCTTAGACCATGGCTACCCAAGGCAACTTCCTCGTAGGTGAAACCCTTGCTTGCCAGTAATTGTTTGGCGCGCTTACAGTGTGGGCAACCGGGTTTGGTAAATACGCTTACGTGGTCTGGCTTTTTGGCGCTTGGATTAATGAAATCTAGCATGGTGTCTGCGTCAGAGACTTCAAAGGGGTCGCCGGCTTTTTCTGGCTCGATGAACATTTTCTCAATGATGCCGTCGTTAACCAGCATCGAATAGCGCCACGAACGCTTACCGAAGCCTAAATCCTCTTTGTCCACTAGCATGCCCATGCCGGCGCTGAAGTGGCCATTGCCATCGGGTAGCAAGGTGATATTAGCCGCGTCCAAGTCTTTGCCCCAGGCTTCCATGACGAAGGTGTCGTTAACGCTTAGGCAAATGAGTTCGTCAATGCCGTTGGCTTTTAAGGTTGGCGCCAGCTCGTTGTAGCGTGGCAAGTGTGTGGTTGAGCAAGTAGGCGTAAACGCGCCCGGTAAGGCGAACAATACCACCCGCTTACCTTTGAAAATCTCTTGCGTGGTGATGGATTTCCACTCACCTTCAACCCGGGTGCGGAAGGTGACGTCTGGAACTTTATGGCCTTCTTTGTTGGCTAACATGGTTAACTCCTGTTTATGCTGTAGCTGTTTGTTGAATCAGTGGGGCTAGTATGGTGAAAACAGTGTTATTTAAAAAATTAATTAACAAAATAGACTTGATAGTTTTTGGCTATTTATTCTATCGATTGCTCTTGGTTAATAGATTCAAGCAATCGTTACCTCAGCTATTGGGTTGCCAGTGTGCTTAAGGAGCGTTGGTTCGACAGCCATTGTCACTTTGATCTGCCTGCCTTCGATGGTGTGCGCGCCGAGCGCTGGTTGACTGCCCAAGCCCATGGTGTGGCCGGTGCACTGATTCCAGGCCTAGAGCCAGGGCAATGGCTGCGCGCTCAGGCCTGCGCGGCAGGCCTAGGTGAGGGCAGTTTTTGGTCCGTAGGGCTGCACCCCTGGTGGATAGAAAAGCAACCGGCGATGTTTACCCCGTCGATGTTAATTGACGCATTGGCAGCGCATTATGCAAATGCTGGCTGCGTCGCTATCGGCGAGTGCGGGCTGGATGGCGCGATTGCGCTGCCACTTGCGAAGCAAGTGCCTTGGCTCGAGAGTCAGCTCGCCTTCGCGCGAGAAAAGTCACTGCCGGTTATTTTGCACCAGTACAAGGCGCACAATGAGCTTGTTGCCGTGTTGAATCGACACCGGGGTATTGTGGGTGTGGTACACGGCTTTAACGGCAGCCTTGCTATGGCGGAGGAGTATATTCGCCGAGGCCTGTTGTTGGGTGTTGGAGGCGTGGTGACCTACCTGCGGGCGAACAAAACGCGAGCCACGGTACAAGCCCTGCCAAGTGACAGCTTCTTGCTGGAAACCGATGCGCCCTCTATGCCTGTGCATGGGCGCCAGGGGGCGGATAATCGGCCAGAGTATTTATTGGAGATTGCGCAGGTTGTGGCGCAACTTCGGGCTGAAACGCTGGCGCAATTAGCGGCGAAAGTACGCGCCAATGGCCAGCGTTTGTTTAGGTTTTAGCGCTTTAAATGCGCCAAAACGAACGCCCTTTTTTACTGTTTAATACCTTCAACATTCAGCCAAAGTTTTACTGTTTCAGACGCCGGGCCCAAGTTGTAGGTTAAGCCAAACTCTGACGGCTTAAGGGTAATTTCACCTGAAAATCCAGCGCGGTAGCCGCCCCAGGGGTCTTTGCCTTCACCCACTTTAGACACCGCAATGGTGATTGGCTTGGTCACGCCGTTGAAGGTTAGATTGCCGTCGAGATCAAACTTTTCGGCGCTGGCATTTTTCACGCCGGTGCTAACAAATGTGGCTGTTGGGTGTTTATCGGTGTTTAAAAAGTCTTTGCTGCGAATGTGTTTATCGCGCTCGGCGTGATTGGAGTCGACGCTTGCGACATTGATCTCCACCTTGATCTTGCTAGCTTCGGGGTTGGCGGCATCGTAACTGAATTCGCCGCTGAATTCGTTAAAGCGCCCGGTGAGCCAGCTATAGCCCAAGTGTTGAATCGCGAAGTTGACGCTAGCGTGGGCACCTTTGGTGTCGATCACGTAATCGGCGGCTTGTGCACTCGTGGCGGCTAGCCAGATACCGGCTGCGGCGAGCAGGCTGCGGCTGAACAGTTGCAGCTTAGGTCTGGCGTTTAGGGTGTTGTTATTTGTCATCATGGGCTTCCTTAGGTTGTGTTAATCAAGTGTCGCGGTTATGGCTTTTGGTGAATGGCAGCATGCGCGTTAAGGTTTCATCTTTTTTAATGAAGTGATGCATGAAAGCTGCGCCGGCATGGAGTACCGCCAGGGCAATCAGCAGCCAAGCGCCCCATTCGTGTAATTCTCCGGCGCTATCTACGTTAGCGCTGCTTAATTGGATGCTAGACGGTATCGTAAACCAGTCGAAAAAGCTCGCACCTGCGCCTTCTGCGCTGGTTATTAGATAGCCAGTTATGGCAAGTAGTGTAAGTAAGCTTAGGAGTAGCCACTTGATAGTAAGCGCCAACTGATGCTGCCACTTACTGGTTCCAACAATGGCTTGGGGCGAGGCTTGCGACAGTCGCCAGAATATTCTCACCAAGGTGAGACCAAACAGCAGGATGCCCAAGCTGATGTGCAGTGCGGGTGCTTGGTGATAGTAGTTGTCGTAGTAGCCGAGCTCTACCATCCAAAGCCCGATACTAAACAGTGCTATGACTAAGATGGCACTGCTCCAGTGCAAACATTGGCTGAGTGCGCCATATCGATGGCTGGTGTCCTTTAGCATCATTTGGAGCCTTCATGGGTGGCGGGATTCGACATTGGTGCCGGTGATTGGCTAGTGTAGGATAACCGACCTTAATTTTGCACCTTACTTGAATATGAACGAGTGTCGATAAACGATGGATGCTTCGGTGCTGGTCAGTGAGTTTGGCGACGTGGATACCGCTGCATTAGCGCGCGCCAGCAACTGGCAGATAAAATACAAGCTATTGATGACCTGGGGCAACAGCGTGAGCGTTAAACCGTGGCTGCGACAGGACGAATATCTGGTGCGCGGTTGTGATACCTCCCTTTGGTTGTTCTGTGCCGTGCGCGAAGAGCGCGTTTATTTTTCGGTCGACGGCGATTCGCGCATTATCAAGGGGCTGGCGGCCTTGTTATTGGCGCAGGTAAACGGCGCGGCTAAAGCGGATATATTGTCGATGGATCTAGCGCATTTATTAACTCGCTTGCAGTTGGATCGCCATTTGGCGCCGTCGCGCAACAATGGTTTTGCCGCTTTAGTGAGCCGCGTGCTCGAATCTGTTCGGGCACTTAACGCCTAGTTTTTGCCAAAAATCGCTCGATGGCGCGCGAGCAGGCAACAAAACCAAAGCTGGCTGTTACCATTGTCACGGCGCCCAGGCCGCCGCCACAGTCTAATTTGACCTCTGCACCTAACGCCGATTTATTTGTGCAAACGCCGCCTTCGGGCGTGGGGAACTTTAACTGTTCGGTGGAGTAGATCGCTTCCACGGAAAAATTTCTTTTCGTGTTGCGAGAAAAGTTGTAATTCCTACGCAAATTATTGCGCGTGCGCGCGAGCAGTGGGTCGTTGGTAGTTTTGGCGAGATCGAGCGAGGTAATCTGGCGCGGGTCGAGTTTTCCGCCGGAGGAGCCGACCGTGATAACGGTGAGTTTTATGCGCTTACAGTAGCCGATAATTGCGGCTTTTACATGGGCAGAGTCGATACAGTCGACGACCACGTCTTGCGACTTATTTAAGAGCTCGGCGACGTTTTCGGGTTGAATAAAATCGTCGATGATTTGCACATTTAGTTCGGGGTTTATGCCCTTTAAGCGCTCGGCAATAACCGCAGATTTTGCTTGCCCCACCGTGCTGGCCAGCGTGTGCAGTTGTCGATTGGTGTTGGTGACGCAGACTTCATCCATATCGATGAGAGTGATATGACCGATACCGGTGCGCGCCAAGGCCTCCGCCGCCCAAGAACCCACACCGCCAATGCCGATGACCACAAAATGTGCCTGCGCCAGCTGAGCTAGAGCGTCCATTCCATAGAGTCGAGCAACACCGCCGAAGCGCTGTAGGTAGGCGGGGGATAAAGGTGTTTGGGTCATGGCAAATAGAAACTAATAAAACCGCTATTATAGCGTGATAAAACCCCGGCTCAATCCTTTGCTTGGCTTGAAATGATCGACAGCTGTAACTGACTTAACTGCAGAGCGCGATAGTGTTCGGCTATTGCTTGGTTTTCAAATGCAACGCTATTGAGATTGCGCAAGACATTCTGGTTGCGCGTTTCATTGACGAGGGTAAGTTCTTGCCAGCTTTTCGTTGGGCAGGCTGTTTGGTCGCTAGCGATAGTGCGCTGGTAATTCAATTCGTAACTACAGATAAAACTCGCCAAGGGCAATTCGAATGACAGCGGTTTACCCCACTTGCTGGGGGCAATAGATAACAGATAGTCGTTGCGCCAGCGGCCCTGATTTGCATCTCGCTGCGTCCAAAAAGTCATTAGCAAGTGCGCCTGATCATCGTCAAAATCTGCCAGATTCAGGGGCGCGAACTTTTCTTGGTACCAGATTTTTAACTGGCTGTTGGTAGGAGTTTCGGTCAGTTCAGCGTTAATGAAAAAGCTTATCTGTAAGGCTGAGTGTTGTTGGTTAAAGGCGTTCGGTTCAACTTTAAACGTGAGACCATTGGTGTGCTGATGGCTCCAGTCGGCGAGTTTTTTCAACAGGCGAATTTGATAGCCTTTTGCGTCTTTTGTCAGGGTGAACGGAGCGTAACTATTATCTGGCGCTGGCGTTAAATCCTGGGCGCTGTCTTGATGGAACCAATAAGAGGCTTCGAGCTGTTGGCTGGCTTCGCCGGCGTTCGGGTTAGCGCTCATACAGAGAAGCGCGAAGGCCATAAGATATTTGATACAAAGCGCGGGGTATTTGTTCATGACGGAAGTTTGCGCCATAACAGGCGCGCTGTAAATTGCATCGGGCCTGTTTTGAAGCGGGCGCGGACTGCTGGGTGTTAGATAAAATCGCTTTCCTGCACTTCGATAATCGTTGGTAAGTCCGACGCTTGTGCGTTTATTAGCGCAGAGGTTAATTCGCGCAAGTTTTTGGCTCTGACACCTTTACAACCGTAACCTTCGGCAATTTTGATAAAGTCGGGCGCGTAGATATCGCAGGCAATGGGCTCCATACCCGCATCGCGAAAATTCATCGCAATCATTTCGTAACAGCTGTTGTGCCAAATAATAATGCTAACGGGAATTTTCGCCTCCACAGCCGTCGCTAATTCATTGAGCGAAAATTGAATACCGCCGTCGCCCAGCAAACCGATAACCGGTCGATGGGGTGCACCCAAGCGCGCGCCAAAGGCCGCCGGTAGCGCCCAACCCAAGGTGCCGTAGCCGGTTGCAGCCGAACCAAAACTGCGCGGTGCGGTGGCGTCAAATTGGTTGGCGGCGTAGTAGGCCGGTTGCGTTGAGTCGCCCATTAGGATGGCGGTCGGTAGTGCCTCCAGCAGGCTGTCGAGAAATGCTTGATAGCCGAGGTGTATTTCTTGCTGATGTTTTTGCTTGGCCTCGGCAACCCGTTGCTTGGCATTTTCAAGGCGCGTTTTGCTCGCTGTCAGTTGGCTAGTTAATGCTTGGGCAAACTGACAGGCATCAGACTGGATAGCGAGGCTTGGTTTGCAGTTACGTGTTAACTGATCGGTGGCGATATCCACCCGAATGAGTTTGCCGGGAATGGTGAAATCGCCTTGAAAGAAAAAGTCGTAATCGGTTTCGGACAGTTCGGTGCCGATGGCGAGTATCACATCCGACTGTTCGAACTCATGCCGTATAGACGCGAACGATGGGTTTGAGCCCAACAGTAAAGGGTGATCGGGTGGCAGCAGACCTTTGGCGTTATGGGTCAGGCTAACCGGCGCCTGTAATTGCTCTGCCAGTGCGAGCATTGCGGCTTGAGCGTCGGCGCAACCGCCACCTAAGGCCAGTAGCGGTCGCTTGGCTTGATTGAGTAGTGTCGCGGCCTGCGCCACGCTGCTGAGGTGAGCGGCCGGCTTGCTGGGCAGCGGCCAAAGGTCGAGTGGCACATGATCAGCCGATGCGGTAATCACGTCCAAGGGTAGGGTTAAATGCACGGGCCCTGGCCTTTCGCTGGCGAAGATAGCGAAGGCTCGCGCCATCACCCTGGGTAATTCGTCGGGCCGAGTGAGGGTGTGTGCCCAGCGCGAACATTCGGCCATGGCAGCCTGCAGGTTGCGGGTTTCGTGCAACCGGCCTTCACCGAGACCGCGTTGCCAAGTGTTGTTGTCGGCGGAGATAACCAGCATGGGCTGAGAGTCTTGCAGCGCTTGCCCCATGGCGCCACTGATATTGAGTGCGCCTGGGCCGGAAACGGTAATACAGGCAGCAGGCTTGCCGGTCACGCGCGCATAGCCGTCGGCCATAAAGCCGGCGCCTTGTTCATGGCGAGGCGTAACGTGGCGAATCGCGGTTTGCGGTAAGCCGCGGTAGAGCTCGATGGTATGGGTGCCGGGAATGCCGAAGGCTACTTCAATGCCATAGGCTTCGAGGTATTTTGCCAGTAGTTCGCCGCAGGTTTGCATGGGGTTCTCCTATTCAATGCCCCAAGCATAGTGAGCTTAGGCGCAATAGGAAAATGAGATAATGGTATGAGTTCATGCAAAAAACGAAACGAATGGTGCTGCTACCAGCCGTCGTCTTCGTTGGTGTTATCTATTGATGGGGTTTTGGTCGTGGGGCGTTCGTCGCGAGGCAAGGGCGAGATTTCCACATGGCTCATAAAGTCATCACATATTTGCTCGAGCAGTGCGTCTCTGGCGGCCAATTCCGTGGGGTTTTCAGCGGTGAAGCCGTTGAAGCGAAAGTCAAACTTGATGGCGACTCCTTCGCCTGCGGGTGCGTAGTTGACGATTGGTGTTATGCCGCCTAAGTGAGAACCAGCTTGAGCTTGGAAGTAGGGGAACTTTACTCCTTTTCTAGCCACTTGGTGTTGGGATTTCGGATAGGGAATTCTTTTATATTTTGGCGATTCTTCGGGAACTAATATAGAGTCTGCATCTCCACGATTAAAAAAATTGCGCTCTAAATCATAATATTCTTCAGAAATATGGGTAGATATCGCGCTGTGACTTTTTAATGAGTTTTTGCTTGATAGAATTAGTCTTATATCTACAAAAACTTCTCCCGCTAGAGCTTCTATATGCAGAAACTTACATGGCCAGTTTAACGAGCAAATGGGCGGGCATTTCATTTCTGTGATGCCCTCGTTAAAATATCTGTTTTCCAAATCTCTAGTGCATAGTTTATCTGGGTAATATTCACCAAAGCCAGGAAGCAGAAAAAAAAGGTTAAAGTTTCCTGCAATGATTTGCATTAGTTGCGGGTTTGCATTTGCATAAACATCTTCGATGATCATTAGCCTTGCCATTTACCAAGTAGGTTCGCCTGTCTCGCGGCTGTTATGAAGTTACTTTTTGAATGACTGAGTGCCCCTCCGACTGAGAGGGCTATGCTAGAGGCATTTGTTTTTTCTGTTACTTCCAAAGCATTGGTTGGCCTGCCCACACTTCTTAGTATGCTGGAAATTTGGTTTCGCACTTTGGTTAGTGTGATTTTTGATCGTCTAGATGTGATTTGTACAGGCGACTTGGATAGCTTGGCATTTTTGGAAGCTAATTGCCTTATGGTTGAGGTAATTGTCGCGTCTGGGTCAATAAATTCAAACCCGAGCTTATCTAAATGACCTTTTACAAGCGTTAGTGATTTGTCCAGTATTCCACTGGAACTATCAAAGACTCTAATTTTAGTGAATGAGCCACTTTTGTTTATCATCGCCTGTTGAGTTTTTTGTAAGATTTTTGCTAGGTCAACTATTGATTGAGACTCGTTAAATATCTTTTGAGCGGGTGTTATCCAAGTTCCATGTTTATCTATGTCATAACTTGGCGAAAAAAATATTTCATAGGATAGTGAGTTCCAGCCATCAACCTCAGCGTAGGGTTTGAATCGATTGGTAAGGTTATCTATTGATTGATCTGATCCAATGAAAGCCTGTTCTAGCGCAAAAAAGTCATTATCATTTTTTCTGACAATTCCGTTCTGATAGCGATATAAGCCTGTTTCATCCTTGTTATTGTTGATACTGCCTACATTTGTTATATAGATCCCGCCGGAGTTCTTGGCAGTTGCTTGAGTAATGTAATAGTGGACTTCCACTTTACCCATTAAACATTTATGGCTATTCGCAATGTCTTTATTTTGGTGGCTATTTATCCCTCCGCCCAAAGCTCGTAATTGTTCTATTTTCTTCACTACTTCTAGACCGCTAAAGTTACTTATATCCACAGCGGCGAGAAAGTCGGGCAGCAGTTGGGCGTCGATATACACAGGGCGACCGCAGCGGCCATCCGTGTTTTGGGAAAAGTGAATAAAGCGGTGTTTGGTGTTTTTGTGCGGTTGTTGGGCTATGTGCCCAAGGCTTGCGAGTCCATTCATGATGCGTTCCATGCAGTATCAATGTGAGCTGGGCAGTATATTTGGCGGCCCTAGACTTGCCTAGAAAATCAGTCGAAAGCTGTACGAGTGTTCCTGCATATTTCGAAGGCTTTAGATTTGAGGGGGTAGGTCGAAACTAGTTATAAAGTATTAGTTGCTGAAAATGACTAATGCCATGTTCTGTTTTTGAGCTTGCCCGGTCATAAGTTCGGCATTTTAGTTGTGGTTTTATCGGAGTTTTACGTTCTTTTTTGGTGCTTCGAATAACCATAAAAATAAAATTGTTATTGGGGTTGTTCCGAGTCTTATTGGTGTGGACTATGGTTAACCCGACCATTACCCGCCGGTGGATTCCGGCCTGTATTGCGGTCATTTTTCAGGTACGGTTTTTCTCAAAATTGCATTTAGTTGAATGCCATAAGCGTTCTCTAATTGTTTACCGTTGTCCAAGGAGTTGGCTAAATGAAGAAATTGCCTCTATCTGCGCTCGGCAAGTCCGTTGCGCTATGTCTATCTTGTTCCGTGGCTGCGCTGGCTGGTGCTCAGGCACTCGACCCCGCCAAGCTTTCCCTCGAGCGCACCGCGCTGGATACGAAGCAGGCCCCCATTGCCACAGGCAAGAATCGATTGGAGATTTTTGTCGAGCTGGAAAGCGCCTCTGTCGCTGGGTTTGTTGTTGAAGAATTAGAAGCCACTGAAACTGAACCGAGTCGCGATCGCCAGCTACAGCAGGCTGAGAAGATTGCTGCAGAACAGGCTCAGTTCCGCGCCAAAATGAAAAAGCTTGGCGCCACCGAAGTGAAAAGCTTTCGCGCCGGTGTAAACGGTAGCAAGTGGTTGGTAGATCGTAGCGATTTAGCCGCGATTCAAGCCCTAGTAGGCGTAAAGCGTGTTATGCGTGTGCCACACCATAAGTTAATGAACAGTGTTTCTGTTCCTTGGGTTGGTGCTACAGACGCCTGGGACCTCGGTTTCAGCGGTGCCGGCAAAAAGATTGCGGTTATCGATACGGGCGTAGATTACGTGCATCAGAATTTTGGTGGCAACGGTGATTACACCGGCATAGACCCCTCTTCAATCACTCCTGGTTCCTTCCCAACGGCGAAAGTTACCCTTGGTTATGACTTTGCCGGCGCCGATTATCATGCTGGTGGCACTCCCGAGCAGCAAATTCCCCAGCCAGATGATAACCCGATGGATTATCAAGGCCACGGCACTCACGTTGCCGGCTCTGCGGCGGGTAACGGTGTTGAAGGTAAGGTAGGTCCTGGCGTTGCAAAAGATGCTGAAATTTGGGCGCTTAAGGTATTTGGCGACAATGGTGGTTCCACCTCGCTAACGGTTGACGCGATTGAATTCGCCCTAGATCCAAACGGCGACGGTAGCGTTGACGATCGCGCCGATGTGATTAACATGAGTTTGGGTTCTGACTTCGGTAGTCCCGATGATCCGTCTTCAGTGGCCGCGGATAACGCTGCGAGCATGGGCGTGGTTGTGGTGGTGGCTGCGGGTAACTCAGGCAATGGTGTGCCCTATGTACACGGTGCTCCGGCCGCCGGTAAGAAAACCATTTCTGTTGCAGCTACCGTTGCGGGCGGTGCCAATGAATTCGCTGTGCACGTAAACAGCGACATCGTTGGCGGTGACTACAACGCCGCTTATTCGGGCATCTCTCCAGCGCTGATCGAAGGCAGCCCAATTTCTGGTGCGATGGAGATCGCCAACCCGCTCAATGCCTGTACGCCGCTGGCGAATGACATGACCGATAAGGTTGCGTTCTTGCAGCGTGGCGGGTGTTCCTTCACCATCAAGTTACAAAATGCTTTAGCTGCAGGCGCCAGCGGTGCGGTGGTCTTCAATAATGAAGCTGGCGCTCCAATTATTATGGGTGGCACGCCAGTAGATTTGGCCGCTGCAATGATTTCATTGGAAAACGGAACGTTAATTTACAATGCCATGACCGGTGGTGATATGCCCGAAGGTGTATTGGATGCTGCCAACTATGTGCCTTTCCCTGATAATGATGACACCTTAGCTGGTTTCAGTTCTCGCGGCCCAAATAATGGTGGCTCTGATTTCAAGCCTGACTTGGCGGCCCCTGGTGTGGGTATTTCATCGGCAGCGACGCAGTCCGGCGATGGCGCTGTGAGCTTGAGCGGAACCTCGATGGCGACTCCACACGTTGCCGGTGCAGCTGCTGTTTTGTTGCAGAAGTTTCCCAACCTGAAGCCGAAGGCCATCAAAGCCATGCTGCAGAACTCTTCGCACTCTGCAAATGCCGGCGGCCCTGGCTCTAATACGCCATATCCGCTGACACTTCAGGGTACTGGTGTGATCAACGTAGCGGAAGCGGCAAAGCTCAGCAGCATTGCAATTCCTGGTGCAATTAGCTTCGGTCGTATTAACGAGGATCGAGATACCCGTGCGCATGAGTTGGTGATGCTGAAGAACATGTCTTCTTCAAGCCGCACCTTCAATGTGACCCATGTGCCGAACCGCGAGGTTCCTGGAGTTTCACTGCAGTTCCCTAGTCGCGTGCACATGGGCCGCAACAGCAAGCGCCCAGTGTTGGTGAGCATGAAAGTGGATGCATCTGAACTGCCCGCCGATAACGGCTACCTTAGCCAGACTGAAGTTGATGGCTGGTTAGTGTTTGACGACGGTGAAGATAAGCTCACGGTTGGCTACTTGGCCGTGGTTGACCCTGCTTCGCGCATAACGGCGCAGGAAGATCGCAGGGGCAACTTTACCTTGCGCAACCAAGGTCAGGGCATGGGTATAGCTGAAGGCTTCACCTTAGCGGGTAAAGATGGGCTATTCCTCGATGGCACCTCTAATGCTATTAAAGCCCTAGGTTACCGCACCGCCGATTTCGGTGGCACGCCCGTGGTGCAGTTTGGTTTAGCGACTGAGCGCCCATGGAACAACTTATCTCAGCTGTACACCGCTATGTACATCGATACCGATGAAGATGGTTTGGATGACTACATCCTGTATAGCTACGACCAAGGTTGGTTGACAGGTGCTACCGATGCAAGCGGCAATATGGTTACTGCTTTGCAAAACCTTAATACTGGTAGCTTCCTGCTGGAATACAATGTTGTGAATGATTACAACGATACTAGCGCAGTGCATACCGTCGATATGTATGGTGAGTACGGCTTCTTAACCGAGGGTGATACCACCTTCAACTATTGGTTGGAAAGCCACAGCCAAACAGATGGTGACAGTGTTGACGTCCAGTACGGTAGCATCGATCTGGCCAATGAAATCATCGTGGATCAGCCTTCAGTAGTTGTTGGAGCGCGGGATAAAGTGAAGATTGAAAGGCTATCAGGCACTGGTAAGTACATGTGGCTGCTACCGAATGATGAGGCGCGTCGTCAGTTAGAGATTGAATAATTTAACTGAAACGGGTCTTAGGGTGTAAGAACCGTTACTGATGACAAAATGATGTAACCATTGGCCCCGCTTTGCGGGGCCTTTCTTTTTCTGGGGTAGGTCTTTCAACATCCATAGGCTTTTGTCATATACTGCAGGCTCTTGCTAATTTACGCATCGAATCGAGCCAATAGAATGTTCGCCAGCCAGCAAACAAACATCAATAACCGAATAATCCGTTTAGCGATCATGATGTTTATGTGGGCGAGTCTGTCTCTGTCAGCGCCATCCTTTGCTGAGCCAGATGAATTTGACCAGCGCTCGATTGACGCGCAGTTTACCGAGTTGGAAAACTCGGAGTTGATTGGCGGGCGCGATATCTATCTTGAGAAATTGGCGTTGTTAAAATCTCGCTTGAACCCTAACGATCCGCTCCAGCAAATGCGTTATCGGCAGCTTGCCTGTTGGTATCAACCAGAAGAAACTGCACTCCAAATTCAGGCCGCTATCGCCAACGCTAGCACCTGGATGCGCGAGGCCTCGGCCCTGAAAAACATTACCGCCGAAGCAGAGTTCCTGCTATGTCGAGGTTGGTTTCGCCAGTTCGGCAACGATATGGCTGGTGCAAAAATGGATTTTGAAACTGCCCTAAAAATAGCAGAGATGTCCGAACATCGTCGGCTAATAGCTGATGCGTTGAGCAGTAGAGGCGAGTTGCTCAGCAATCAAGGCGATCTCGCGTTGGCGCTGGAAGATTTGCAAGTCGCTTACCAGATGTACCATCTGCTCGGTAATCGCTATTGGTCCGCATACACCCTCTCCATGGTTGCCAATACCTATCGCCGTATGGGCGACTTAAGTCGCGCTAAAACATTACTAGAGGAAGTGGTAGATCTTTACCAGGCGCGCGGGGATATTGAAAGTGTGATGGATACGAATTATATCCTCGCGCTCACCTACGATGATTTGGGTGAATACGCTCGAGCGCTCGCCATCTATATGGATGTTTTAAAATACTATCAAAACAACAAGGTGCCACACGGCCAACTCACCAGCTATATCGCGATAGCAGACAATCGTCTTCGTGCAGGCGATAGTGGTGCAGCAGCAAGCGCCTTGCAGAGTGCAGAGCCCTTGCTCGATAAAGATTATGATGCGTCAAGCTGGGCACTCTGGCATCTTTTTAGCGCCTATCTCGATGTGGCAAATAAAAAATATGCGGATGCGTTAATGCATTTAGAAAATGCATCCCCCATTGTGGTTGCGCTAGATAACAATCGCTATTTAAGTTGGGTGCAAAAATTGCAGGCGGATGTCTATGGTGCGCTCGGGCGATGGCAGCAGGCTTTCGAGTCGCTACAGGCATACCAAGCCACAAGTGATCTACTCTCGTCAAAACTCCGCGATCAAACCAGTACGCGTATGCGAATTGAGTTCGATACGGCAAGAAAAGAGGCAGAAAATCAGGCGTTAAAATCTGAGCAGACTGTGCGTGAATCTAGAATTATTGCTTTACAGGAAAAGCGCCGTTGGCAAGTAGCGGTAATATCTTTATCGATGGTGGTATTGATCTTCATTGCGCTGTTTGGTTTGCGTCAGTGGCGGCGGTCGAAACATCTACACATTATCGCGATGACCGATGAGTTAACTCGCCTGCCGAATAGAAGAAGCATCTATGTGTGTGGCAATGCCGAGCTCGAGCAAGCGCGTAAGCAGGGTACCGCATTCAGTATTATCGTGTTTGATGTCGATCACTTTAAGCGCATTAATGATACTTGGGGGCACAATGTGGGCGATCGAGTGTTGCAAAAAATAGCGGAGTATTCTCAGTTAGCTTTGCGCAAAAATGACAAGATTGGCCGAACGGGTGGAGAGGAGTTTCTCGCCATTTTACCGGGCGCAGACACTGAACAGGCGGTGGAAGTTGCCCAGCGCCTATGCGCATGTGTTGAAGATATGGATATGCGCGCTGTTGCAGATGATCTCGCTATCACCATTAGCTTAGGCGTTGCACAGCTAAGGGATGCAGACAAGGATTTATCAAAGTTGATGCAACGAGCAGACAGCGCTCTCTACATGGCGAAGCACGCAGGTAGAAATAGGGTCGAAGTAGCGACAGAATAAGCGTGAGCCCGCTTTTAGCAGGCCTACGTTGTGCGCTCGATAGTGGCTCTTGCTCCATGTGCGAGGCTTACAGATTACACTAAGCATAAATGAACAGTTTAGGCGACCGCTCTAACCTTGGCCTTCTTCGCGGCGGCGCTGTTGATCTTGACGCCTTGAGTCGCTGGGTTGCTGTGGCGCTTGTGCAGGAATTCTAATACCTGTGCACGATAGAGATTGTATTGCGTGTCCTTAGCCATCTCCAATCTGTCTCTGGGCCGAGCTAAATCAACGTCGAGTATGTCGCCAATTTTTGCTGCAGGACCATTGGTCATCATCACAATCCTATCGGAAAGTAAAACCGCCTCATCCACATCGTGGGTGATCATGATAACCGTACTATTTAACTCGTTTTGAATTTCGATGAGCGAATCCTGTAAGTGCGCTCTGGTGAGTGCGTCCAAGGCGCCAAAGGGCTCGTCTAGCAAAAGAACTTTGGGCTCCATGGCTAGGGCGCGGGCGATACCCACCCGCTGCTTCATGCCGCCAGAGATTTCGTCAGGGCGCTTGTGCATCGCGTGATCCATATGCACCAAGCGCAAGTTGTGCTCGATCCAGGCCTTCATCTCGGCCTTAGTTTTTTTGCCTTTAAATACCTGCTTAACCGCTAACTCAACATTTTCGTACGCGGATAACCAGGGTAGAAGGCTATGGTTTTGAAATACCACGGCGCGCTCTGGTCCCGGTTCATTGACTTCCTTACTGTCTAAAATAACGCCGCCTTCGGTTGCCTGGTAGAGTCCCGCGACGATATTGAGTACAGTCGATTTTCCACAGCCGGAGTGACCTATCAAAGAAATAAATTCGCCGCGCCTAATCCTCAAGGAAATATCATCCAAGGCTCGGAAGGGTCCTGTTGGCGTTGGGAAATCGATACTGACATTTTCGATACTTAAGAAGCGGTTGTGCATGTCCATTGTATTCTCCTAGCGCAAGACCGCGCTCTTATCCCAGCTGAACGCTTTTTGTAGCATAAGCATTGCGCGGTCGAGTAAAAAACCTAAAACGCCGATGGTGAGAACGGCAACCATAATTCTAGCCAGAGACTGGGAGCTTCCGTTTTGAAACTCATCCCAAACAAATTTGCCGAGGCCAGGGTTTTGAGCGAGCATTTCGGCCGCAATCAATACCATCCAACCCACGCTAAGGGACAATCGCAAACCAGTAAATATACCGGGTATAGCCGAGGGGATAACAATCTTCTGGATGTGTGTTAAGGGTGAGAGCCGCAACACTTTGCTGACATTAATTAAGTCTTTATTAACGCCCGATACGGCAACGGTAGTATTGATGAGCGTCGGCCATAGGCAGCACAAGGTCACGGTTATGGCCGAGGTGACGAATGACTTTGCAAAAAGTGGATCGTCGCTCACGTAAACCGCAGCCACAATCATGGTCACAATGGGCAGCCAAGCAAGCGGCGATACCGGCTTAAAAATTTGTATGATGGGGTTGACCGCGTTATAAAACGTAGACGATAGGCCGCAAATAATACCGAGGGGTATGGCGACCAGTGAGGCAATAATAAAACCGACAAATACCGTTTTAAGGCTGGTAAAAATCTGATCTATATAAGTCGCTCTACCGGTATAGGAGCGCCATTTGAGCTTAGCATCTGGATTGCTCGCCAATTTCTTTTCATTGCGCAGGGTCTGGCGATCATAAAAGGCGACTTCTTTGTCGCGCTCTGCGCGATGCTCAAACCATAAGCCTTGAGCTTGCGTGAAAACCTGTGTTGGGCCGGGCAGTTGACCCAGACTAGTATCGACTTTTCCCGCGGCGATATGCCAAAAGCAGACAAAGAGCACGATGGTGATGCCGGTAATAATTGCTTGGCGAACAGGGCCTCGGGCGGGAGAACCACCTAGCTCGCGTAAAAATTCAAAAAAGCCTTTTCTGTTATTTAGGGTGCTTGTTGTCACTGTGACCTCCATGCGGCTTTGACTGCAGTAATGCAGTTAGCCGATTAATCTACTGCGCGAGAGCCTTCTAAAGGCTGCTCGCGCAGCACGGGGCTAGCTATAATTTACTGTCGGCTTTTAGCCCGATGGTAAATTTTTGTAAGTATTCATTTGGCTTAGTACCATCGTAAGCAATGCCGTCGATGAACTCTTTCTGTACCGGTTTAAATCCGGTCTCAGCAGCTGAAGGGAAGTCAGTGGCGGCCATTTTTCCATCGGCTATTAATTCGTTCGCCGCCTTTCTGTAGATGTCAGGGCGATACACTTTCTTGGCGGTTTCCATATACCAGCTGTCGGGTTTATGTTCAGCAATTTGACCCCAGCGGCGCATTTGCGTGAGGTACCAAATAGCATCGCTGTAGTAAGGGTAGGTGGCGTTATGTCGGAAGAACACGTTGAAATCTGGCACCTCGCGTTTATCGCCTTTTTCGTACTCGAAAGTGCCTGTCATGCTGTTGGCAATCACATCGTAATCAGCGCCAACATAATAAGGCTTAGACAAAATCTTTACGGCTTCCGGACGATTTGCATTGTTTTTATCATCTAGCCATTTGGCGGCGCGAATGAGTGATTTAACAACTGCGATATGGGTTTCAGGGTACTTATCGGCCCACGCTTTACTGACGCCGAAAACTTTCTCTGGGTTATTTTTCCAAATTTCGTAATCGGTAATAACCGGTACGCCGATACCTTTGAACACGGCTTGTTGATTCCATGGCTCGCCGACGCAGTAACCATATATAGTGCCAGCTTCCATCGTTGCTGGCATTTGCGGCGGTGGCGTCACGCTGAGAATGACATCGGCATCGATATGACCTGAGGTGTCGTTTTTTGCGGGGGCATAATAGCCGGGATTGATACCGCCAGCGGCCAGCCAGTAGCGAAGTTCGTAGTTGTGCGTCGATACCGGAAACACCATGCCCATATTGAATGGCTTGCCTTCTGCCTTATATTTTTCGACAACAGGTTTTAATGCATCGGCTTTTATTGGGTGTACTGGTTTGCCATTTTCATGGGGAATATTTTTCTTCATCTCAGCCCAGATAGCATTGGAAACTGTAATTCCATTACCGTTTAAGTCCATGCTAAATGCGGTGATGATATCGGCTTGAGTGCCGAAACCGATGGTGGCACCCAGTGGTTGTCCGGCTAACATATGGGCACCGTCAAGTTCACCGGTAATAACGCGATCGAGAAGGACTTTCCAATTTGCCTGTGCTTCTAGTTCAACATACAGGCCTTCGTCTTCAAAAAATCCTTTCTCTAGCGCGATCGCTAACGGCGCCATATCAGTGAGTTTTATAAAGCCAAATTTCAGTTCGTCCTTTTCTGGCTCAGCTGCAATAGCGCAATGCATGGCGCTAAGGCTAGCAACTAGTCCTGCTAACAAAGAAGTTATACCCTTCATAGTTCACCCCAATCATGATTAATGTTTGTAAATGTTAATTAGGTAATACAAGTCTCATGCCAAGGACAAAAAGAGCCTGAAAAAGATGTTTTTTAACGTCGAATCCCTTATTGGGTGCGGAAAATATAATTTAAAATATGCTCCGCGCTGAAATGGTGCGGGAAAACCTGGCTAAATGTAAATGAGGTGGTTCTTTCTGGTGCGAGAATGCGCGAAGTTAACGCACAGCAGGGCGGCTGGGCTTTGGTGCGTGAGATGGTAGGAGGATAAGCCAACCGAACAAGGCTGGCTGCTAGTAGCGGTATAAAATTCTAACGCGGTTTAATTGAGCACAGTTGGTCGCCGTAATAGTTATTCTGGTAGTTGCAGTAATTTACTTCTTGTATTGATTGTTTTGATGTAAAGCTAGCTATGATTCTAGTTAACGCTTTCATATGTTGGCTCCTGTTCATGTGATTCTATTGTTGCGCCTCCGATGGAAAACGAACATCGCACAAAGTCGATTATTATGTTCGGCTTTGCCTATCATCGCTGCCCAAGCGGTTAAGTTCATCGCGAATAAGTTGCTTTAGTATTTCTATGTTTTCTAATCCGGGGTAGTTGGGCCGAACGATAAAGGCAATTTCGCGATGAGGGCCGGGTTCGTCAATAGGTATTGCAGACAAATGAGGGTTGAGGTTAACCAGTTGTTCAAGCGCCATCTCAGGTACTAAAGTGGTGCCTAAATTACCTGCCACCAGTTGAATCAATGTGCTTAAGCTAGTGCCGCCGGTCTCGTAGCCACTGTCGCTCTCCATGCCGCAAACTTTCAGTGCATGATCTTTAAAACAATGCCCATCTTTTAGCAACATTAGGTTTGAACGCCCTAGCTCTTTAGCCGTTACGCATTGCTTGGTGCTGAGCCTATCGTCTTTGTGTGTAACCAGATAAAAATTCTCTTGCCAGAAGCTGAAACTCAACAAACCTGAGCAATCATAGGGTAGAGCCAAAATGGCGCAATCCAGTTGTCCTTCGAGAACTTTTCTCACCAGAATGTGACTTTGGTCTTCTTCGACGCGTAAATCGAGTTTGGGGTAGTGGGTTTTAATAGGGGGTAGCATGAGCGGCAGAATGAAAGGCGCGATCGTTGGAATCATGCCAATACTGAGTGTGCTGCTCAGCGGGCAAAGCATCTGACCAGCCAAACTGGTGAGGTCATTCATCTGTAGATAGATGTTTTTTGCGTAAGTAAGTACCTGCTTACCTAAGGGCGTTATAAGTACTTTTTTGTTGTCCCGCTCAAATACCGCAAAGCCCAGTTGTTTCTCCATGTCGGTTATCGCAGTGCTCAAGGCAGATTGAGATATGGCGCAGCTTTCCGCTGCTTTCTTGAAGTGTAAAAACTCCTCTACGGCTAGGGCATAGCGAATCTGCTTAAGGGATACCAAGGTCTATCTCCTGATTCAAGGTAAGTCTGGCCTAATTTGCCGGTTGGAGGGTAAATCATAGGTACTTTTATACTAGCTGTACCTTCAGTTTTTTCGAACGTAGGGTTTGGTTTTATCAAATTTAGATGAATAACAAAAGCGCCTATATTGATCTCACTGCAGGCTCTCATGCCCAGAAAATTAACTCAAACCCCATGTTAGGAGTAAATAACCGATGGCTTTAATCAATACTAAAATCAAGCCTTTTAATGCCAGCGCCTTCAAAAATGGCGAATTCATTGAAGTAAGTGATGCGGACCTACAGGGCAAGTGGTCGATCTTCTTTTTCTACCCCGCCGACTTCACCTTCGTATGCCCGACCGAGCTAGGCGATGTAGCTGATCATTACGCTGAGCTTCAGGCGCGCGGTGTCGAGGTCTACTCGGTATCAACGGATACACATTTCACGCACAAGGCGTGGCACGACTCTTCCGACACTATTGGAAAAATCAAATACACCATGATTGGCGACCCGACCGGCCAAATTACCCGCAATTTTGAAGTGATGCGGGAGAGTCAGGGCTTGGCTGATCGCGCAACATTCATTGTCGACCCTGAGGGTGTTATCCAAGCTATGGAGATTACCGCTGAAGGCATTGGTCGCGACGCACAAGATCTGCTGCGCAAGGTAAAAGCTGCCCAATATGTTGCGAGTCACCCAGGCGAAGTTTGCCCGGCCAAATGGAAAGAGGGCGAAGCAACCTTGGCGCCGTCTTTGGATCTAGTTGGCAAGATTTAAATACCAAACAAGCGGGCTTTTGCCCGCTTGTTTGGTTTCAGTGACATTCAACCTAGGTAGGCAACACCATGATTAGCCAAGAAATACTTGCTGCTGTTAAGCAGTATACAACTAGCCTTACTAAGGATGTAAAGCTGATAGTCCAAGTTGGTAACCACAGTAAGCGCGACGAGCTTATGGCTTTTCTACGCGAGTTTACCAGTGCTTCCGAAAAGTTAAGTCTAGAGGAGCGAGATGTTCCTGCGATACTTCGTAGCCCGATTAGCTTTCAGCTCGAAGTTGATGGCGACGCTTCAGGTATTATTTTTTCAGGCATACCCAGCGGGCACGAATTCAATTCATTTGTTTTAGCGGTGTTGCAAGCAGGGGGCACGGCTTTAAAACTGGATGAGAGCGTTAAAACAATTGTACGCGCCGTGGCTGAGCCACTGCACTTTGAGGTGTTTGTCAGCTTAAGTTGTCATAACTGTCCAGATGTTGTGCAGCTCTTGAATCAATTTGCGCTTCTGAATCCACATATTTCTTCGGAAATGATCGATGGCGGATTATTTCCCCAACTGATTGCAGAGAGGGATATTCAAGGCGTACCAAGCGTGTACCTCAATGGCGAGCTGTTCGCAAACGGCAAGGTGGACACACCACAGCTGCTTGAAAAATTACTGCAGCGATCGCCAGATCTGGCCAATGCCAATCAGGGCGTTAAGCTGCCACGTCAAGATGTAACCATTATTGGCGGCGGCCCTTCAGGTGTGGCTGCGGCAATCTATGCGGCCCGCAAAGGTTTGGCCGTAACCTTAATAGCAGATCGCATCGGTGGGCAGGTTAAAGATACGGTTGGTATTGAAAACCTGATATCCGTGCCAAAAACAACAGGCTCCGAGCTGACCTCGGCATTGATGGCACACATGAATGACTACGCCATCACGTTGAAAGAGCATGTCAGCGTGACAGAGGTGATGGATGATAATGCTATTAAGTCCATCAAGTTAAGTACGGGTGAATTGATCGAGTCTAAAACATTGATTATTGCGACCGGTGCTCGGTGGCGAGAGCTTGGTGTTCCCGGCGAAAAGGAGAATGTTGGCAGCGGCGTTGCTTACTGTCCACACTGTGATGGCCCCTTCTTCAAGGGTAAGGATGTGGCTGTTATAGGTGGCGGCAACTCAGGTGTGGAGGCCGCGCTTGATCTAGCCGGCATTGTGCGCTCGGTAAAGCTATTTGAATTTTTACCGGAATTAAAAGCGGATAAAGTGTTGGTTGATAAGGCAAAGGTTGCATCCAATATTGAAATCTATATCAATGCCAAGACCACGTCGGTCGAGGCTGAGACAGGAAAAGTTTCTGCACTACATTGGCAAGATCGCGAATCAGGCGAATCGCATCGGCAGCCGCTAGATGGCATCTTCGTCCAAATTGGGTTGGTGCCAAATAGTCAGTTCCTAGGTGATCTTGTCGAAACGACTCGTCATGGTGAAATCGTGGTGAATGAAAAATGTCAAACGTCGGTGCCGGGCATATTTGCTTGTGGCGATGTCACAACAGTTCCCTACAAACAAATAGTTATCGCTATGGGAGAGGGCTCCAAGGCTGCGTTGTCTGCGTTTGAGTATTTGTTGACTCGCTAGTTAGCTGAATGTGTTCTATATGTTTTAGTCTCAAGGAAAGGGCAGGAGAAACCTAATGCATGGCGACTTTCGACGTGTTGTGTGCTTTCTATGTTGTCCTTTAGTTTTCTCTTAGCATCCTTGCCCTTGAGGTTATTTGTTGTAGATGTTCGAAGTTGTTGTAGATGTTTGAAATTGTTGTTGGTAATAAAACGTCGCTTCTGGCGACATACATGCAATGAAGGCTGCCACGCAGCATAAATAGGGATGGAGTTAATAATGAAAAAACGTAATCTACTATTAAGCACCGCAATAGCTAGTCTATTGTCGTCCGCCACTCTGACTTTCGTCAATGCCGATGAAATATCCAAGCCGAAAGGCGCCGCGGGAACGGGCAAGGTGGTTCCCGGCATGGCTCGAACCAATCAATTTTGGTGGCCAGATCAGCTAGATCTCTCCGCCTTGCGCGATCACGATCTTCGATCCAGCCCCTATGGCGACGATTTCAATTATGCAAAAGCATTTACAAAGTTGGACTTAGCTGCCGTTAAAAAAGACATCGACCAATTATTAACAACGTCCCAAGATTGGTGGCCAGCGGACTTTGGCAACTATGGCCCATTTTTTATTCGCATGTCTTGGCATAGCGCTGGCACCTACCGCACACTTGACGGGCGCGGTGGTGCCGATGGCGGTCAACAACGTTTCGATCCACTTAATAGCTGGCCAGATAATGCGAGTTTGGATAAAGCGCGTCGGTTGTTGTGGCCGGTCAAGCAAAAATATGGACAAAGTCTTTCCTGGGCGGATTTAATGATTTTGGCCGGCAATGTGGCGTTAGAAAACATGGGTTTCGAAACCTATGGTTTTGCCGGTGGTCGCACCGATGACTGGGAGCCCGATGTAGTTTACTGGGGCCCAGAACTGGAAATGTTAGCGAGCGATCGTGAAGATAAGGACGGTGAGCTTGAGCGCCCCCTTGGCGCCACCCATATGGGTTTGATTTATGTGAACCCTGAAGGCCCTAAGGGTAAGCCAGATCCTGTTGGGTCGGCAAAAAATATTCGTGTGGCCTTCGGGCGAATGGCGATGAACGATGAAGAAACTGTCGCGTTGATTGCCGGTGGCCACACCTTTGGAAAAATGCACGGCGCGCACAAACCTGCTGATTGTGTTGGTGCAGAGCCCGGGGCTGAGGGCCTAGAAAGCCAAGGCTTGGGTTGGAAAAATAAATGCGGTAAAGGGCATTCAGAAGATACGGTAACGAGCGGCCTTGAAGGTGCTTGGACGCAGGCGCCGACTCGGTGGACCACGCTGTATTTACAAAACCTATTGAATTTTGACTGGAAGCAAACGCGTAGCCCCGGTGGTGCGATTCAGTGGATACCCACTGACGAATCTCTACACAACTCTGTACCGGACGCCCATGTTAAAGGTAAGTTTAACGCGCCGGTTATGACCACAGCGGATTTGGCCTTGAAGTTTGACCCTGAGTACAAAAAAATTGCCGAGCGTTTTCTGGCAAACCCGGACGACTACCAAAAGGCTTTTGCCAAAGCTTGGTATAAGTTGACGCACCGCGACATGGGGCCAAGCACCTTGTATTTAGGGGCCGAAGTTCCGCGTGACGAATTGATCTGGCAAGATCCTATTCCCGCAACAAAGGCTAAACCGCTTGATAAAAGGTCACTTAGTAAACTCAAGAAGGAGATTCTAAGCTCCGGCTTAACGGTACCGGAATTAGTGCGCACGGCTTGGGCATCAGCCTCGACATTCCGCGGCACAGATAAGCGAGGCGGTGCCAATGGGGCGCGCATTGCGCTAGCGCCCCAAAATGAGTGGCCGGTAAACAATCCGCAAGAGTTAACGAAAGTATTGGGCAAACTCACGGCTATTCAAACAAAGTACGGTAAAAACAAAGTATCTTTGGCTGATCTCATCGTGCTAGGTGGTGCGGCGGCTATTGAAAAAGCGGCGAGCGACGCTGGAATGAAGCTTGAGGTGCCTTTTAAGTCTGGCAGAGGTGATGCCAGTCAAGCACAAACGGATATAGCATCCTTCGCATTATTGGAACCAAAGGCGGATGCGTTCCGAAACTATTTTGATACCAGCGGCACTTATCGTACGCCGGCCGAAATGTTGGTGGATAAGGCTGATCAATTGAACTTAACCGTGCCAGAGATGACGGCGTTGATTGGCGGTATGCGGGTCCTCAATGCGAATGCCGATGGTAGTAAAAATGGTGTTTTTACCGCGCAGCCTGGCGTTTTAACCAATGACTTTTTTGTCAATTTACTGGATATGTCAACTCAATGGCGCAAGAGTAAAGTCGATGGTCTATACGAAGGCTTCGATAGAAAAACGGGCAAAGTTAAATACTCTGCAACGCCAGTAGATCTGATATTTGGCTCGAACTCAGAGTTACGCGCCGTGGCTGAAAGCTATGCGTATGATGGTGCTCAAGAGCGGTTTGCCAAGAGCTTCATCAGTGCTTGGGTAAAAGTTATGCAAGCTGATAGGTTTGATTTGCAATAGACGGTAGATGTAGCTAGACGTAAATAGTAATTATTTTCGTGATGTTAAAAATGCCTCCTGTAACGGAGGCATTTTTATTGATTAGCGTTCGAGCAGCTTTAGAGTGAAATCTGAACTTGCAGCCAAATCTTTTGCGTGTCCGATGCGTAATCCTTAGCTTGATAATCAGCGAACTTAAGCAAGGTGGTGACCTGCTTGTTAATTGGGTAGGCTATCACGGCGTCCCATTCTGTACCGTAATTAGCACTGCCTTCCGCCGCTTTAAAATCGTGGTAAGTCAAAGCCAATTTTAGTGGCCCCACGTTGGCGCCTGCACCTATATAGGCGTCTTCTACACCGTTTGCTGGGGTGCCAAGAAACTTATCCGCGAAACCTTGAAATTTATGACCTGTTGCCAGTGGTGTTTGAAACCCTTTTGCACCATCGTCTGAGCCTAAGACTTCGTAACCCACTGTCCAGTTAAATTTTTCGGCCAAGACGCCTTTAGCTTCGAGCAAATAATAGTCTGTGCTGTACTCTGCGCCGTCGCCCGCTTCGGATTGTGCCGCGTAACTTGCTATTACGCTTGCGGGTTTAAACTTTCCTTCGTAGCGCAGACCATAGGTTTGGTTTGATGCCGCAGCGGCGTTTTCAAAATCCATATCGTAGTAGAAACCGACGACTTTCTGCGCATCGCTTAAGCTCCAGGCTGCGTTCAGTAAATGCACATCGCCATCTAGGGTCGCGTTGGCGCCTTCGGGCCCGAAGATACGATTCACCTGAGATACATAGCTGTACTCGCCGCTAAGCGAACCACTGCCGAACTGTAATCTAGCGCCATCGTAAGTTTGTTCGTTCTGGCGCCACGCCACACCACCAACAAAGCGTTGATCGTCGAGATTAATGCGCTGGCGGCCGCCGGTGGCTGCAAAGCTACCGCTCACGTATTTTGCGTAAAATTGATTAATGTCGGTGCCGTCTGGATCTGCGACAACCGGGTAAGTGCTATTGCCGTTGCTGGTGCTGTTAAAATTATCATCGCCTAAATGATGTACGTCATCGAATTCTAAACCCAGGCTGAACCCGCTTACGTTGCCTGAAACAAAGCTCAAGCGCGAGCGGAGGGTGTTCGCGACGGCATCTTTATCGATGCCATCTTGTTCAACACTTTCAAACCGATAGCGAAAATCGATATTGGTTTTACTTTCTTTCATGAAGGTCTCGAGCGCTGAATCTGCTAAGGCGTAGGGCGATGATGCGGCGGCTGCGATAGCCAATGACAAGTAAACTTTTTTCATATCTCACTCTCTATGGTCTTCGATAATGGTGAACGCTTACACCTTATGTGTGTCTGGTCTAGGTGTTGTTGATTTGTATCAAGCTGTGCGTGTCGCTACTCATTGGTGTTTGGCGAGTAACACTTTATGGGTATCAATATGTATGCCAAAACTAAGTCGCGCCTTTGAAGTTCCTGATCTTAAGTGGATGAAGGGTGAGCGAAAAAGACTTGTATGTTGGTTGCGCGCGAATTTAATTTCTCAGGCAAGATCGCGGGCCACACCTTAACGGTAAAGGCTTTAAGGCGGATTTAGGTGTTGCTCGACAGTCTATGTTGAGCGAAGGATTAGCTAAGTTTTTGGCGGTGTATTCGGCCTAGACCTGAGATAAATATATTTATAATTTATTGTTTAGAGGCGGTGCCGGCGTTTGAAAGAGTCGATGAATGACTTAGGCAGAGAGCCAAAATGGTTCGATATTTTAAATTTGTGCGTCAAATTGGGTCGGTTGCGCCAGCGATGTTTCCTCGCCTGCCTCGCGCGTTGGGGCGGAAACGACAAAAGAGAGACGGTGGGCGACTTACGCTTCGCACCTTAATGGGGATTGCGTGCACTCTCGGGTGGCATGAGGTGCTCTGAAAGCGACTCTCAATCTAGTTTCAATAAATTGGAAAAGGCCGGCGCATCATGAGTTGCGCAGGTTTTAGTGGTGGCTGCCGCAAGGCCTAGGCTATTGGCCTGGTTCGTGCAGATTTGAATTCAGGGGATCAAGTCTAGCTACGCTTTGGAGTTCAACATCATGGGTTTATGTCACCGGTTTGCCTTTATCAGATTTTTGCCAAGTGTGTCGGTACTTTTTTTGACTGCCATCAGTATGTTGGCTCATGCGGAGATGAGTATCGGCGAAGCGGTCAATCGCGCGGGCGAACAAAGAATGTTGTCACAGCGCATTGCGCAGAGTTATCTGTTAACAATTATTCAGCCGCAGAGCCCAAAAGGGCGAGATAGGGTGGTGCGCGGCATTGAACGCTTTGAGAGTAATCTTTCGGCCCTAGAGAATTTTACCGCCGCAAAATCCTTGGCGCCTGATCTCGATCGAGTAAAATCTCTGTGGCAGGCCTATCGTGCACTAGCCCTATCTGAGGCTAGCGATGCCAATGCAGAAAAATTATTGCTGGCGAGTGACCGTATATTGGTTGAGGCGAATAGATACGTGGGCCTATTAGAAAAAATTTCCAAAACGGGCTTGGGCGAAGTGGTAAACATCTCTGGCCGGCAGCGCATGCTGTCGCAGCGAATTGCTAAAAACTATTTAGCCTACTTTCAAAAGCTGGGTGGCGAGGAGCGAATACAAGCGCTGTATGAAGATTTGGCTGAGTATGAAAATGTTTTAGGCTACTTAAAAGAAAGCACCCTCACTACGCCGGATATCTTAACCAAGTTAAACCGGGTTGAAGGCCAGTTCGCCTATGCCAGCAAAGGCTTCGATGGGTTGATGCAGATAACCGGCGATAGGCTTATTTATGTGATTACCGGTACGACGGATTCTATGTTAAAGAATATGGATGATGTCACCAAAATGTATGCGGCGCTCTAGACCGTAAAATTACTAAGTTGCCGTGTAATGTATGGCTAACCAGAGCGTAGTGGCATCTTTTTTGGTCCAGGCTACGCGATGCTGTTGGTGGGCGGGAATATTGAGGTAGTCTCCCGGCTTGAGCGCGATGGCCTGTTCGCCTTTGAATTCAATGCCGGCTTCGCCTTGTATTAGCATTATCCACTCGGCTTGTTCTTGATCGTACCAATGATCCGCCGGAGAGCTTTGACCGTTGCTAATAATGCGCTCTATTTTGAGGTTCGGCTGCGCCAAGAGAGTTTGAAATATTTCCTCATGCTTGGCATTGGGTAGCTCTGTGAAAAAATTTTTCATGAATTTGGGATTCGAGGTGGAAGGGCTGGGCGTCGTAAGCATGGGCGACGAGTGGCCTCAATTTCATTGGCCACTCGTGCGTCGTTCTATCGTTAACGAAAGGCGAGCAATACCGGCATACGGGCTGCGCGCCAGGCGGGAAATACGCCGCTGACGAAGCCGATGATTAACGCCATCTGGATGCCTTGTTGAATCAGATCGCCGGTCATCCGGAAGCTGAACACCACTTGGGTAAAGCTGCCCCCCAAGGTCGAGGCATTGAGGCCGTCGAACAATAAGAATGCACACAGGGCGCCCACTAAACCGCCGATGGCGGCAAGCACCATGGACTCTACTAGCGTACCCAAAAAGGCTGAGGTGGTGCTAAAGCCGAGCGTTCTTAATGTGGCAATTTCCTTTGACCTATCCGCAACAGAGGTGTACATGGTGTTGAGCGCGCCTGATAAGGCTCCTAGCGCCATGACCGCGCTGATAACCTTTCCGAAAATGGCCATATAACTTAGGTTTTTACTTTGGCTGGAGAAGTAATCCTTTTCTGTTTGCACATCGACATTTAGGCGCGCATCATTTTCCGCAAAGGCTTTAATAGCCTCTAGCTGGGATGCATCTGTGAGCCGTGCGCGCACTGTTTGCACCGAGCTGCCACGGTTGTAAACATTCTGGATAACACTGAGATCGGCCCAGAGTTCACTTTCGAAAACATTGCCGCCCGTGGTGAATTCACCCACCACTGTCCAATCGGAATTGCCAATCCTTAGACTGCTGCCTAAATCGAAGCCCTCAAATTGTTGGATAACACCGCGCCCGACCACAAGTTCATTGGTGCCAGGTGTAAATAGGCGGCCAGCACTGATGTTAAAATTATTGCGCAATGGCACGCCGGAAAGTTCCAACCCGCGCAGCGGCAAGTTAGCCTCGGTGCCGGTGGATTTTTTTATGCCATCGACGATGACATAGAGCTCGGCAGAAACCTGCGCGCCCTTGTCATCTTTAACAATACCCGGTGCCGTGCGAATTAAATTCACTTGATCACGGTCCAAACCACTATTGAGCTCAGCGGCAGAACCTTTGCGTAGAAACAGTGCGACATCGTCTGAGCCGGCACCTTGTAGGGTTGTTTCAAAGCCTTTATCCATGGCGAGAAAGGCCAGTAAAATTGCCACCACAACCGCATTGGCTAATATCATGGCCAGCGACATCCACAGGCGCCGCGGCAGGCTGCGTATGTTCATGACGATCACGGCGTTCGTTTGTGAAATCACGGAAAACATAATTAGCCCCTATTAAATGCAGTAACAATATTGAGCCGTAACGCGTTGAGCGCGGGCATAATGCCGGTAATTAAACCGAGTAGGGCCATATAGATCAGCGCTTGAATCACTACGCTTTGGTCTACTGCAATATTAGGCAGGAATTTGGCCAGCTGCGCTGACATGGCCTGAACAATAAGGTGTGCCGCGGTTAACCCCAGCAGTCCGCCGATAAATGCCAGTAGCAATGACTCCGCCAGTACCATGTTGAAAATCCGCATAGAGGTAAAGCCAAGGGTTTTCAGTACCGCGATTTCATTGGTGCGTTCGCGAATGGCTAATACCATGGTATTGCCCACCACGATCAGAATGGTAAAAAAGGCCATGAAAACGACACCGAAAATAATCAGGCCAATATTGCCAATTTGTTCGAGAAAGGCTTTATTGAATGCTTTTTCAGTGCTTGTTTTTGTTTCTGCGCTCGAGTTTGCAAAATTATCGTCAACGGCTTTGGCAACAGTTTCATTCAGTCTGGCATCAGTTGTGGTGAGCGTGAGCCAACCCACACTATCGCCACCGTAGGAATTGGTTTCGCGAAAATACTTGTAGTGGAACACCATATAGCCGGTGTCTACCTTTAAGTCCTCTGCGCGAAAAATGCCATCAACGGTAAATTCCCAAGTTTGACCACCGGTCTTTTGGGAAAAAATATTGGACGAAATTGGCACGCGATCGCCGACCTTCCAGCCGTAGACTTTAGCAAGTCGCTCGCCCACTAGCATACCGGATTGGTTGTTGAGCCAAGTTTGAAATTCAGCTGGCTCGACGATCAATTCTTCGTAAACCTTAAAATAACTCTCTGGGTCTATGGCAAAGGACATGATTTGTGTAGCTGGTTCTTGGTAGTAGCCGCCAAACCAGTTGGCGTGGGTCACATCCTTTACCCCTTCCATGGCCTTGATCTTGTTGACGTAGGCGTAGGGTATGGAAACGGTGAAGTTAATTTTGTTAACCACCACAAGTCGATTGTCGGCCGACATATCGATGCCAGAATCGAGCGAGGCCTTTAATGCGGTAATGGCGCCGAAAATGGTAAAGGCGATAAAAATCGAAAACAGGGTGAGTGTTAGCCTTAACTTTTTTCGCGTTATGTTTTTTATGATCAGATAGAAATCATTCATAGCGCGGCTTCCTTGTCGACAAACTCCCCCTTATCCAGATGCAGCGTGCGGTTGGCGTATTTTGCGGCCGAGGGATCATGGGTCACCATGATGATGGTTTTGCCGAACTCGCGATTGAGCAGCTGTAGCATTTTTAAAATTTCATCGGCAGTGCTGCGGTCTAAATCACCGGTGGGTTCGTCACACAGCAAAAGTTTTGGATCTGAGACCACGGCCCGAGCAATGGCAACACGCTGCTGTTGGCCACCGGATAGCTCGCTGGGCATGTGCTTAGCGCGATCGGCCAAACCGACCAGCTCCAGCGCCGTGCTCACACTCTGCTTGCGCTCGGCGCTGGAGAGATTGGTTAGCATTAACGGCAGTTCGACATTGCGCGCGGCGTTTAACATGGGCATTAAATTGTAGAATTGGAAAATATAACCCACGTTGTTCGCGCGCCATTTTGCCAATTGGTTCTCGCTCAAGCGTTCAATAGGGTCGCCGTCGAATAGTATTTCACCCTCTGTGGGCTGATCGACGCCGCCGAGCAGATTTAGCAGGGTGGTTTTACCCGAGCCAGAAGGCCCCATGATGGCAACGAAATCGCCTTTAGCTATGTGTAAATCGAGCTGGTCAAAAATAGTGATGGTTTCCTTGCCCTTTACGAAGCGTTTGGCGACTTTGTTCAGTTCGAATAGGTTGTCCATGAATTTTTCGCTCTCTCGTTAGAATTAGTAAAATGCAACTTTTACACCCATGTCAGGCAGTATGCGTTCATCAGTGGCATCAATTTGAATGCGCACACGCACCGTGGCTTTGCCTCTGTCGGCGGTGGGAATAATGGCAATAACACTGGCGGGTATTTCCCAGTCTGGGTAGGCATCGAGCTGTGCTTTTACCATTTGCTGTGGGCTGACGCGACCAATGAACGCTTCGTTCACATCCACTTCAATCTCCAGCGATGTCATATCCACAATGGTGCAGATGCCAGTTCGGGTGAAGCCGCCACCGGCCGAGCTGGGCGCGACAATTTCACCGGGTTGGGCATTTTTTACCGTAACCACGCCACTAAACGGCGCGCGAATGATGTGGTCGTCGACTAGTTCGGTACGGCGTTGGGTTTCGAAGCGAAGGGCGGCGAGATCCGATTTTGCGCCGGCTAAATTCGCTTTTGCCGTGGCAAGGTTTGTCACCGCTTGGGTTTTCTCAAGCTCGCTAGAATATTTATTTTCTTGTGCGCGACGATATTGGCGCTGCGCCTCTTCCAGCGATGCGCTCAAGCTGTCGACTCGGGCCAGCGCCGATTGCGTTTGTGCCTGTGCTTGTTGCAGGCTCACGCGCGCCAGTGTGTCGTCGAGTCGCGCCAATATTTGATGCTCTTGCACCGCCATACCCTCTTCGACTTCGACGGTTTTGATGAGTCCCATGACTTCGGCGGACACGGTGGCCATTCGGCGCGCGGTGATGTAGCCGGAAGCATTGAGTACCGCACTATTGATCGCGCTTGGCTTAGGTGCCGCGGGTATCTCTTGTTGCTTGGCAGCGGAGCTGGGCGCGCTATTGTCGCTGATGGGTTTGCTGGTTGGGCTTGGGGCTGTCGCGGTTAATACATATGATAGGCCGGCGCCAGTGAGCGCGGCGGCCAACACCAGTATGGCAACTGTAGTATTCGAAAAGCCTGAAGCTTCGGGTGTTTTACTGCGGTCGATGCTGAGTTTACTGAGCAGATCGGTGGTATTTTTATCATTGCTGTTCATAGTCGAGACGGAATCCTTGCCCTATCGGTGTGCCAGCGCGATGTTGTGCTTGATATTCGGCCGGAACTTCGCGACCTATAGTCCCACTTTTTAGATGATATAAAAAGGTCGCGTAAGTACTAAATTAGTCCTAATGATGGCTCCGGGAAAGCGCTAGCTCATGACCGGTGTTGGCTTGCGCTCGTCGTCAATGGCGACAAATTTGAATTCGCCACTAATGGCTTGATGTTGGCCGTCGGCGTACATGTTTTCTAGGCAAATATCGACGTTGACCGTCACGCTTGTGCGCCCAACTCGCACTACCTTCGCAACCAGTTCAACAAATGTTCCTGCGGGAATGGGTTCTTTAAAATCGATGCGATCGGTCGATACTGTCACCAAGGATTTGCGACAAAACCGCGTGGCGGCGATAAACGCTGCCTCGTCCATCCACGATAGTGCTTGGCCGCCGAACAGGGTGTTGTGGTGGTTAGTGGTGCCGGGAAATATCGCTTTCACAATACGGGTAACCGACATCGCCTGACGCTGCTCGAAACTGAATGCTGTGATATTCATCGTTTACCTAAGGTTTCGTTGATGGATGTGAAGTGCCGCTGCTTGCTTTCCGTTTGAGCTTTGAGCTTTGAGCTTTGAGCTTTGAGCTTTGAGTGTGCTGTGGCCTTTTGGTGCAATCTATTGATTGCTCGAAGGTTGCGTTAAGGATTATTCCAAGGATTGCTGTGGCTTGCGCTGGCAATATAGAGCTGTTCCACTTTTTCTCGCGCCCAGGGTGTTTTGCGTAAAAATTTTAAGCTCGACTTTATCGATGGGTCTGATTTGAAACAGTTGATATTGATGCGCTGTGCGAGGCCGTCCCAACCGTAGCGTTGTTCTAGGCTAATTAAAATATTTTCCAAGGTGATGCCATGCAGGGGGTTGTTGGCTTGCG
This sequence comes from Simiduia curdlanivorans, assembly GCF_030409605.1. NCBI lineage: Bacteria > Pseudomonadati > Pseudomonadota > Gammaproteobacteria > Cellvibrionales > Cellvibrionaceae > Simiduia > Simiduia curdlanivorans. The sequence continues at coordinate 1,309,519 of NZ_JAUFQG010000004.1, forward strand.
GTAGTGCAGCCTTGGGTGTCGGTGGTTGGCTCGGCATTTCGTTTCCTGTTTGATGTGCTTTCGACGCGGTATTCTTGGCGACTTTTAATGGCAATAGAATTTAACAGCGTTGGTAATAATTTCCCTGTGGTGCCTCGGCCAATAACGCCATGGCAGATTGTATTTTATCTTTCGGAAAGCCTGCTACAGAGGCTTGGTGCGCCGCTTTATCATGCCATTTTTCGACAATAAAAAATTCCGTTTTCTGACTTTCCTGTTGCAGCAGTTCGCAGCTCTCGCAGCCTGGAGATGCGGTTATATAGGGTATCAGCTCGGTGAGAAACAATTTTAGTGCGTCCGCTTGTCCCGCTTTCGCGACGAATCGGTTGATGCGTGTGGCGCTCATAGCTGTCTCGCAAGATGTTGGCCTGACGCTTAGGTGCGTCAGGCTGAGAGTGATTAAGGATTCACAATAGCGTCTACTGTGCCCTGTGCCAAGGGGTGGTATCCGGGCCTAGCGACGGCGTAGACACGCTGGGCGAATGCCTTGCCCGTGGGCGTGGTGACTAGTGCTTTGTATAGCGGTGTGATGAGTTTGCGCCGGCCTATCTGAACGAGATAACTTTCTAAGCGGCTATAGGCGGGCTGGTAGTTATTATTGATGGCAATCAACAGCCAACTGTGGGCAATTTCATTGTTGCCGGTGCTGGTTAATTTGAATTGGGTGTCTAAGTCGAGCATTTGCGCGTCGGTTAACTGCGCCGGCAAATTGTTCAAAAAGTACAGCCATTCGTGCACTGTCCACTCGGTGGCTTTGATGTCCGAGGCTTTCAGGCTGCCGGACAGCCACTGACTGCGCACTTGGTCTATATCGGTAAATGCATTGGACTTAGGCACGGGTGCGCCCTCGGGAATGCCTGGCTGATATATCCACTGTTTTAGCCGTTGCATCGACAATTGCTCGGGGTGCTTGGCGACTAAATGGGTGTCGACATAGGTCAGCCATTCTTCAGTGGATAGGCTGCTAAAGGCGAAATCGGCAAAGTATTGTTTTAGGTAAGCGTCGAACGCCGGGCGGCCGATCTTGGTTTCGATTTCGGTCAGCAGCAAAGCACCCTTTTCGTAGGGCACATCGGAAAAGCCGTCGTCTGGGTCTTTGTCGCGCAAGTCTATTGCCAGCAGTTGATAGGGCGCGGGCAGCTCGGCGATATCGTTTTGCAGGTCTTGGTAGCCCAGTACGCTTTCCATGTTGAAGCGCTTCTGGCCGTAAATCAGCTCCATAATCCGGTAGGTGAGGTAGGTGGTGTGGCCCTCATTCAACCAAAGATCGCGCCAGGTGGCATTGGTAACCGTATTGCCCGACCAGGAGTGTGCCAATTCGTGGGCAATGAGCGACACCAAGCTTTTATCGCCGGCGATGACGGTTGGGGTAATAAAGCTCAAGCGGGGGTTTTCCATGCCGCCGAAGGGGAAACTAGGCGGCAGGATCAGCAAGTCATAGCGGCCCCAGCTGTAGGGCCCATAGGCTTTTTCTGTGCTTTCTAGCATGGCTTCGGTGTCGGCAAACTCAGCCACGGCGGCATCGAGTATTGACGCCTCGGCGTAGACGCCAGTGCGCGCGCCCATGGCTTTGAATTCCAAGTCGCCCACGGCCAAGGCAATTAAATATGACGGGATGGCTTGCGGCATATGGAAGCGATATTCGCCGGTTTTATCGGCGTTGGGCGTGTTCTCGGCGCTCATCACGGCGCGTAAGTTTTTCGGCGTGCGCAAAATGGCGTCGTAGGTTGTGCGCACTTGCGGTGTATCTTGCAGCGGGATAAAGCTGCGGGCATGAATAGCCTGTGCCTGGGTAAACAGGAAGGGATACTTTTTGCCGGCGGTTTGCGCGGGCGTAAGCCACTGCAGCCCGGATGCCGTTGCGCTGGTGCGGTATTGCACTTTAATTTGGTCGGCCTTGGCCGGCAGCGTCACTCGCAGGGCGGCGCCTAAAGCTTCGTGGGGCGCCTCTAATTTAAACCCTGTCTTCGTCCATTTGCCGTCAACCCGCGCGCTGGTGGCGATAATGGTGAGGTCTCGGGTGTCTAATACCAGTTCGCTTGCCTTGGTTGTTTTGCGCTCGAAGTCAAAGATGACCGAGCCGCTCAACTCTTGTTTCTTAAAATCGACGCTAAGATCCAAGGTGAGGTGGGTAGTGAGTACTTGGTGGGGGTTGGCTTGGCTGTGGTAATCCACGCTTGGGTCGAGTTTAGGCGTGGTAGCCACTGCAAGGGTGGCGAGCAGGCTAAGAAGGCCCGAGCAAATGAGGCGTAGCATGGTGTTCTCTCTGATTAAAATAATGAACTTACTAGTCAGACGAAGCATAGAGCAAGTTCCTCCCTAGTTTGTCCTGACACATAAAAAACCCAGCCTAGGCTGGGTTTTTTATGTGGGGCTCCTAGCTGAAACAGCTGGGTTTAATGGTTGCCGCCGAGCTTCTTCTCGAGGTAGTGAATGTTCACACCACCCTTGCGGAAGGCTTCGTCGCGCACCAGGTCTTTCTGTAGCGGAATGTTGGTGCGAATGCCGTCGATCACCACTTCGTCTAGCGCGTTGCGCATCCGATTCAAGGCGATTTCCCGGGTATCGCCATGGGTGATGATTTTGGCAATCATCGAATCGTAATTTGGCGGCACTGTGTAGCCGCCATAAATATGCGAGTCAACCCGCACACCTAAACCGCCTGGCGAATGGAAAGTGTTGATTTTGCCCGGGCAAGGCATAAAGGTCTTTGGATCTTCGGCGTTCACACGGCATTCAAACGCGTGGCCTTTGATCACGATATCCGATTGCTTTAGCGACAATTTATTGCCCGCACAGACGCTGATTTGCTCTTTGATTAAATCCACGCCGGTGACCATCTCGGTGACTGGGTGCTCGACCTGAATACGAGTGTTCATTTCGATGAAATAAAAGCGCTCGTTTTCATACAAGAACTCAAAGGTGCCGGCACCGCGATAGCCAATGTCGACGCAGGCTTTTACGCAAGAGGCGTAGACCTCGTCGCGCACGTGCTGCGGAATACCCGGCGCCGGCGCTTCTTCCAGTACCTTCTGGTGTCGGCGCTGGAGCGAGCAATCGCGATCGCCCAAGTGGATGGCGTTGCCTTGGCCGTCGGACATCACTTGTACTTCAACGTGACGCGGGTTGGTTAAAAACTTTTCCATGTACACAGTGTCGTCGCCAAAGGCGCCCTTGGCCTCGGACTTGGTTACTTGAATGGAGTTGATTAGGGCCGCTTCCGTGTGCACCACGCGCATGCCGCGACCACCGCCACCGGCGGCGGCTTTAATGATGATCGGGTAGCCAATGCGCTTGGCAATGGCTAAGCATTGCTCGCGATCGTCCGGCAGTTCGCCATCTGAGCCCGGCACAGTGGGTACACCGGCTCGCTTCATGGCGGCGATGGCCGATACTTTATCGCCCATTAAGCGAATCACATCGGGATCTGGGCCGATGAAAACGAAGCCGCTTTTTTGGATTTGCTCGGCAAAGTCTGCGTTCTCGGCTAAAAAACCGTAGCCCGGATGTACGGCAACCGAGTCGGTGATTTCCATAGCGCTGATAATGGCTGGGATATTTAAATAGCTGAGTGGCGATGGGTTTGGACCAATGCACACGGTTTCGTCGGCCAGGCGCACGTGCTTAAGATCGCGGTCAATTTTAGAGTGAACCGCCACTGTCTTGATGCCAAGCTCTTTACAGGCGCGCAGTATACGCAGTGCAATTTCACCGCGGTTTGCGATTAATACTTTATCAAACATGAATCCTACTCCTGCTAGTCATTCGTGTGTGTGGCAAGAGGGCCGTTTAAACGATGGTGACTAGAGGTTGATCGAATTCAACTGGCTCGCCATCTTCAACCAAAATGGCTTCGATGATGCCGGCCTTGTCAGCCTCAATTTGGTTCATCATCTTCATGGCTTCAATGATACAAATCACATCGCCCGGTTTTACGTGCTTGCCCACTTCGGCAAAGGCTGGAGAGCCAGGGCTTGGACAGCGATAAAAGGTGCCCACCATCGGCGATTTGATGATGTGGCCGTTTGGCGCTGCCGGAGCTTCTGCTGCAGCAGCAACGGTTGCTGCGGCGGCTGGCGCTGCAGCAGGTGCGCTTTGCTGCATGGGGGCGTATTGCATGGGCATCATTTGTGGCTGATGGTTTGAGCCACGGCTGATGCGTACGGATTCCTCACCCTCTTTAATTTCGATTTCGCCGATATCAGATTCTTCTAACAGCTCAATCAATTTTTTAATTTTACGAATATCCATCACACTCTCACTTTGTGTTTAGGCCTGTTATTGAAAGGTCAGGCTAATTGATTTAGTGCGGCATCCAATGCCAGCTCGTAACCTTGGGCTCCCAGCCCACAGATAACACCCACCGCTACATCCGAAAAGTAGGAGTGGTGGCGAAAACTTTCTCGCTTATGCACATTGGATAAATGTACTTCGATAAACGGAATCCCGACCGCAAGCAACGCATCGCGCAGGGCAATGCTGGTGTGCGTGAAAGCCGCCGGATTGAAAATAATAAAATTTACACCCTCGCGTTTGGCGTCGTGAATGCGATCGATAAGTTCGTATTCAGCGTTGCTTTGCAGAGCTTGTAAATGATGGCCGTCTTTTAGGCAGCGCTCTGTTAAGCGCTGATTAATGTCTGCCAGAGTGGTTGCGCCGTACACTTCAGGTTCGCGGCTACCCAGTAAATTCAAGTTGGGGCCGTGTAACACCAGAATGGTTGCCATCGTGGGGTTTTCACCTCATTAAGCTGCGATTGATAGTGGAACGTCGTCTAAAAGCCCAAAAAACAAACATGGGCTTCAATTGAGGGGCGAGTTTGCCGGAATTGTGACCCCTTGTCCACGTTTGCGGAGGGATATTGTAACTTTCTTGTTAGTTAGCGACCAGATCGCGGAAGTTAGATTCAAAACGCTTGTTTTATTGTGTTTTGCGGCAGTGGAACTAGCACGATCGCGACATGTTGTCAGCGAAATGGGCTTAAAGCGCGCTAGTTAGCGGCATGTTCGAGCAAAGTTGCTGAACATGCCGCTAATTGCTGTAAATGTCGGTCAATTTCCTGCAATGGCGCGGTTTAGCGCCTCGAGGAAGATGTCCGGTGTTAACAGTTGAGGTAAAATTTCTGGTTTTGCCTCTGGGTCGGCTGGAAACATGAGGTATAAGGGCACGCCATTGCGCTGGTATTGCGCCAAAAGCGCGGTGATTTCGGGGTTATATTTCGTCCAGTCCGCTTTAATTAGCATTAAATCGGCATCGGCTATCTCTATTTGCACCGATTGTTGGCTAAATACCAGTTTCTCGTTGGCTAAGCAGGTTAGGCACCAGTCTGCCGTAACATTCACGAATATGGGTTGGCCCTGTTGGCGCTGTTGCTGCCACTGGCTGCTGTCGTAGGCATCCCAGTGATCGGTGGAGACGTCTTTGCTACTGAGTGGCAGCAGCACTGCCAGCGCCAAAGCGCCGAGCAGGCAGAGTTTGGCAAACCAATTTTTAAAGCGCCAAAGCCATAGCGCGAAGCCTAAAGCCAGTAGGCCGCATAGGGCCATGATGAGTTCATCGGTGCTGGTTTGCCGGCCCAGTACCCAGAGTAGCCAGATGGCGGTGAGAAATAACGGAAAGGCCAGAATTTCCTTAAAGGTTTCCATCCACGCACCAGGCTTGGGCAGCCATTTGTGCAGGTGCGGCACGTAACAGAGTGCCAAGAAGGGCAGGGCCATACCGAATCCCAATGCGGCGAACACTGACAGGCTGGCGGCGGGCGATTGGGTCATGGCGTAACCCAGTGCTGTGCCCATAAAGGGCGCGGTACAAGGGCTGGCCACGAGCGTCGCCAAGGTGCCGGTGAAGAATGAACCCTTCAGGCCGCCAGCATTGGCGAGGTTACCGCCAATATTAGCCAGCCCAGTGCCAATTTCTAGGGCGCCGAGTAGCGCCATGCCGAGCACGAAAAACAGGTAAACCAAGCCTAATATTAATAGCGGCGATTGGAGTTGAAAGCCCCAGCCAACGGCTTCGCCGCCGGCTCTGACAATTAATAGTGCGCCGGCGATGGCAACAAAACTCAACACCACGCCAGCGGTGTAGGCCCAGCCGTGCAGTTTGCGGTGTGCGCCGTCTTCGCCACTACTGGCCAGGCTGAGCGCCTTAATAGATAGCACAGGAAATACGCAGGGCATTAAATTGAGCACCGAGCCGCCCAGCATGGCGAGTAAAATGGCGACCAACCAGCTGGTATTGCTAGGTGGCAGCGCCGTCGCAAGAGGTTCCGTGGTTGGGCTTGCGGCGGAGACTTGCGCGAGGGGCGTGGGGGCTTGCTCGGTAAAGGTCTGGCTTTGCGCGCTATAGTTAAACTGCTGGTCTCGCGGCGGGTAGCAAAGCCCGGCATCAGCACAGCCTTGGGACTGAAGATGCAGGCTGAAGTCCTGCGTGAGGTCGAGGCCGCTATTGGGTAAATCTAGGTTGAGGCCGTTGTAAAACACCTCTAGCTCGCGCTCGAAATACTCGTCGTACTTGTGCTTGCCCTTGGGCCAAAGCGGATTAAGGGTCAGGGTTTTGCCCTGCTGGCGGGCCAGCAGCTTAAAGCGCTCTTGGTATAGGTAGTAGCCGGGGCTGATGCGCCACTCCAGTTGCAAGCTGGTTTGATTGCTGAAGGGCAGGGTTTGGTAAGCCTCTTCTATGGGCAGGAATTCGGCTTCGCCACTGAGGCTCGCGGGTTGGGCAAGTTGTGCGACAGCGCTCTGGCTGCTGACTAGGGCCAGCAGTATCAATATCGCGAGCGTTTGCAACGCTGGAACCAAGGTGCCGTATCGGGCACTATGTGCGCTATTTTGGAGAGTTCCTTGGAAAGTTCCGGTCATGTGATTCATTCATTTCTTAGGTTGATGAGTGAGTTATTGCTGAGCCATCAAGGTGCTTAAAGCAGCGGCGGCGGCAAACTGTTGGGCTCAAGAATAACAGGTTGCTTGAAAAGCCGGTGTGCCGAGCGCCAAATTTTGGTAATAAGCGCTATTTTGACGTGGTAAGAGTTTAGATATTGAAGTCGAAAAGAAGTTACAGCTTAGTTGCCCTGTGTTTGGTGGCTCATTTGCTTGGCTGTAGTCAAATAACAGAAATTGTCCCGCGTATCACCAAGCCTGCATTTGAGCCGCGCTCAGAGGCGAAGAGCGATCAGCTGCTCGAATATTTGGCGGCAGCCGATGCGGCCCTAGCGAGGGATCACCTCAGTAGGCCTAAGCGCAACAGTGCCTTTGAGCTGTACCGCAATGCGCTGGTGCTAGACCCAGAAAATGTTCACGCCCACAACGGTGTGGTGTTGATCTTGCGCCGTTATATGGCCTTGGCCAATGCCGCCCTGAGCCAAGGCAACTTCGAGCGAGCGCTCACCTTGTTGGCCCGGGCGCAAAGTCTGGATGCCAATAACCGCGACGTGATTCAAATGCGCCAAGCGCTGGTGCAGCAGGAGCAGCTGTCCTTAAATGGCGAGCGACCTATCGTTGTAAAATTGAGCGTTAAAGAGCTCGAGAGCCGAGACCCGGCCTTGGTGCAGCGACTGCAGGCGCTGGCCCTTTCGCTCGCCGACAGCGGTGAGCGAATTGTCATCTATGCGCGCACCGATATTGAAAGTCGGTGGTTGTACCAACAGCTAAAGCAAGCGCAGCCAAATCATCATTTCGTCGTTACCACGGGGCTGTCGTCTCGGCCGCGTATTGTTCGAGTACCGGTTGTGCGGGAGTCCTGATAGTATCGAGCCGGCTCGTTTAGCCACAAGCGCAGATGCTTGAGCTGCTAGTCTTAAGTGTCCGCTGTAGTGGTCGACTACATTTCTCTAACCTGACTCAGCCCGTCGCGGGATGAGCGAGGAGCTTACGTGAGTTTGTTGCGCCAATTGGTCATTGCCATCACCCTCTTGGTGATGGTGTTGCTGGCCGGAAATATGATTGTCAGTGTGGTTAATGCGCGGATATATTTTTTCGCGCAAATGAACGTGCACGCGCAAGATACTGCGACGGCGCTTGGGTTTAGTATTTCCCAGGCCGCGCAGGAAAAAGATGCGGTGTTAATTGGTTCGATGGTCGATGTTATTTTTGATCGCGGTTATTACCGTGAAATTTCTTACCGCGATCTCGAGGGCAAGACGCTAGTGTCGCGCGACGTTAACTTGCAGGTGGACGATGTGCCCGCATGGTTTATCGACTTGATCGAGATTCCCGAGCCCAGGGGCGAGTCCGAAGTGATTAATGGTTGGTTCCGCTTGGGTAAAATCGAAGTGATTGCCCACACGGGGCTGGCCTATCGTGATCTATGGCGCGTGTTCCGCGAGCAGCTTTGGCTATTTCTGTTTACCGCAGTGGCAGCTTATGGTCTGGCCGGCGTGTCGTTGCACTTTCTACTGCGGCCATTAAAGCGCGTGGAAAAGCAGGCGGATGCCATTTGTCGGCGCGAATTTCCCGAGCAGCAGCGCCTGCCGCGCACACGGGAACTGCGCTCTATGGTTCATGCGATGAACCGCATGGTGGAAAAAATCAAAGACATGTTCCAGGAGCAGTTGGAGCTAACGGAATCTTTGCATCGATCTTCCCATGTGGATTTTATTACCGGGCTTTCTAACCGGCTAGATTTTGATGCACGCCTAGAGTCTTTCATTAAATCAGAGTTGGGTGGGGGTGAGGGCGCGCTGTTGCTTTGGCAGCTATCCGGCATGCAAAAATACAACCAAACCCATGGGCGAGAAGCGGGCGATTTACTGTTGCGGCAGATTGCCGATGTGTTCAAGCCATTGTCGACGGCCTGGCCGGGTGCCATTGTGTCGCGTCGGGGAGGCACCGATTTCTGCATTTTCATTCCCGCAATTGATAGAGCGCAAACAGTTACCCTGTGTGAAGAATTGGTGGCCAAGGTGCAGCTTATTAGTTGGCCAGAGGGCAGCTTGCCGCTGCATCTCGGCGTGGTGCACGATCAAGCGGTCACCCTCGATAGTCAGTTGCTGAGCCGAGCGGATGCGGCGCTGCGCGTGGCTCAGCACCAAGCTGAAAAGGGTTGGCACTTACAGCTTACGGAAACCGTCGGCGCTAGGCCCGCTGGCGAATGGCGGCAATTACTGGAGCGCAGTTTGAGCGAGGGCCAGTTGGCGCTGCACTATCAGCCTGTTTTTGATCTGCATAATCAGTTGCTGCACGCAGAAGTGTTGGTGCGCCTGAAAGTAGATGGCCAATTGCAGCCAGCAGGTAGTTTCTTACCGATGGTGGAGCGCTTCGCCTTGGTAGATACCCTGGATCGGCGCGTATTGGAAATGCTGGCGCAAACCTTTCACCAGACGCAGGCGAATTACTGTGTGAATCTTTCGCCCAGAACTATCGCCTTGCCGCAGTTTCGTCACTGGTTAAAGGATTTCCTAAGCCTTAACGCCGAGCTCGCCAGTCGCCTATTCATTGAAGTTAGCGAGAATGTGGTGCTGCACTCGATGGATGCGCTGAGGGATCTCGTCGCTATCAGCAATAGCGCTGGCGCTAAGGTGTCATTGGATCATTTTGGCGTTACAGGTAAAGCCTTTAACTATCTGCAAAGCCTGCCGCTACACAGTTTAAAAATTGATCGCAGTTTCATCACTCATTTACATAATCGCCAGGATAATCAGTTCTTCGTCAAATCATTGGCTCAGATAGCACACAGTTGCGATATGATGTTACTGGCCGAGGGCGTGGAAACGGAGCAGGAGTGGCTGCAAGTAAAGGCGCTCGGACTGGATGGCGCACAGGGCTATTATTTAGGCCGGCCAGCGGCTGAATTGCCCTAGCGATTGATTGATAGGAGAAGAAGATGAAAAACGGTTTTATGTTTGCGCTGCTGGCGTTTTTTACCCAGGTCGCCGTTGCCGAAATACAGGTGACAGAGGCGTGGGCGAAAGAGTCTATCCCCGGCACTAACACCTCGGCGCTGTTTGCCACCCTCTATAACACCACGCGCAAGCCCACCGAGTTGGTCAAGGTGGTGGTTGAGGGCGTCGATAAGGCGGAGCTGCACACGCACAATGAGCAGGACGGCATGATGCAAATGCGTCGTGTGGATGCGATTGACATAGGGGCTCGGGCGACGGTGGCGTTGGCACCAGGGGGCTTTCATGTCATGTTGTTTCAATTAAAAGCCCCGCTAAAGGCCGGCACCGACCTTGCAGTAGAATTTCACTTCAGCAATGGCGAGCAAGTAGCGGCGGTTGCGAAAGTCGTAAACCCCCATCAGGCCGGCGAGCATCAACATCACCACTAGCGAAAACTTCGGGAGATAACAGCGCATGGCATGGAACGGTATTAAACGCTTGTGGCTAAAAAACAAGCGCAACATGAGTGATTACGGTGCGGATGTTAAAGCGGATTTAGCCGAGGGGAATGTTATGTGGCGCTGGATGGCAATTGCCCTGCTCATTTTGTTACTCGCAATTGCGGGCTTAGGCTTCTATTGGGATCAAGAACCGGATGCATTTTCGGTGAAGCAAAATGCCATGCTGCGCGTGCCTGTACACGGCGATAAGCCAGTGGTCGGTACGGTAACCACGGCGGCACTTATTCATATCGCTGAAACCCTGCTCGATAAGCCGGGTGGCTATCTTAGTAACGATATCATGCCGCCGAGTGTTTGGATGGACAACCAGCCCAGCTGGGAGTACGGCGTGCTTATTCAAGTGCGCGATTTAAGCAAGGCGATGCGCGAAGTGCTTAGTCGCTCTCAGTCTCAGTCGCGCGAGGATAAAGATTTGGCCCTCGCCGAACCGCGCTTTAATTTTAATCACAACAGCTGGGTGTTGCCGTCATCTGAATCTGAATATCGCGCCGGTATTAAATTGTTGAACGCCTATCTCACGCGCTTGGTAGATGACAATGAGCAAGATGCCCAATTTTACGCGCGCGCCGATAACTTAAATTATTGGTTGCGCACGGTGGAGTCGAGGCTGGGTAGTTTGTCCCAGCGCCTTTCCGCCAGTGTCGAACAAAATCGGGTGAACACTGATCTCGCTGGCGAGGCAGCGGCAAAGAAATCTACGGCGACACCGCGAGAGCAGATGGTTAAAACCTCTTGGTGGGAAATTGACAACGTTTTTTACGAGGCCAGAGGCACCTCCTGGGCACTGATGCATATGTTAAAAGCGGTGGAAGTGGATTTTGCCGATGTGCTCCAGAATAAAAATGCTCTGGTGAGCTTGCAGCAAATAATTCGCGAGTTGGAGGCCACCCAAGAGCCCTTGCATAGCCCGCTGATTCTTAATGGCACAGGCTTTGGAATGTTGGCGAACCACTCTTTGGTGATGGCCAACTATGTGTCGCGTGCCAATGCCGCCATTATTGATTTACGCGAGTTGCTCTCCCAGGGCTAAGTGCGTTGTAGAGGTTGACGGGTGACAGTAAACCAAGGCTTTCTGCTCACCCGCGATTGGCGCGACGCCCGCTCGGGCTTGGCGCTGGAGTTTTGGTTGGCAACATCGCAGGGCAGTAAAGCACTGCGTGTAACCAACCAAGAAAGTGTCTGCTTTTTTCTACAATCCGATCACGCGCTACTGGCCAAGGTGTTGGCAAAACACAGTGGCTGGCGCGCGCAAGCGTTGAACTTAACCAATCACCAAGGTTTGGCCGTGAGTGCACTTTATAGTCGCAGTCACGTGCTACAGCGCAACGCCGTTAGCTTGTTGAGCGACGCGGGTATTACGACCTGGGAATCAGATATTCGCCCAGCCGATCGGTATTTGATGGAGCGGTTTATCACCGCCGATATCGCCTACCAACCGGGCCCCGTGAGTCGGGGTTTTATCGCGCCAAAACAGATAAAGCCGGCAGCTATTGCCGAGGTTAACCTCAAGGTGCTGTCCATCGATATTGAAACCTCTATGGATGGCTTACAGTTGTTTTCTATCGCACTGCAGGGGCCGGCCGTACGACGAGTGTATATGGTTGGCGCCAGCGAGGATCAGCACCTAGCTGGCGATGAATTGGACCTAATCGCCTGCGCGAGTGCGCGCGAATGCTTGGATAAATTTTTACGCGCGGTTCGTTTACTCGATCCAGACATTTTAATCGGCTGGAATGTTATCGGCTTTGATCTTTGGATGTTGCAACGTTTCTGTGATCAGCAGTCGATAAAATTTAATATCGGTCGAGACGGCTCCACGCCGCGCTGGCGCGAAGAACCGGATAGCGAAAGGCGCTACATTCATATCGCCGGCCGGGTGGCGTTAGACGGTATCGATTTGGTTAAGGCGGCCGCGTTTAGTTTTGATAGTTACAGTTTGCAGCAAGTCTCCGAGTCTGTTTTGGGTACCGGAAAACTGATTGCCGGCAGCGATGGCGGTGCCGAAATTACGCGCTTGTTTAATGAGGATAAAACTGCGTTGGCACGATATAACTTGCAAGATTGCCAGCTGGTGAGCGACATATTTGCAAAATTAAATCTTCTGGATTTCGCCATTGCCCGCGCCCGTTTGACTGGTTTACCGCTGGATCGCATCGGTGGTTCAGTGGCGGCATTTGAATACGCCTATCTGCCCTTGCTGCACCGAGCTGGTTTTGTCGCGCCGAATTTAGGTGAAATTGAATCCGATGTGATTAGCCCTGGCGGCTATGTGATGGACTCCACCCCCGGCCTGTATAGCGATGTGTTAGTGCTGGATTTTAAAAGCCTGTACCCGTCTATCATTCGCAGTTTTCTTATCGACCCCTGCGGTTACTGGCGGGCTAAAAATAGCGGCCTAAAAAAGGCGCAAGTTGTGCAAGGCTTTAACGAGGCATTTTTTGCCCGAGAGGGGCATTTGCTGCCCGGCATTATCGAAAAGCTTTGGTCTGCACGGGATAGCGCTAAGGCGGAAAAGAACCAACCCCTGTCTTACGCCATAAAAATCATCATGAATTCCTTCTATGGCGTCTTGGGTTCGGAGGGCTGCCGCTTTTTCGATCCGCGCGTATGCAGCTCTATTACCTTGCGTGGCCACGAAATTATTCAGCGCTCGAAGCAATGGATAGAGGCGCAGGGTTTTGCGGTTATTTATGGCGACACCGATTCATTATTTGTCTGGGCTGGAGACGCGGCGACCACGATGAACCCGGAGGAGCTGGGGCAGAGTTTAGCGGCCGGGCTCAATTTGTGGTGGGCGCAAACCATCCGCACCGAGCACCAGCTCAACAGTGCTTTGGAGGTGGAATTCGAAACCCATTTTAAGCGATTTTTCATGCCGACCATTCGTGGCTCTGAAGCCGGTAGCAAGAAGCGCTACGCGGGCATTATTACCAATCAACGCGGCGCAGACGAGTTAATCTTCAAGGGCTTAGAGAGTGTGCGCACCGATTGGACGCGCTTGGCGCGAGACTTTCAAACTGAGCTCTACTGGCGATTATTTCATGGTGAAGCGGTGGATCAATGGATTGTCGAGCTAGTGGCGGCTCTTCGCGCCGGCGCAAAGGATGAGCAGCTGGTGTATCGTAAGCGCTTGCGCCGCAAGCTTGAGGATTACGCAAAAAGCCGACCGCCCCATGTGCAGGCGGCGCATAAATTGGCTCAGGTGGGTTTGACGCCAAAACGCGGTGAGTGGGTGGAATATTTCATCACCACCAATGGCCCGGAACCCAAGGCGACGAGAACATCTGCCATCGATTATCAACATTACCTGGATCGGCAGTTGCAGCCGGTGGCTGACGCTATTTTGCCGTTTTTTGGCTATTCATTTTCGAGTTTAATTGAACATCAGATTCGCTTATTGTGACAGTGTGAGCAATTTGCTCTAAATGCCTTGGGTTTTTACATCTATTCAGTTGAATCTGATCTAAGCAATTTAAAGATCTATTTCTATACTTACTAAATTGACCCTCAGGTTTGCGCAGGAATGAGTATTTGAAGCCCACGGCTATACCCCTTAATGACGAAGTGATTGGTGAGCATGAACTGCTCGCTCACTCGAGCGATTGCGTGTTGACGTTGGATCGGCGCGGTGCCTTAGTTGCCATTAACGCCGCAGGGCGAAAAATCTTCTCCGGTATTAAAAACCTGTCAGAGCCACTACTGGGTCGCTCGCTGCTGTCGTTATTAGGCCGGGAAGAGGGTGATAGACCTGAGCAAGCCTTTGCATCGCTGTTGGCGATGTTCTATCGGGAGGGCGGTGTGATGCTGCGTGGCACTAACGCCGCGGGCCAACCGCTGGCTTTGCAGTGGGTTGCCACAGCACCGCTCGGCGATGAGGTGACCTTGCTGCTAAAAGATGCGAGTTTGTCTCAACCCTTCCGCTCCGAGCTTGTAGCCTTAAAAGAGCAGTTCCAGGTAGCCCTGTTTTCAGTTACCGATGCGGTGATTGTCACCGACTCCGAGGGCCGCATAGAAACCTTGAACCCAACGGCGCGCAGTCTGTTAAAAGTATCGGCTCATAGCGCGGTTGGCGTCGAGCTGTGCCAGCTATTTACCTTGTTTGATGGCGACAGCCATCGGCCTCTACCCTGTCTCGTCACCGATGCTTTGCGCCGAGGCCGGCTGTGTAATTCCGCCGAAAACGCGTGTTTATTCGTTAGCGGCGAGGCGCCGGTGATGATTTCTGCAGTTGCATCGCCGTTTCGCAATAGCCAGCGCGATATCGCCGGTTGCGTTCTGGTGTTTAGGGATGCCAGTCAAAGCCGGCGTGTATCGGCGCGCATGAACTGGCAGGCCACCCACGACGGCTTGACCCAGCTCCCCAACCGGGAGCACTTTGAAGCCGAGTTGGCGCGCGAAGTCGCGCGCGCAAAAGTGGGCGCTGGCGGCCATGGGCTGCTGGTTATCGACATTTACCAGTTTCGCGTCATTAACGATACCTGCGGTCAGGGCGCGGGCGATGCACTGTTAGTGTGTTTGGCAGAGGCGTTTAGTAAATCCCTGAGAAGTCAGGATTTATTGGCCCGCATTGGTAGCGATGAGTTTGGTGTACTGCTGCGAGGCGCCACCTTGGCGGGTACTCAGCGGGTGGCAGAGTTATTGGTTCAGGCCGCTCAGCAATTGGATTTTAGCTGGCAGGGGCGAGCCATAAAGGTTGCGATTTGTGTCGGCGCTATGGCTATCGACATAGATACGGATGCCGAGGGGCAGGCGCTGGCCGCGGCTACCGCCGCCTGTGAGGCCGCCAAAGAAATTGGCCGCAATCGCATTCATTTACACAGCAATTTAAATTCGGCAACCGTTGAGCGGCGTCGAAACGAAATGCACTGGGTCTCGAAAATTACCGCAGCGCTGGCTGAAGATAGACTGGTGATGTATGTCCAGCCCGTGATCAGTGTCGCCACCCCTGGTGATGCGAACCATTTTGAAGTGCTGGTGAGAATGCGCGAAGGCGACAAGATTATTCCTCCTGGGCAGTTTTTACCGGCAGCTGAGCGCTATGGATTGATGGATGAAATAGATCGCACCGTGTTGTTGAAGGTTATCGACTTTATCGCGCAAACACCCGATAGCCCGCACAGTTTTGCAGTCAATATTTCCGGTACTACGATTAGCGATGATTCCTTTGCCAATTTTGTCTTAAGCGAGGTTGAAAACAGCGGCATCAATGCGAGCCGCCTGCACTTTGAAATTACCGAAACTGCGGCGGTGGGGAATTTGCGCGCGGCTTTGAAACTGATGAACAGTTTAAAAGCTTTGGGTTGCAAGTTTTATCTCGATGACTTTGGCAGCGGCCTGTCGTCTTTCGCTTACCTAAAAGGTTTGCCGGTGGATTATCTTAAAATTGACGGCAGTTTCGTGAAGGCCATGACCCCCGGCTCGATTGATTTCGCCATGGTCAGCAGCATTAATCATTTGGCCAAGGTTATGGGCCTAAAAACCGTTGCGGAATTTGTTGAAAATAGCGACGTATTGGCGCTGCTGGAAGAGATAGGTGTGGATTATGCGCAGGGTTATTACTTTGCCGAGCCAGCACCCATGCTGGCGTTGATCAAGTCATAACCCTGGCGCTATAGAGCCCTACAGCAGTGCGCGGTACTGGCTTGCCGTCAACCTCGGGCCGTATTGGCTGACCACTTGCGCGGCCGCTTTATTGGCCAAGTCGCCGGCTTTTTCAAAGGACCAGTTCTGACTCAAGCCAAACAAAAACGCACCGGCAAACATGTCGCCAGCACCGTTGGTGTCTATGGCCTTAGCCGGATGCCCAGCCACCTTTATGTCTTTTTCGCCGTCGAACAGCAGCGCGCCCTCGGCGCCGAGGGTAATGGCAAAGGCGCGCGCGTATTGTTTGAGTGCCTGCGTTGCGGCGGCAATCGTGTTGGTTTCGGTAAAGCCCAGGGCTTCTTCAAGATTGCAAAACAGTAAATCGACTTTTTCGCCGATCATGTCGGCTAGCCCGGCCCGGAAAAATTTCACCATGGCTGGGTCGCTTAAGCTAAGGGCTGTTTTCACGCCGGCCTGTTCGGCCGTTTGCCGCGCATGAATGGCCGCGGGTCTACCGGTTTCAGAGGTGACGAGGTAGCCTTCAATATAGACGTAGCGCGCCTGTTTTAGCGCCTCGATATCGATGTCTTCGGTGCTTAATTTTTCGCTCGCACCCAGAAAGGTGTTCATGGTGCGCTCGGCGTCGGGGGTAATTATCACCAAGCATTTGCCGCTGACGCCCTCGGGCAGTTGGGTGTTGGCACCTTGCGGAATATGCACGCCGGCATCTTTCATGTCGCGCAAATAGAAGTGGCCATTATCGTCGTCGGCGACGCGGCAGGCGTAGGCGCAGGCTGCGCCTAAGTAGCTGGCGCCAATGATGGTGTTTGCCGCCGAGCCGCCGCTGGCGCGGGCTGCGCCCAAAAGGTGCTCGCCCATGGCTGCCAAGAGTTCGTTTTGGCGAGCCTCGTCCACTAGGGTCATGACGCCCTTCTCTATGCCCCAATCTTGCAATTGTTGATCGCTGGCTTGGATTTCAGTGTCGACCAAGGCGGCGCCAATGCCGTAAATATCAAAATGTGTCATGTACAGGCTCTGTCCAAAAAACCGCCATTATCCTAGGCCAATGCCGCGAAGTCTAATGCTGATCTTTTGCGCCTCACTGGTTACACTGCGCAATCATTTAGGTCCTATAGATTTATTCCTGCACATGGCGAAGAAAGCAACGCGCAAAAAAAGACCTGCGGCCAAGGCTGGCCGACGCTGGTGGCCATGGATTCGCAATTTCACACTGCTCGCGGCGGTGCTCGGGTTAGTGGCACTGGTGATCATCGATCGCCAAGTTCGGCTTAAATTTGAAGGCAAGAAATGGGCGCTGCCGGCGCGCGTTTATGCCCAACCCTTGGAGCTATACGACCAAGCGAGAATGTCACCCGAGCTGCTGGAAGCGCAATTGAAGCGTTTAGGTTATCAGCCGGTGGTAAAAATTTCTGGCTCGGGTCAGTTTGAACGGGTTCAGCAAGGCGGAGTGGCGAATTATGTTATCGCGACCCGGGGCTTTGATTTTTGGGATCGCAAAGAGGCTGCAGAGATTTGGCAATTGCGCTTGCGCCATGGCCGGGTTGATTTTCTCAAGCCGCAATCTGGCCCAGACGATGTCATGCGCCTAGAGCCGGAGCAAATTGGCGGCATTTTTCCCGCGCACTTAGAAGACCGCGAACTGGTTAAGCTAGCCGATATTCCACCCTTGCTGGGCGAAACGCTGATAGCCGTAGAAGATAAGCACTTTCTCGATCACCAAGGCATTTCCTTTCGCGCCATTGCCCGCGCGCTGGTGGCCAATATCCAAGCCGGTGGCGTCGCGCAAGGCGGCAGCACCTTAACCCAGCAATTGGTGAAAAATTTTTATTTGACCAATGAGCGAAGCCTCACACGCAAGGGCTTAGAGGCGGTGATGGCGCTGCTGTTGGAGCTGCACTACAGCAAGGCCGAAATTTTGGAAACTTACCTCAATGAGGTTTACCTCGGTCAGCAGGGGGCGAAATCTATCAATGGTTTTGCCTTGGCGTCGCTGCATTATTTTCGCAAACCCCTTGCCGAGTTGGGCACAGACCAAATCGCACTGCTGGTCGGGCTGGTGAAAGGCGCTTCCTACTACAACCCTTGGCGCTCGCCCGAGCGGGCTAAGGCGCGTCGAGATTTGGTGCTGGGTGTGATGCGCGACACGGGTCTGATCAGCGCCCAACAATACCAGCACAATGTGGCGCGGCCACTGCGCATCAGCAAGCAAAACAGCGAGCCGGTGACCCGCTATGCCAATTTTCTCGATCTTGTAAAGCGCCAATTGAAACGCGATTACGACAGCGCCGATTTGCAGTCCGAGGGCTTGAGGATTTTTACCACTCTCGATGTTCGCGTGCAAAGCCAAGTGGAGCAGCAGCTGGCCAATCAGCTCAAGCGTATTGAAGCGGATTATAAATTAGCGGCTAACGGCCTGCAGGGGGCGGCGATTGTGGTGCAGGTTGGCACTGCGGAAGTACTGGCTCTGGCCGGCGATCGCAAGCCCTCGGTTGCTGGATTCAACCGCGCACTCGATGCCCATCGCCAGATTGGCTCGCTGGCCAAACCGGCGGTTTTTCTGGCGGCGCTATCGCAGCCACAGAGCTATCAATTGTCGACCTTGATCAGCGATTCGCCGGTGCGTGTAGCGGGCCCGGATGGCGAATGGGCGCCGCGCAATTACTCGCATCAAAGTCACGGCGAAGTGCCCCTAGTTGAAGCCCTAGCGCACTCCTACAATCAGGCCACCGCGCGTTTAGGCATGCAGCTTGGCTTGAGTCGAGTGGCGAGCGCGCTAAGCCAATTGGGCGGTGCTGCTGAGGTGCCGCGGGTGCCGGCTATGTTGCTCGGCGCCGTCAACATGACGCCCATTGATGTGGCCGAGCAATACCATACCTTGGCCGCAGACGGCTTTTATTCGCCGCTGCGCGCTATCCGCGATGTCACCACCCGCGAAGGTAAACCGTTAAACCGCTACGCCTTGGCGGTAGAGCCACGTTTTTCGCCGGCTGCGGTCTATCAGTTGCAATACGGCCTGCGCGCGGTGATGCGCGAGGGTACGGGCAAGGGTGCCTATCAATACTTGCCGGCGGAGCTGGATGTGGCGGGTAAAACCGGTACGACCAACGATCAGCGCGACAGTTGGTTTGCCGGTTTTAGTGCCGACCACGTGGCAGTTGCTTGGGTCGGTCGGGACGACAACGGCACCACGCCTCTGACCGGTGCCACGGGCGCGCTACCCATTTGGGCTAATATTATGGCCAATATCGACACCCAGAGCTTGAATGCGCCGGCGCCGGAGGGGATAGCTTTCCACTGGGTCGATGGTCCATCCGGGCGCGCCAGCGCCGAGAATTGTCAGCATGCCCGCTGGGTTCCCTTCAGTGCCGGCAGGGAGCCGGAAGGCCGGGCCCCCTGCGCCTATGTTGAGAACCCGATAAAATTTTTGGTGGAAAAACCTATGGCAGTAATCGTTAACGCCCGTGTCTTGAGAATTTTGCTTGCTCTCCTGCCGGTGCTTTTGGTGGGTTGCGCTAGCCAGATAGAGGCGCCTAAGCCAGATAAAGCCGATACAGCCACACCGGCGAGCTCCAGCTCTGAAGTCCCGACCCGTTCAGAGGCGCTATTGCGCTTGATCGGCCAAGCACAAGCGGCTTACCAAGCCGGTAGTTATCAGCGCACTATTGATCTAGCCGAGCGCGGCTTGCGTATGGATCGCTACGCACCGGAACTCTACCTGCTACTGGCGCAAGGTTATTATGGCTTGGATTTGCCCGCGCAGGCGGTGAGTTTTGCCCGGCTCGGGCTGCGCTACGTGAGCGCTCGACCGGAGCTGAAGCCCGCGCTGCAAGCGCTGGCCGAGCCAGACTGAGGCCTAGGCGTTGGTCTGCCTGAGTGATAACATGGACAAACGTGCAGTTTTAGTGACCCACGTTAAGTAGAATAATCACAACATTTGGCAGCAGCGAAGTCATAGCGATGTGTAAGTGTTGGTCGAGCCGATTCTTGACTACACTTGGCCTATGGGCTGCTAAGCATGGACGTCATCCACAAGAAAACATCTTATGACCGTATCGGGTAAATCAACCACAACTGGCAAGTCAACCACTACCACATCGGCAGAGGCCAGCGTTATTGAACGCTTGAAGGCCTGCCAAAAAATCGTTGTCGAAGCGAGCAAAAATCAGCTCGTGGAATTCATGAAGCAATTCTCAGAAGCGTTGAATGGTTTGGTCAGCGAAGCAAAAACTGATCAAGAGCGTTCGAAAGCAAATGAAATTTTGCGTGAATTCAACGAAAAGCAGGAAGTGTTAGAGCGCTATTTTTGCGGCTATTTGGGTGAGGGGTTTATTAAGTTTAAAAATAAAACCCTAAGCACCGAAACCGGTGAGGAAAAATACAATGGCGACATGCTGTCTCTGGTCGAAAATGCCGACTTGGAAGAAACTATCGCTATAGCCTCTATTACTCGACGCGCCGACGCGCAAGTATCTGAGGCCATGTGGGCGCTAAATCAACGCTTTGCCATGCTCAACGGCGGCGACAAAGTTGAAGACAAAGGTAACCCCATAAGCCCCGTGCAGTTTTGTGAGTCGTTGCGCAAGGCACTGCGCAAGCTGGAGCTAAATACCAAAGCAAAAATTCTCGCCTACAAGCAATTTGATTTACATTTTATTCCCGTCTCGTGGATTTGATGGGTGAGGTGAACAGTTATTTTATTGATTCCGGCGTGCTACCGAATTTGCGCTATGCCCCGGTGCCACAAATGCAAGCGCTGGCGGTTCGGTCGGTGCCGGCGCCGCGCCTGCGGATTATGAGGAATCCTTTGATGGCGTGGCCGATGAAGCCATAGCGCAAAGCTTAGCGCCTGAGGTAACAGGGCAACCGGTAGCGCCAAATATGGGGCGCATCCCAGGCTTTACCTCGCCCGTGTCCCATGGCCCGGCGCAAGCGCCAGACCCAAGCTTACCGACCCAACAATATCAGGCTGGCTTAGTGGGGGCCATTCGCGGCCTGCAAAATCAATTGGGCGTGCCACACCATGGCGCCCCTCAAGGCTATGCGCAACAACCAATGCAGGGTGTTCCGATGCAGGGCGCTCCTTCGCAGGGCGCGAGCCCGATGCAAGGCCAAGCCACGCAGGGTGCAGCGGTGCGTCAGGCAGTAGTTTATTCAAACCATCAACTAGTCAGTGCGCTACAAAATTTACAGACGCAGGCCACCGCGGTTACCCGGCAGTTTATGCATGCCGACGACGGCGCCGTCGCACCTATGCAACCCGCTATGATTGCTCAGGTTGAGCGCGACCTGACGCAAAAGTTGCGCGAGCAAAGCGAAGATGGTGAAGTGGATGGCAAGGACATGCACACCATTGATTTGGTGGGCATGCTGTTTGAATACATGCTCTCCGATGACAACCTGCCCGATTCAGTTAAAGCGCTGTTGAGTTATTTGCATACGCCGTTTTTAAAGTTGGCATTTATCGACAAAGATTTTTTTGAAGAGACCGAGCATCCGGCGCGCTTGCTGTTAAACAATATGGCCGAGGCGGGTACACAGTGGGTATCAAATGACGGTAGCTCGCAATACGAAATCTACCCGAAAATTAAAGCCATTGTTTCGCGCGTCTTGGAAGAGTTTAAAAACGATGTGCGGCTGTTCGCCGAGTTGCTCTTAGAGTTTAGTTCTTACACCAAGAAAATTGCCCGTCGACAAGAATTGATGGAACGCCGCGCCACTGAAAAAGTGCAAGGCGAAGAAAAACTGCGCGAAGTTAAAATTCGCGTTAACCAAGAGATTCGGGCCCGCACCGACGGCTTGGAATTACCCTCGGCGGTGTTGTTATTATTGCTGCAGCCTTGGTCTGATTACTTGGCCTTTGTCCTGCTTCGCTACGGTGATGAGTCGGAAAGTTGGACTCGTGCACTCACGGCCGTTGACGACATTTTGTGGAGTATTTTGCCGAAGGAAGCCAGCACCGATCGCGCGCGGCAAATGGATTTGCACGACAGCTTGCTGGATGTCATTGAAACCGGTTTTGAAACCATTGGCTACGATCAAGCCAAGGGCAAGAAGTTGATTGAAGCCTTAGTTTCTCTGCAAAAAATGGCGCTGCAAAGTAAGCGCGTTGAAGCCGCCCCCGCGCCGATGCGCGACAAGCTGGAAACCATGGCGGCAGAAAAGGCCGGTCATACAGATTTCGGCAAGGATAAAGCCACGCCGGAAGAAGAGCGTATGGTAGAGAACTTGAAGATGATCGAATTCGGCACCTGGTTTGAACTCGAGGGCGGCAAGCGTCTGAAGGTGGCTTGGTATAACTCCAAAACCCTGCATTACATGCTGGTCGATCAGATGGGTAAAAAGGTTGCTATGAAGTCGGGCTTAGAGTTGGCGCGCGAAATGCTGAGTGGCGCCGCCAAGGTTATTGCTGGCTCGACTAAACCTTTCTTTGAGCGCGCCTTGGAAAATATTTTTCATAGTCTAAATTCGAAAGCTGCTGAGGGCGACACAGCGAATGCAGAATAATAAGCGGCATCTCACTCGGCATGAACTGAATGCCAGCATTGATGTCTGGGATGCTCAGTCCGATGAGCATCTTGGCCGCTTAGCCAATATTCACGCCCAAGGGCTGATGTTGTTATCCGATTCAGCGCTGGTGGAAGAAAAGCTTTATTCACTGCGACTTACCTTGCCGCAAAGCCTGGTGGATACGGGTGAGCTTATGCTGGCTGTAGATTGTCTCTGGGTCAAATCGTCCGAGGTCGAGGATGAGTCGCGGCACTGGGCCGGCTGTCAAATCATCGACGTGTCTAATGAAGGCTTGGCGGTGATCGAATTAATTCTTAGCCGATTGCGCCGCTCATAACCGGCCGCTGTCGATATACTGCCCCAAGCCAAAACTGAATAGCCATAAGCCCCAAATACTGTGTTCGATAACACAGGCCAATGTTGAGCGACTCTTTGCATAGGTAAAGGCAAAGAGTAAGCCGCCGCCGAATGCCACCCCGACCGCTATCCAATTGCCATAAATAACGTGTGCCCAGGCGAAAAAAATGGCTGAGAGCCAAGCCCTGGTTCTTTTTTTTGGGATGATTTTTTTGTAGCGATGGAAAAAAAAGGTGCGGTATATAAGCTCTTGTGGAATCACTGAGCAGAGCGGGTAAACGACGAGCAGCACTAACCAGCGCTCGGTTTCTTGTGTTGGCAAGTGAAACCAGCGGGTATCGGAAAAACTGAAGAATAAAATACCGCTTACACATAAGCCCGCAATAAATGCTGGTCGCCTGCGCCACAAAGCCTTGCTTAGGTTGGCACCATTAACCAGCCGAAAGCGTTTAAAACCCGGGTCTTGTAAAATCAACCACAGGCACAGCACCGCGATGGCGATTAAGGTTGGTAGTAGAAAAGTGTGTAGATAATGTTGCGCGCCAAGCCCCGCTAGCGGGACTAGCGCAAATAGCACCAACATCTCCAGCCAGCGAGCTTTGAACTTCACCGTTTAAAGGCTCGCAAAAACGCGTTTGGCAGCCTCTATGGTCGCGTCGATGTCAGCATCCGTGTGCGCTGCCGACATAAAGCCAGCCTCGTAGGAGGCGGGCGCGAGATAAATGCCCTCAGCTAACATGCCATGGTAGAAGCGATTAAAGCGATCGTTGTCACAGGCCATGACCTGGGCAAAATTTTCGACTTTCTTTTCCTTGGTAAAGAAAAAGCCGAACATGGTGCCCACGTGATTGGTGGTGAAGGGAATGTTAGCGGCGTCAGCCGCCGCTTGCAGGCCGGTTACCAAAGCGCTTGTGCGCTCGACAATGGGCGGGTAAAAATTGGGCTTAGAGATGAGCTCCAAATTTTTTATTCCGGCCGCCATGGCGACGGGGTTACCCGATAGGGTGCCAGCTTGGTAAACCGGCCCTAAAGGTGCAATTTTTTCCATCACTTCGCGCCGGCCGCCGAAAGCGCCTACCGGCATACCACCCCCGATGACTTTGCCCAGCGTGATTAAATCACCGGTGACGCCATAGTGGCCCTGTGCCCCTGTGTGACTGACTCGAAAGCCGGTCATCACTTCGTCCATAATTAACAACGCGCCAGACTCATCGCAAACTTGACGCAGACTCTCCAGAAAACCAGTTACTGGTGGTACACAATTCATGTTGCCGGCCACCGGCTCGACAATAATACAGGCAATTTGATGACCCATTTCGGCAAAGACTTTTTTGAGCCCGGCAATGTCGTTGTAGGTAAGTGTTAGCGTGTGGTCGGCCAGTGCCGCTGGCACGCCTGGGGAACTGGGTACTCCCATGGTGAGCGCGCCCGAGCCGGCTTTCACCAGTAGTGAGTCTGAGTGACCGTGGTAACAGCCTTCAAATTTGACGATCTTGTCGCGCCCGGTGAAACCGCGAGCGAGACGAATGGCGCTCATGGTGGCCTCGGTGCCAGAGTTGACGAAGCGCACCAGATCCATGCCTGGCACTAGGGCGCAGACTTTTTCAGCCAGCTCGGTTTCCAGCGCCGTGGGGGCGCCGAAACTCAAGCCAGATTTTGCCCGCTCGATCACGGCTTCCAATACCTCTGGGTGCGCGTGGCCCAAAATCATGGGGCCCCATGATTGCACATAGTCGATATAGCGTTTTCCATCGGCGTCGATCAGGTAAGCACCCTTGGCGCTTTCAAAAAAAATCGGCGTACCGCCTACGGCGCGAAACGCGCGCACGGGAGAATTAACGCCGCCTGGAATAACTTTTTGGGCTTGTTGAAAGAGTGATTCGGAGCGGCTCATGGCGATATCCCGTGTTCAGTTGATAGTTCAAATAAGCGGCAAAATTGCCGCGCAGTTTGTTCGATGTTGGCTTGCTCAAACAGTGCGCCGCAGATGGCGATCATGTGGGCGCCGGCGCTAATAACTTGCCGGGCATTATCCAGATTAATGCCGCCTATGGCCACCAGGGGTTTATCGAACTGAGTGCGCGCTCGGGTGAGCACGTTGAGTTCGGCGGCTATGGCCGTGGGCTTAGTGTTGGAACTAAAAAAGCGACCGAAGGCGAGGTAGTCGGCGCCGCCCGCGTTGGCTGCCTGGGCTAGCGCTAGGCTGCCGTGACAGGTGATGCCGATGATTGACTTTGGCCCGAGTAAGCGGCGGGCTTGCGCCAGCGGCGTATCGCTTTGACCCAAGTGGACGCCATCGGCAGTCACTGTCGCTGCGAGTTCTAGATTATCGTTGATAAAAAGCTTGCCGTCGTAGTCATCGCATAATTGGCGCAAAAGCGAGGCGCGCCTTAGCTGATCTCGAGGCGAGGAGATTTTGTCGCGATATTGTAACAACCTACAGCCGCCTGCTAGGGCGGCCTTGCATTGTTTCAGCAGGGTTTTGGTATCGCCTTCAGGGGTAATGGCATAGAGACCCGTTAATTCATGGCGCAATAGTCGATCCGTTAAAACGATCAAAGCCGCAAATTATATCAGTGCTTGTAGGATTTTTTTTGCGCTTTTTCGGTGGCCCAAAAAAGTCGATTCGGCACTAGCTTGCCCATGCCAACTCGGCGTGCGTGTTGTACCGATTGCCAAGCAAATTGCTGCGCTTGATGGCAGGCATCGGTGAGCAGGCAGCCATGCGCTAAATAAGCGGCCGCGGCCGTAGCCAGTGTGGCACTCGCGCCCATGATACCTTCGAGCTTGTTGCCCGAGCCTTGTAGCTCAAACTCTTTGTGCTCGGTGTGTGGTAGGTAGAGCTTGTTGACACTGGCCTGTCGGCTCTGCCGGCAGCGGGATACAAGCAGTGACTTACAGCCAAAATCCAGCAGTAATTGCGCTTTCGCATCGGTGGTGTCGCCGCCGGGCGCGAGCTGCTGTAAATCGCTTTGCCGCGCGCACAGCAGGGTGGTTTGTGGCAGCAGCAAGGTCTGTAGGGCCTGCAGAATACCGTGCCGATGTACGCCGGCGGATTGAGCACTGGCATCGATAACCACTTTGATCTGGGGATAGTCGAGCAGGATACTGTGTATCGCTTCGCAATGGCTGACACTGCTTAACTCGCCAATTTTTATTGCGGTGACTGGCATGTCTTCGAGCAGTGCCCGCGCTTGCTCGATGATCAGCGCCGCGTCTACCGCCTGCAGCTCTTTAATCTCGCGAGTATCTCTCGCAGCAAGTGCCGTAATAACGGTAGCGGCGTGGCAGCCAAGGCTAACGGCTGTCTCAATATCGGCGCTCTGGCCGCCGCAACCGGTGGGGTCGTGTGGGCTGAAGGTGAGAATGACGGGGGTTTCAGGTGAATCCATCGGCCTAACTCAGTTATTCTGGCATCTTTTGAGTCTAACACAGCCTTCAAAAGTTGCCTGAATAACTGAGCTTAGTGCTAGGGCCTTTTAGAACGGCTTCACAACAACCAGAATCACAATGGGCACCAATAAGAACACCGGCGCCTCGTTAAAAACCCTGAAAAATTTATGGCTTTTTTGGCACCTTTCTTCGCGCAGTTGCAGCATGTAGTGCCGACAGGCGAAGTGATAAGCCACACACAATAATACCAAGGTTAACTTCGCGTGCATCCAGCCGGCACTTAAATAATAGCTGGGGTTGAAATGCAGTAAACCTAAGCCCAATACCAGAGTCACCAACATGCTGGGCCAGGCGATGACAGAGTAAAGCTTGGCCTCCATCAGTTTGAATCTATCGCGGCTGACTTGATCTTCACTTAAGCTGTGATAGATAAATAAACGCGGCAAATAGAACAGGGCGGCAAACCAGCAGATGACCGCGATGATATGAAACGCTTTTAGCCAAAGCATGGAGCTTCTCCAAGTTGATTAAGGTAGTTCGCCGCCAGCAGCTTCCCAGATGTTGTACCACTGATCCCGTGACAGTGTGACGTTAAGGCTGTCGCTTGCGGCCTTAATGCGTGCCAGAGATTGGCTGCCGACAATGGGCATTATGTGCGCGGGGTGTTTTAGCAGCCACGCCAGCGCGATTTGATCAATACTTGCCGCACCGATATCGGTAGCGGTTTGCTCGAGTGCTTGGCGCACCTGTCTTGCTTGGGCGTCGTTGCCGCTAAACAACCGGCCACCGGCGAGGGCGCTCCAGGCCATAGGCGCGCGCTTGAGTTGCTGAGCTTGATCTAAGCTGCCATCGTGAAAACTAGCGTGGTGCAGCACCGAAACTTCTATTTGGTTTGTTACCAAGGGCAAGCTGAGCCGGCTCTGCACTAAATTAAATTCACTGACACTGAAATTTGACACCCCGAAGGCGCCCACTTTACCGGATGTTTTTAAGTGCTCGAAGGCCCGCGCTATGTCATCGGCATCCATAAGCGGGTCGGGGCGATGAATGAGCAATAGATCGAGAAACTCAGTGTTTAGATATTTTAGACTTTGCTCGGCGCTGGCGACGATATGGGCGTAGGTCGTGTCGTAGTTTTTACGCCCATGGTGCGGCCTTTGCGGGCTTACCAGTTGGATGCCACACTTGCTAATGAGCTGAATTTTTTGCCGAAGGTCCGGTCTATTTTTTAAGGCTTTGCCGAAGCTCGCTTCGCACAAATAGTCACCATAAATATCGGCGTGATCGTGGCTGGTAATGCCTAACGCTAAACATTCTTCTAGGCGCTGTTCGATGGCCTTGGTATCCATATCCCAAGACATGAGTCGCCACCAGCCGTAAACAATGCGCGAGAGGTGTAGTTGTTCCGTTAAAGCGACCTGTTGCATGGAATCTCCGTGTCTATTGATAAGTTATGAATGGCGTTCAATTTAAAGTTGATAATGGCTGGTGATGGCATGCTTGGTCACAATACCGGTTGCCGATGAAAGCAGTGGCGCGCCGCTACGGTTCACATAGAGTGCGTCTGCACCGGTTTGTTGCAGTAATAATTGTGCTTCGTATAAATTGGCGCGCGAATGAATGGGCGTTAGTTGCAAGCGTTTCGCGGGAATTTTGAGTAGATCGACCTTGCGCTCCAGCGACAGCTCTTCGATAGGCGCCTGTTCTAGATAGTGCGCGACATCGGCCGGTTTAATCAAAAACTTTTTACCTTCAATTTCATCGATCAGTAGCCAGTTGGTTTGACGCTCTAATAGCTTGCGCAGTTCGTCGTAATATTTGCGTCTATCGCAATTGATAAAATCTCGATCCATGACGCTTTCAATTCCTACGCGCGATAAAATTTGGCTGGCCATGCCTCTTTGTACAGTCTTGCCTTGCGCCGCTAACACTTCTTGAAATAAACCGTTGTTGCTAATTAGCAGGCGACTGGTAATGCAGGCGATCACAATCATAAGCATGCTGGGGAAAATAATGCTTGGGCTAGCGCTTAATTCTAACATTGCCAGTAGCGCCGCCAGTGGTGCATTCAATACCGCCGCCATCATGCCGCCCATGCCGAGCAGCACGTAAAATGCCGGTTGCGAGGCGAGTTCTGGATAAATAGCGTTGGCGATGATGCCGAGCACGCTGCCAATACAGGCGCCAATAAACAGTGTTGGGCCAATAGATCCACCGGGAACACCCAGGCCGAATACAATACCGGTGATGGTCATCTTCGTAAAAATAATGATTAACAGGGTGTTAATGGCGAAGCTCCCCTGCATCGCCTTATCGACCGTATCGTAGCCAATGCCCATGATGTCGGGCACGAAATAGGCCGCGCCGCCGGTGACTAAACCCGCGATAAAAAGGCGCAACGCGACGGGGTATTTTTGTAGCGGTACAATTTTGACAATGATTTGGACAAAGGCTGAGGCAAAAAAAGCGATCACTAATCCGCCAAAGGCGATGTAGGGCAGCTCCCATAAACTGTTCATCTGAATAGCGGGGATGCGAAATGCAATTTCCTGACCAAAAAATATTTGGCTTAACATGGCACCCGAAACCGAGGCCAGAATAACGGGTAAAAAACCGATGATGGTGTATTCCATCAGCACCACTTCCATGGCGAAAATAACGCCGGCTAAGGGGGTGTTGAAGGAGGCGGAAATCGCCGCTGCCACGCCGCAGGCAACGAGTGTGCGCATGCTGTTGTTGGGCAGCCTAAACCAGCGGCCGATGATGCTGGCACTGGCCGCGCCCATGTGTACGGCGGGGCCTTCCCGGCCCACAGACTGACCGGAGGCGAGACAGATTAAACCACCGAAAAATTGCGCCCATAGGTTGCGCGAAGACATGTGGCCTTGATGTGAGTGCAGTCGATCGAGCACGTGTGTGACGCCGACAGCGCGGTAGCGCGATTGCAACAGGTGGAACATAATCGCGAGAATTGTGCCGCCTATGACCGGCAGCGCAACATGCCAGAAGCTGTCTAGGCTTTCAAAGTCATCGTTGCCGTGCGGCAGCAGCCAGGCTAAGGGTTCGTCGATGGCGATGCGGAATAAAATAATGACCCCTGCAGCGGCCAAACCACTCAACAAGCCTAACAGCGTGAGTTGTGGCAACGCATCCGAATAGGCTAAGCGCAAGCGAAAATTGTCGAGCCAATTTTGAATGAGAGCAATAGTTCTGCGCGACATGAGGTTCCAGTGTTACCCAGTGGCTGGTTAATATTCACACAGCACGGCTAAGCTTAGGCCAAAAAGCCTAATCAGCAGCATGGCCTATACTGCGCAATGGGCAGTTTGGTGAAAACAATCTTTCGATTTGATTAAGCAGCACATATTATACGAGATTCAACTGACAAGGTGAGGCGGTAATTCATTGTGATTAAAGTAGGCATAGTCGGCGGTACCGGTTATACGGGCGTAGAGCTCCTGCGTTTGTTGGCCAATCACCCGAAAGCGGAAGTAAAGATTATTACCTCGCGCGCCGAGGAAAATGTACCCGTCGCGCAATTATTCCCCAACCTTCGCGGTCATTACGATTTAGCCTTTAGCGCACCAGATGCCGATGCCCTAGGTGAGTGCGATGTGGTTTTTTTCGCCACGCCGCACGGGGTGGCGCAAGCGATGATGCCGGAGTTGATGAGCAGAGGCACGCGCGTGGTCGACCTATCCGCTGACTTCCGCATTAAAGATGCGGCACTGTGGAGTAAATGGTATGGCAAGGAGCACGGTTGCCCCCAGCTGATTGGCGAGGCGGTTTATGGCTTGCCAGAGGTTAACCGGCATCTAATCGCCGATGCCCAGTTGGTGGCTTGCCCCGGCTGCTACCCCACGGCGACGCAGCTGGGTTTTATCCCGCTATTGGAAAATAATTTGGTTGACCCCTCGCGCTTAATTGCCAATGCGGCGAGTGGCACCAGTGGTGCGGGGCGCCAGGCCAGTATTGATGCTTTGCTATCTGAGTCTTCCGATAGTTTTAAAGCCTATGCTGCCGCTGGTCATCGCCATCTGCCAGAAATAGAGCAGGGCTTGAGATCGGTACTTAGCAAAGACGCTGGGCCGTTAAGTTTGACGTTTGTGCCGCATCTTTTGCCCATTGTGCGCGGTATTCACGCAACACTCTATGCAACTTTGCGCGGCAAGGCGGGCGACTTACAGGCGCTGTACGAAGAGCGCTATGCTAATGAGCCCTTTGTCGATGTCATGCCGGCCGGCAGCCACCCGCAAACGCGGAGCGTCAAATCCTCCAATATGTGCCGCATTGCCGTATGCCAACCGCAGCAGCGTGATACGGTAGTGGTGATGTCAGTCATTGACAATCTCACTAAGGGCGCCTCGGGTCAGGCCATACAGAACATGAATATCATGTTTGGCTTTGATGAAACTCTGGGGCTTAACAGTCCAGCCTTGCTGCCCTAAAAAGGTTGGCGCAACTCTGTAAGGGAGGTATTGATGTCCTCAGTTAAGGGCAGTAAACAGTATCGTTTGGAAGTGAAACCCTATCGGCCTGTGTATCGGTTTTTGATACGGTTAACCGTGTTGCTGCTGGTTGCAGGTTTCGTTTATGCCGCGCATTGGTACGGTAAAACCCAGGCCTTGAGTTATCAGGAGCAGGCACTGGAAGAGCGCGACCAATTCGAGGCCGCACTACAAGAGCGACAAATCGAAGCGGAAACTTTGCGCCAAGAGGTTGCGAACTTGCGCTTGGGTTCAAAAGTGGATCAGGCGGCGAGCGAAGATGTGCGCAATGAAGTCATCGCACTGAAAGCAAAAATTGCGGAATTGGAAGAGGATATCGGTTTCTATCGCGGTTTGATGTCGCCCTCGGCCGAGAGTAAAGGCTTGACCATTGGCTCGCTGAATGTGATTTCAACCGGTGTTGCTCGGCACTTTAATTACAAGCTAGTGCTGCAGCAGTTAACCTCCAATCATCAGCTGTTGACGGGCTCTGTGACCTTTACCATTGTGGGGCGGCAGGGTGAATTGCCCATGCGCTTAGCGCTGAAGGACGTGTCTTCGAGCGTCAACGATATCAATATTCGGTTAGGGTTTAAGTACTTTCAAAATGTTGAGGGAGAACTAGTGTTGCCCGAAGGATTCGAGCCTAACAGTATCGAAATTGTTGCTAAGGTCCGTGGTAGTTCGTCCGCCGCGATTGAAAAGAAATTTGGCTGGCTGGCCGAAGCGCCAGCAAACTAACAGGGTTATTTTATGAGTCTGACAGGCGGAACGACGCTTATCTCCAAGTCCACTGAGATTATCGGTGATGTTCACTTTAGCGGTAGCCTAGAAATTGAAGGCGTGGTCAAAGGCAATATTATTGCCGACGGCAAGGGTGAGGCGAAGGTGAATGTACGGGAAAAAGGCCGGGTGGAAGGCGATATCACCGCACCACTGGTGATGATTAATGGCAAGGTGAAGGGTAATGTTCACTCCAATAAGCACATCGAGCTGGCCGCCAAAGCGGTGGTTGAGGGCAATGTTCACTACCATATGATCGAGATGGTGAAAGGCTCGCAGGTCAATGGCAGTCTCGTTTACGGCACTGTCGAGCCGGTTCAAGAGAGTAAGCCTAGGGTGTCATCTGAGACGAAAACCGTGGGCTTAAGCTAGTTTAAGCACATTACAATAGTTGACTAAATTACTGGGGTAATTGGATAATGGCCTCCCGTTTGGCAACTATATGTGCGTGCTGCGGTTAGCAGGAGAAGTTATGTCGGCCCCAGAAGTGTTTATCCCCCAAGCTCTAAATGTCACTAGCGGCGCAGCGGCCAAGGTGGCGAGCCTTATCGAAGAGGAGGGAAACGCTGAATTGAAGTTGCGCGTGTATGTTACCGGTGGTGGCTGCTCGGGCTTTCAATATGGCTTTGCCTTTGAAGAGCTGTTGTCTGAAGACGACACGATCGTCGAAAAGGACGGCATTAAAGTCGTGGTGGATGCCATGAGTTACCCCTATTTGGTGGGATCTCAGGTGGACTATGAAGAGGGTCTGCAAGGGTCTCGATTCGTGGTGCAGAACCCGAATGCGTCGAGTACCTGTGGTTGTGGTTCAAGCTTTTCGATCTAGTTTTCACCGCCATTTCGGTTGCCAATAAAAAAGGGAGCTCAAGCTCCCTTTTTATTGGCAAGCTAACTCAGTTTAATTCAGCAAGCTTGTCCTAAAAACGTGCAAGGCAGCTTTACTGTTAACGTCGTAAATCAAGGTGAAGTCTTGATCCGCTTTGTCTTTCGGGACACTTACCCAAAAGGTGTCGTTGTAAATTTTAAAGCCCCACATGCCCGCTTCCAGTTTTAGGGTAACTTTGAAAAGCTTGCCGCCTATGTAATCCAGTGATTCAGTGGCGCGGCCGCGATTGTGGTTTAGCTTGACGTTATTAAGCGGTGCAGTGCCTGCAGGTTTGGCTTGCAGTGCGCTGAGGGTTTGCTTGGCAAAGGCGGCGTCGGCGGCACTCTCTTCCGTGGGTGTTGGCCAAGTAGCAGGTTGTGTGATCACCGGTGCTGTTGTTTGCGCTTGCACTACCGGCGCCGGCAAGGCGGTGGGCTTGGCTGGCGTGGTTGCAACAGCAGCCGGTACCGCCTTGGATTTGCGTTGACTTTCGGCAATTCTAGCTTCTTCGATTGTGATTTCGGCAAGGCGCTTATTCAATTCAATTTCGTGCGCTTGGATACTGGCCAGTTCTTCTTTAGCGCTATCCAATCGCTCTTGCATGCGCTCAGTTTTCGCCTCAGTGCGGTTATAGCGTATGGAAGCATGGGTGGCTGCGCGCGCAGTGCTGTCGCCGGGGTTTTCTTCCGCTTTACCAATAGCTTCCGATAACTTCGCCTCTTGTTTCACGAGAGCCGCATCAGCGGCGGCGACATCTTCCTTCGCGCGCTCAATCCGATCGCGCAAGTATTCGGTTCGCTCTTTGTGTTGAGCTAAAGTGGCGTTGATGGTCTTGCGCTCTTTTGCTAAAGCATCGAGGGATTGGCTGAAAGCCTGCTGGGCGACGAGGCAAAAAAGGGCGAAAATCAGTGCTGTGGTAGGGCGTAATAGGCGCATAAAATAAAGTATTCTGGCTCGTGGTTGAAATCGGGTGCGAATTATACGCGATAAAAATGTACGTTATTTGATCATTTGTGACTTGTTGGTCATAGGTGTTTTAACGTCAGCCGTTTAATAGTAGACCGCGCCGAGAATTGCGGGGCGCTTTGCGCCGGTGACTGAGCACAAGTTGCCGGGTCTTCGGGCGAGCGTTTCGCGGGCCAGCCAAGCGAAGGCCATGGCTTCCATCCACTGTGCGTCGATGCCGGCTGTATTTGAAGTTTCAACTTGCCAGCTCGGTAATTGGCGTTTGATGGCATGCATGAGGGTGTCGTTTTTCGAGCCGCCACCGCAGATATATAGCTCTTGGCCAGGTAGTGCCATGCAGGCGTCGCTGATCACTCTGGCGGTAAACTCGCACAAAGTTGCCTGCACATCTGCCTGGCTGACACTAGGTAGGGTATCCAGTTTGCGTTTGAGCCAAGTGAGGTTAAAGGCTTCTCTGCCGGTACTTTTGGGCGCTGCTTGGCTGAGGAATGGATGCTGGAGAAGTTCGGTTAAAAGGCCAAGATGCAGCGTGCCAGAGGCGGCCCAGCTGCCGTCGGTATCAAATGGCTTGGCTTGGTGTTCTTGTATCCAGCTGTCCATCAGCACGTTGCCAGGCCCTAAGTCGTAGCCGTTTGGGCTGCCTGTGCTGGGTAGCCAGGTGAGGTTGCTCATGCCGCCGATATTGACTACAACGCGGTTACAGCGCTCGCTTTGCAGAGCCCAGTGGTGAAACGCGGGTGCGAGCGGTGCGCCCTGGCCGCCTGCCGCCATGTCGCGCCGGCGAAAATCGGCCACAGTGGTGATACCGGTTTTTTCAGCGATGAGATTGGCATCGCCAATTTGCAAGGTGAAACCATTGGTATCAATAGAGGGCGGGCGGTGGCGCACGGTTTGACCGTGGCTGCCAATAGCTGAGACTTGATGTGCGGGTATCTCGTGTTGCTTGAGTAGCGCCAAAGCGCAATCTGCGAAGGCAAGGCCGAGCTGAGCGTCGAGTGCCCCTAGTTGCTCTAGCGAGCAGGTGGCGCTGTCAGCTAGGTTGTGGATGCCGGTTTGCAGTGCCCTGCTGAACGGTTGGTTAAGGGCGCCAATAAGAGTCGCCTTGTTATTCTCAAAGGTCACTAAGGCAGCATCAATACCGTCAGCGCTCGTGCCGGACATGAGTCCGACGAATAACTCCCTCATGCCTGCTAGTTATCGAGCTGGGCGACTTGCGAGCTGCGTTGAAAGTTCTCAAGTGCGGCAAGTGCGGTAGCGGTTTGTGCGTGAAACCTTGGCAGCTCTGCACGCGCAATGGCATTGGCCTTCGGTAGGGCGACGGTTACTGGGTTTCTAACCGCGCCGTTGACATAAAATTCGTAGTGCAGGTGTGGTCCGGTGGCGAGCCCGGTTGAGCCCACATAGCCGATCACCTGCCCCTGCCTCACCCGCGAGCCGGCGCGCACGCCTTTGGCGAACTTGCTCAAGTGCGCATACAAGGTGCGATAGGTTTGGCCGTGTTGCAGAATGACGGCGTTACCGTAGCCGCCCTTGCGGCTGGCGTGTATGACCTTGCCGTCGCCAGTGGCGCGAATGGGGGTGCCGGTACTGGCTGCGTAATCAGTGCCTTTGTGGGCGCGGATGCTGTGTAGCACGGGGTGCTTACGCTTTAGGTTGAAGTGCGAGCTGATGCGGGCGAAGTCTAAGGGGGAGCGCAAAAACTCTTTGCGCATGCTGTCGCCCTCGGGAGTAAAGAAATGCGAATCGCCGTTTTCATTGGTGTAGCGCACGGCTTTGAAGGTCTTGCCCTGGTTGGTAAATTCGGCGGCTAAAATGGCGCCGTTATCTAACTTCTCGCCGTCGAGGAAGCGCTCTTGGTAGACCAAACTGAAGCTATCGCCCTCTCTGATATCTAAGGCAAAGTCCACGTCCCAGCCGAAAATATTGGCCAGCTCCATGATGAGGCTAGGCTCCATCCCTGCCTCTTGGCCGGCCAGGAACAGGGAACTCTTAATTTCGGCTTTTCTAAAAGCGGTGATCACGTCCGGTTGCTTCTCGACAACCTGATCGCTGAAACCGGATTCGGTGCGCCGGTAAAGCTCGTGGGTTAGTGGGCTGGTAACGTAACGAAGTTGATCTAATTTGCCGTTGGGGTCGAGTTGGAAAC